>NZ_JBGQOP010000009.1:0-117653 GCF_052119705.1 Oceanisphaera sp. W20_SRM_FM3 | reverse complement strand
TGCCGACGTGGATCGAGTGAAATCACTATGTAATCGAAGCTGGACAAAACTGATCTAATGTTTAATCCGATTGGTATTATTGCGAACAATCTTCCTCTTCGCTTTTTACGCAGTTAATGCTTGAACGATTTTCTGCCATTCGTCTTGGGTGCTGCAGTTAGGGCGTGTCTTTTTCGCTCGGCCATACCAGTAATCGGCGTTCCACAGTACGCCTTCTACATGATGCAAATAGGCATGAACCCAGGCTGAGGGTTGGTCGGTATTGTCACGGATGACTTCGTGAGCCTCTTCCCATTGCTGATTAGCGTCCAGCCATAAAGCTTTGAGCGCGTCAGATAATTCGGCTGGTGGATTTGGTTGCTTCAGTGAAGCATGAAATTCTTTAAAATTCATAGGAGTGAGTGTCCTAAAGTATTAGGAATGAAAATAATAAAATTATTTTAACACAAGCAGGCGGAGAGGTTAATCGTGGCTAGTTTGGTGGCTCGGCTCACTGATTTTATTAGCTTGCTGAAGCTGCATACGAATATAAGTAGATCGAGTGCTATTCCGTGGATCGGCGAGTTACGCTGGGCGGGTCGCATAAAAATCCGTACAATGCTGGCCTCAAAACTATACTTAAAATAAAGAGGACGTCGTGTTTCTACAATTTAATAAATGGCTATTTTGGAACTTAGTGGCAGTCTCAGTGTTTGCGAGTTGGTATCTGCTACCTAATCATGGCTTTTGGTTGGATATCGACAAGGCGGTTTTTTATTATTTTAATAATAAGATTGGTAGCAGCCAAACATGGGTAAATGCGATTGCAGTTGCTAACAATCGAGCCTTCGATGGCATTGCCCTGCTAGCGATGGGTGCTGTCTATTACAGCTATTATCGTGGCGCGACCGTGGAGCGCAAACGTCAATTATTGCTTATTGGCTTTATGATGCTACTTACTGCCGTTGGCTTGAATCAGTTAGGACGAATGATCCCTGTAGAAAGGCCAAGCCCAACGCTGACCTTTGAAAATATTTATCGTCTTACTGAACTGGCGAGCTTTAAAACTAAAGACTCTTCGGGTGATAGCTTTCCTGGCGACCATGGTTTGATGTTGATGATTTTCACGGCTTTTGCTTGGCATTTTTTATCATGGAAAGCCGGTCTTTGGGGCTGCTTATTCGTGGTGATTTTCTCGGCTCCTAGATTTATAGCCGGAGCTCATTGGTGGACGGATATTTATGTCGGTGGCTTAGCGGTTACAAGCTTTGGCATGGCTTGGTTAATGCACACCGGTATCTATGATGCCCTATTAGTGTGGATGGATCGCCGTTTACCGTGCTTTGGAAGCTCATCTCGTTAACCGTTTTTTTGTACCCGTTACAACCAACCTAGTCCTTTGAACAACGCAGCCCCTAAGCTGGTGCTTAGCAAGGAGCCTAGGGTAGTGATGGCGATGATATTTGCTGCGAGCACGGCATTGCCGCCCATGGCGCGTACCATGACATAACTGGCTGCAGCAGTAGGAGCGGCGTTGATGAGAAAGAGAATTGTTAGCTCCATCTCCCTAAAGCCAATGAGGTAACCGCCCAGTGTCATAAAGGTAGGAATTATTAATAACCGTAAGAGGGTCACTGTAGGTAGCAGGGCGGTTTCTTCTTGATGGCCTCTGAGGCTAAGGCTAGCTCCGGTACATAACAACGCCAATGGTAGTGTCATTTGGGCAAGATACTGACCGGTTTGCATCATCATCTCTGGTACTGACCAGTCAGTGGCGGCAAAGGGTAGTGCGGCAACTATACCGATAATTAGTGGATTTTTAGCTATGCTTTTCGCTACTTGGCTCAAGCGTGGCGCTTCATCTTGATTAAGGCTGCGGCTAAGGGTGATAACTGCCAGCACGTTAAATAGAATAGTCAGGCAGGCTACATACATGGCGGCAGCTGCCACGCCTTGGACGCCATAGGCGTTGTTGACATAGGCTAGGCCGATAATGGCCATGTTAGCGCGAAACGCGCCTTGTACCACTACGCCGCGTAAGCGCTTGTTATCGATAGCGCGACTGGCCCAGCACTCCAGTAATACGAACGCGATAAGCGTGGCGCTAATACCATAGCCAATAAGCTTGAAGCTGATTATTTGACTGAAATTAGTTTGCGCTATGCTGGTAAATAGCAGCATGGGTAGGGCAATGTTAAAAACTAAGCGGCTAGCGCCATCAATAAAGCCTTCGTTCATCATCTGGTTGCGCCGCAAGGCAAAGCCTAATACTAGCAGTAGGCAGATGGGGCCTGTGATCGATAACGCAAATAACACGCTGCTGATTAATAAACTCAAGTTGGTTCCGTGATACTAATAAGTGCGGGCTAGTGGTGAGAACATATTCTTTAGGAAACCTAAATAGAAAAAGGCGCAAATATGCGCCTTTTTCTATTTATGCTTGATAATCGCCAGCACGCTCAGGCTGGTAGTCGACGGCAGTAATGCTAACTTGCATCGTTTTACCATTGGGAGCTGGCCATTCGATGCTTTGACCAACGCTTAACCCAAGAATCGCCGCGCCTATGGGAGCCAGTACCGATATTTTGTTGTTACCGTTGTCCATATCTTTTGGATAACACAGCGTTTTGGTAAAGGTTTCTTTACCGGTCGCCATGGCAAAGGTGATAGTGGAGTTCATGGTCACTATATTATCTGGTACCTCGGTAGGAGGAACCACTGTAGCGCGATCAAGCTCATTTTCTAGCCGTACGACCGCGTCGGACTCGGGCTGTTTCTCTAGCAAGGCTTCTAGCCGTACTAGATCTAGGGTAGATATAGTAATAGGTGGCAACTGAGCCATATAAACCTCCATAAAAAAGCAGGCAACGCTAAAAGCGCTGCCTGATCTCGATACCTAAGATATACCCTAAGACGCTTATTATAGCTAGTCGTCAACCTAGCTATTTTTTATTGATAGCAAAAGTTCAAAGATAATCAAGTTTTCGACACCAAGTTTGCGTTAAATCAAAACCAGTCCGTAACAGCTGAGGCAAACTGACGCCAATTAGTTAGACAACACCATAATAAATTAAGGATAAAGCATGAAAAAAGTTTCCCTATTGGTTGCCGCTGCCTTATTGGCTCCTTCTGCTTTTGCTCACCAAGCTGGCGATGTCTTAGTTCGTGGCGGTGCTATTATGGTGAGCCCTAATGGCAGCGGTGGTGAAGTACCAGGTGCAGGCCCAATAGATGTAAAAAATGACACCCAGTTTGGTTTTACTGTTTCCTACCTTTTGACCGACAACTGGGGTGTTGAACTATTGGGTGCTACGCCTTTCTCTCATGGCGTGGACTTAGAAGGTGCAGGCGAAGTTGCGAAAGTTAAACATCTACCGCCTAGTCTGATGGCACAGTATTACTTTGGTAATTCACAGAGCAAGGTACGTCCTTACGTAGGTGCTGGTATTAACTACACTTTTTTCTTTGATGAAAAAGGCGTTAATGCTTTAGATGGAGCTAAAATTAATGCTAGCAGCTCTTGGGGCTGGGCCGCGCAGGCGGGTATTGATATGGCCGTTAATGAGAATTGGTTCGTGAACAGTTCTCTTTGGTATATGGACATTGATACTGAGGTGACGATTAATGGCGGCTCAGCGACTAAAACCAGCATAGACCCTGTAGGCGTTATGGTGGGTTTAGGCTACCGCTTCTAATAAATTAGTTATTTACGAGGCGCTAGGTCTCGGAGCGATTAGGGTGGGTCTCAGGATCTGCCCTTTTTTGTGCCCTTTTTTGTGAACTCCTGAGCTAACTGGCCGAAACAGCCTTTCGTTTAAGTGCTGTTGTGGTCGCGGACAGTACTCAGATCCACACACACATGTGTTATTCTGAGTTCAACGAAATTATCGAATCAATTGCTCGTTTGGATGCGGACGTGATCACTATCGAAACATCACGTTCTAACATGCAACTGCTGGACGTATTCCGTGACTTCGCCTACCCCAATGAGATTGGATCTGGCGTGTACGACATCCACTCACCGCGTACGCCGACTGTGGCAGAAATGGTTAAGTTGATCGAAAAAGCCGTTGCACGTCTGCCAAAAGAGCGCATCTGGGTGAATCCAGACTGTGGTTTGAAGACGCGTAACTGGGAAGAGACTCGTATTGCCTTGGCCAACATGGTGACAGCGACCACCGAACTGCGTAAGACCTATGCCAGCCGAGGCATAAAGGAATCGTTTTAATTTAAGTTGTCAGGAGATAAACATGGGTTTTTATAGCGCGCGTCATGTAGAAGCGCTGAATCAGACAATGGCTGAGCTAAATGGCGATATTAATGTCTCATTTGAGTTTTTTCCGCCAAACAGTGAGCAGATGGAGAAAACCTTATGGGACTCTATCGACCGACTCAGTACTTTGGCACCCAAGTTTGTCTCCGTTACTTACGGTGCTAACTCTGGTACTCGAGATAGAACCCATAAGGTGATCAAAGACATTCAGGAGAAAACGGGCCTGATTGCCGTACCACACCTGACTTGTATCGATGCCAGCCGTACCGAATTACGTGAGATTGCTAAAGATTACTGGAACAGCGGTATTCGCTCTATTGTGGCATTGCGCGGTGATTTACCTGAGGGCTTGGCAAAGCCCGACATGTATGCCGAAGACTTAGTGCGACTGCTCAAAGAAGAAGCCGACTTTGATATCTCGGTGGCGGCCTATCCTGAGGTACACCCAGAAGCAAAGAGCGCGCAGGCGGATTTACTGAGCTTGAAGCGTAAGATAGATGCGGGTGCTAATCGTGCGATTACGCAGTTCTTCTTCGATGTGGAGTCTTACCTGCGTTTTAGAGATCGTTGCGTGACTATCGGCATCGACACTGAAATAGTGCCGGGTATATTGCCGGTGTCTAACTATCAGACCTTAATTAAGTTTGCGGGGTTTTCTAACGTACGTATTCCAAACTGGATGCATCAGCGCTTCCAAGGCTTGGAAAACGATCAGAATACTCGAAACTTAGTGGGCGCCAGTATTGCCATGGATCAGGTACGCGTATTGAGCCAAGAAGGAGTGAAAGATTTCCACTTCTATACCCTCAACCGCTCGGATCTGACTTATGCGATTTGTCACAGCTTAGGCGTGCGTCCGCAAATAACAGTGCCAGCTTAAGTCGGCAATCATTCGATAGGCGACTTTGCGTAGCATGAGCAAGTAAAAGCCCCGTAACTTAGGTTACGGGGCTTTTTATTTAAGGCGACGCTGAGTTTGACTTATAGCTTATGGCTGAAAGAGCGAAGCCTTTTTTCGCCTCACCTCTCAGGATTATTTAGGCTTTTAACGCTTGCGCTATATCCGCAATAATATCGTCGATATGCTCGATGCCGATGGATAGACGGATCATCTCCGGCTTAACGCCGGCTTGTGCCTGTTCGACTTCACTCATTTGACGATGAGTGGTGGAAGCGGGGTGGCAGGCGAGAGATCGCGTATCACCAATATTCACCAAGCGCTTGATAAGCGCGAGGGCATCGTAGAAACGCACACCGGCTTCATAACCGCCTTTCAGACCAAAGGATAAAATGGCCGACGGCTTGCCCTTCATGTAGCGCTGGGCACGTTCGTAATCTGGATGGTCTTTTAAGCCCGCATAATTTACCCAGTCAACGGCGGCATGATTCTGTAAATACTCTGCCACTTTAAAGGTATTTTCTACATGACGTTCCATGCGCAGTGGCAAGGTTTCTAGCCCTTGCAGCAACAAGAAGGTATTCATCGGCGACAAGGTGCTGCCGGTATTGCGCAGTGGCACTGTGCGGGCGCGGGCAATAAAGGCCGCAGGGCCAAAGGATTCGGTATACACAACGCCATGATAAGCAGGCTCAGGATTATTAAACTGTGGGAAGCGGGTTTTATGCTGAGACCAATCAAACTTGCCGCTGTCGACAATCATGCCCCCCAGCGAGTTACCGTGGCCGCCTATGTATTTGGTCAGCGAATGCAGCACAATATCGGCACCAAATTCGATGGGCTTACACAAAATTGGGCTGGCGACCGTGTTATCCACCACTAAAGGCACGCCTTGGGCATGGGCGGCATCGGCCAAGCCTTGCAAGTCGGTGACGTTGCCGGCTGGGTTACCAATACTTTCGCAAAATACCGCCTTGGTTCTGTCATCGATCAGTTTGGTTATCGCCTCTGGGCTAGCATCTTCGGCAAAACGCACTTCTATGCCCATGCTCGGCAACATATGTGCGAATAAGGTATAGGTGCCGCCATAGAGCTGAGGCGTGGTGACTATGTTATCGCCGTTTTGCGCCAAGTTGATTAAAGTATAATGAATGGCGGCGCTGCCTGCCGATACTGCCAGGCCAGCGATGCCGCCTTCCAGTGCGGCTACCCGCTGCTCGATCACATCGTTGGTGGGGTTCATGATGCGGGTATAGATATTGCCCGGCACTTCCAGGTTAAACAAATCGGCGCCATGCTGGGCGCTGTCAAACTCGTAAGCCACGGTTTGGTAGATGGGCACGGCCACGGATTTGGTGGTGGGATCTGTGGTGTAACCGTAATGAACCACCAGCGTTTCGTCTTTCATGACATCTTGTCCTTGTATGAGTGAGATGAGCCAATGTAGGAACTTTCATTCGCTGTGTAAAGCGCGCTAGCGTGGTAAAAAAACCTGTGCCAGTAAGCCACCTCGCGGATGATTGCTCAGTAATAACTGGCCACCATGTTGGTGGACTAAGGTGCGCGCTATGGCCAACCCCAAGCCAATGCTGCCATCTTCCATATTTCGCGCCGTATCCAGCCGAGTAAAGGGTTTAAACACTTCCTCTAATTGCTCTGCGGGTATGCCGGGGCCAAAGTCGCGAATACGTATTTGTACTTGGGTAGGCGTGACCTCGAGTTCGGCTTCCACTTTGCCGCCATATTTTACGCCATTGTCGAGCAGGTTTTGTAAGGCACGGCGCAAGGCACTGGGGCGACCGCGATAAATAACGGCGCTTTGCGCCACTAAGCTGACATCAAAGCCATTATCTTGTAAGTCATCACACAGGCTTTGTAGCAAGCTGGGTAAGTCCAAATTACGGATCGGCTCGGCTAAGCCGTCTTCCCGAGCAAATTGCAAAGTAGCGCTCAGCATCTGCTCCATGATACTCAAGCTTTGTTGTATTTTTTGCTTGTCTTCACCGTCGGACAAAAACTCACAGCGCAACTTTACGGTGGTCAGCGGCGTACGTAAGTCGTGAGAAATGGCGGCTAGCATGCGGGTGCGATCCGAGACAAAGCGATCCAGCCGGTCTTGCATGCGGTTAAAGGCGGTGAGGGTGTGGCGAATTTCTCGCGGGCCGCTTTCGCTAATAGGCTCAGGCTTATCACCGCGACCGAGCCGCTCTGCCTGCTGGGCCAACTGTTTTAAGGGGCGAGTGGTGCGCTGCAAGAGCCAGATCATCAAGCCCGCTAACAGCCCAGCTAATAGTACAAAAGACAACACGGCTTTAATCGACCAGTTGGGAATTTCGTTATCACGTAATGAGATAAAATCCAGCCAGCGGCCATCTTCCAGCTCAATGCTGCCCTGTAAACGCACATCGGTGCGCATGCCTTGAGCTCGGCGTGTTGGCTGTGCTTGGCCACGGGGGTGATTATGAGGTAACGAGTGGCCAGCAACCGGGTTGCGCTCGGCGCTGATCTGAATGGCAAGCTGTTTGGGGTATTCCAGCTTGCTGCGCACTATGCGCTCAAACTTTGGATTGCGCTCCGCAGGCGTGGTGCCTTGATCCCTGATGCGCAAACGTAGCGTTTCGCTGCGGCTGGCGCGCAATATCTCATCATGTAAGTTCTCGGGGGATTGATTGAGTAAGCGAATGGCTGACACAACCCGTTGCAGGGCAAAGCGACTGTCGACTAAGCCAAGCGTTTCTTCTCGCTCCATGCGATAAATCTGTATGCCTACCAGCTGTATGACGACTAAAAACAGCAGTGCCACCATGACGATTTGGCCACTTAGGCTGCTCAGCCAAAAACGTAGGCGCTTAATCCCCATGGCGCACATCCGCTACTAACATATAGCCGCCGCCCCAAATGGTTTTGATTAAGCGTGGTTGCTTGGAGTCCAGCTCCAACTTGCGGCGCAGCCGACTGACCAGTGTATCTATGGCGCGATCGAAGGCTTGAGCTTCGCGACCACGGGCCAAATCTAACAGCTGATCTCGGCTAAGCACATGATGCGGATGCTGCGTAAACACCCGTAATAAATCAAACTCGGCTGTGCTTAAGCTGACGGTGATACCTTGCTCGTCGCGCAGCTCGCGCCGACTGAGGTCTAAGCACCAGCGATCAAAGTGCAAGTGCGCCGCTTCTTGCACGGCGTTGGCTGGGCTCTCAGCTATGGATTGACGCCTAAGTACGGCTTTAATGCGTGCGAGTAATTCCCGAGGATTAAACGGCTTAGGTAAATAGTCATCGGCACCCATCTCTAAGCCCACGATGCGGTCTGTTTCTTCGCCGACGGCGGTGAGCATAATAATGGGCACCTGATTACCTTGACCGCGCAGCTCTCGGCACAAGGTTAAGCCATCGTCGCCGGGCAGCATAAGATCGAGAATAATTAAGTCTGGGGCATGATGGGTTAAATGCTGGCGCATGGCATTGCCGTCCGCCACGCCTTGCACGCGATAGCCGTGCTGTTCTAAGAAGCGCTTTAGTAAATCACGGATCTCACCGTGGTCATCCACCACCAATAATTGTTTAGTCTGATCCATGCCTGCTCCTCTTGTCGCCGCCACTTATGACCGCTACTTATAACAACGGCGCCAGTATAAGCGGCCAGTAGGCAGAAAGAATGTCAAAGTATGGCAAGCCCCGTTTTTGCCATAGGTTATGGCACATAAGTGAGGGTATAAGTGACGGCACACTTTGTGACAATAAAGCCGAGTTCTGACACATTTTACTGACAGTTGGCTGTTTTAATGGCTACCGAGTCCACCCCTAATTGAGGTCATTATGATGAACATGAAATATAGCGCCCTGATACTCGCCACCAGCTTATTAACCGCTCCGGCTTGGGTCATGGCCGAACAAACAGCCAGTGAGCCGCCAGTTGCAGCAGCTCAAGCTAGTCATCAGCATAAGATGCAACACGGCAGCTATGATGGCCATAAGGGCCATGGCAATAGCTATCAGCGCGGCCATAAGCAGCAGATGAGCCCAGAGCATTTTGAAACGTATTTGAATAAGCATCTAGAGAAGCTGGAAACCCCTGAGCTAAAAGCCCAGTTTATTAAGGCCAGCCAAGCGCGGTTAAACGCGAAAATCGAGCAAGGCCAACTGCGTACGTTAATGGCAGAGCATAAAGCCCAAAAGATAACCGATAAGGCACTTAAAGACGCAACCTTAGAAAAAATCGCCGCCGACCATAAGCTCAAGCAATTGCGTATCAAGCAGTTGCAAGACTTGCTGACTAAAGCGAAGAAGTAAGTGTAAAGCGCCCGGCGCCTAGCTAAATAGAGAACGTGAAGCACCGACGCTGATGGCTTCGGTGCTTTTTTTGCTGGGCGCTTGGTGCTCGGTGCCGGGCGCTGGTCTTAAGGGGCTACGTCTCGGTCAATTGGTTGCTGCAGTGAAATGAGTGTTTCGGTAGATTGAATTTCATCTATGGTTTGCAGTCGGTGCACTAACACCTGCTGCAATTCATCTATGGAATGGGTCATCACCTTAATAAAAATATTGTATTGGCCCGTGGTGTAGTAAGCCTCCACCACCTCTTCAAGCTGCTCTAGCTTGGCTAAAGCCGCCGGATAATCTCGGGCGCTCTTTAAGATAATGCCGATAAAGCAGCACACATCGTAACCGAGTTTTTTTGAGCTCACCTGCACTCGAGTGCCTTGGATAATGCCCGCTTGTTTCATCTTTTCCACCCGCACATGTATGGTGCCGGGGCTGACTGCAAAGCGCTTGGCCAATTCGGCGTAAGGGGCGCGAGCATTGTCCATTAACGCCATGAGAATCGATTTATCTAAATTATCGATTTGATAATGTGGGTCGCCTTTTATCATCATATTTTGTGTATTCCGCAAAAATAAGCCATTTAATTATTTAATCTAGATTAGTGGTGGCATTTTTACTATGTAATGTTGAAATAAAATGCATTTTGTCTGAGAATTCAACAAAACCAATTAGCAACCTAGGTGCATGAGATGAAGCAGTCCTATATTGAACGCCAACGCCAGATCCGTTTTGTAAAAGAATCTTTCTCCGATCAATTGGCGCAGCAGCTCAACCTACTGGAAGTGCAAGCCCCCATTCTCAGTCGTCTAGGCGATGGCATGCAAGACAACCTGTCTGGCTCAGAAAAAGCGGTGCAGGTTAAAGTGAAAGCCATTCCACAATCCACGTTTGAAGTAGTGCACTCCTTGGCTAAGTGGAAGCGCCATACCTTGGCTCGTTTTGAGTTTGAAGCAGGAGAGGGCATTTACACCAACATGAAGGCGCTGCGCCCAGACGAAGACAGCTTAAGCCCCATCCACTCCGTGTATGTGGATCAGTGGGACTGGGAGCTAGTTATGTTGGAACGAGACCGCAACGTCAATTTCTTGGTGACTGTGGTCAATAAGATTTACGATGCTATCAAACAAACGGAAATGGCGGCGGCTGAGCGATACGGCTTAACGCCTTTCTTGCCCGAGCAAATTCATGTCTTGCACGCCGAAGAATTATTAACGCGTTACCCTGATTTAGATGCCAAAGGCCGTGAACGCGCCATTGCCAAAGAGTTTGGTGCGGTATTCTTAATTGGCATAGGTTGTCAGTTAAGCCATGGTGACCGCCATGATGTGCGGGCACCGGATTACGATGATTGGTCGAGCCTAGGTGAAGATGGCTTGTGTGGCTTAAATGGCGATATCTTAGTCTGGAACCCTATCTTAGAAAATGCATTCGAGCTCTCTTCTATGGGGATACGCGTTGATAAAGAAGCGCTACGTTATCAGCTGGCGTTAACTGGCCAAGAAGACAGAGCAGAGCAGGAATGGCACCAAGCGCTGTTAGCCGGTGAGTTGCCTCAAACGGTGGGCGGCGGTATTGGTCAGTCGCGTTTGGCCATGTTGTTGCTGCAGTTATCACATATTGGTCAGGTGCAGTGTGGTGTTTGGCCTGCCGAGCTACATGACTCGATTGACGGCATACTTTAAGCCGAGTTAGCGGTTGATTAGCACTTAAGTTGGTCAAAAAAGGTTAATTAAAAAAATTAGTCAAAAAGACGGGAACCCTAGGGTTCCCGTTTTTATTTGTAGCAAGACAAGTTAAATGTTGATGGAGCAGTTCTGTAACTGAGCGTTTAAAAATTGCATCACTTGACGGCGAGTCACTATGCCAATCACTTTGTTGTCTTCTATCACAGGGTAAATCTTTGGCTTGGCGCCATCCATTAAACGTGCAAGCTCAAATACATCACTGTTGGGGGTGACGGTTAATGGCTCTTTGAACATCAAATCATTTACCGTTACTCGGCTATCGCAGTGATAGCTGGCATTAATAAGTTTAGGTATACAATCCTGCTCCGAAAGAAAGCCAATGATTTTGCGCTGACTATCCACCACGGGCAAACCACTTAAATCCGACGATAATAATTTATCCAGCGCTTGTGTGATCGTCATGTCCGCCGTTAGCAGGGGTATACTACGCCGCATAATTTCGCTTACCGTTGCCATTCCCATGGAGATTCTCCTTACTATTGGTGTAAGCCGAGTGTGCCATTACTCAGCTCGCTATGCCAATTTAGCGTACTTACATACTGTCACAAGCTACTCTGTCTGCTCGTTATTAGTGTAGCGCTAATAGCGAGTTTGATTAGGCTAAATTTATTACCAGAAGAGAGCCATGTACTCGGTGCGCTCAGTCTTGAATTAATTAAAAGCGATAAGGAAGACGCACTCCCACCACATAATCTGGGGCATCTGGGGTGAGGCCTGCTGCCCAGTTAACAACCACAGATAAGTTATCATCTATTGCCCAAGTGACGCCCATGCCCATAGTGGCAGAGTTACCATTGGAGCTTTCAACTTTACTTAGACTTTCCCCTTCGAATGCCTGTTTTGCTTCACGATTAAAGCTTTGGTTAAAGTTAAGCGATAGGCTTAAACGTTCACTGAGTGCAAAGGCCATGCCTAAGCCATAACCAAAAGAGTCGCCTAGTTGTACCTCTCCGGGTAGGCCTTGACCGGCAGAAATATCATCGAAACTGCCTTTTAAATAATGCGTGTAATCAACACTCGCAAACAAAATAGCCGGATCTACAGTTTTTACGGCCGAAAAGCCCGTCGATAGCCCCCACAAACCAGTACCAGTAGCTAGCTTTGTCGGTACATTTAGATTGGTATTCTGATTAGGGGTGTTTGGAATACCAAAAGGGTCGCGGCCGGTAGGGGCAGTGGCTCTAAAATTCCAGACTAAATCAGGACGACTATTAGTTTCAGTTAGCAGTCGATAATAAACAGCGGCACTAATATCACCAATGTTGCTATCGCTTAGGCTATCAAAGACTTTTGTATTGTTATCTGGGCTAGCAGTGTAGTCCATGTAACGGTAGACATAAGGAATTTTTAATTCACCTTGCCAACGGTCGTTAAAGGTATAGCGGCCAGTTACGTCGGCAGTCCATTGATGAGAGCGAATACGGTCGGTATCGATTTTGCCAAGGAAAATAGCATCGAATACGCTGAGCCCCCGCAATAGCAGCTGTTTGCGATCGTAATAGGCATAGCTTAAACCAAAGTCGAGGCTAAATTTTCGATCAAACACGTTGTGTTGTTCTATCAACAGCCCTTCTGTCGAAGCGCTCTTTCCTGGCTCGCGTTGTTCGCTGCTTATACGACCGGCCGAATCTTGTGCGACCGACTGTTGTTGGCTGGTGCTGAGGCTGTTTTGTAGTTGGTGCAGCTGCTGATTCTGCTGAATGAGTTGTTGGCGTAAATTATCGAGCTGCTGTTGCAATAAAGCCTCGTCGGGTCCCGAGGAGGCTTCTTGTGCTGTCACCAGCGTAGCAGAACAGCCTAATATTGCTAAGGCTATTGTTGTTTTGTTCATGCGCATTCCTTGCGTGTTAAATCGTGGTAGTTACCTGATCCCCGTAGGTAATTGCTGCCTTAGGGTTTCTGCCAAATCAGTGTAGGCATTAAGTTGATCGCCCATATAAAATTTAGCCTGATTAGAAAGTAGTTTACTATTGTCAGCAATACTAAATTGTTGCACAAAGCCTTTGCTACCATTGCTGTCACGCAGCATTTGTGTCGTCGTAAGATTGCCGTCGTTAGAAGCGTACGACATGGCTAGACCGCTGTTGTTAAAATCATAACGCACTAAGCCATCGGGTAAGCTTAGCTGATATTGACCTTGCGTGAGTGATGAGCCTTTTACCTGCATTTGGCCGGACATAAAACTAAGGTCGTTAAGTCCTGCGTTACCATTACCGGCAATTTGTGCTATCTGCACCACACCACTGCCATTAGGTGCATTATTAATACTATTTTGAGCGCTGCCTGTCGATAAAGATCCTTCATCTCCGTAATGGTTAACACTCACAGTAGGCTGATTATGATTGAAATTAACATTTAGCTGCATGCCGCTGGTCATAATAGTGCCATTGGGACCGGCAATAGAAGTAATAAATTCAATGCCAAAGTAATGATTTTTAGGGCCGGCCACAAATTTACCGCGCTGTGCACCTAACACTTCATCACTAACAAGCATGCCAATGTCACTATTAAAAGGAGCGGATATGTCAGCTGCTTCTACTAGACCTATACTAGATGCCAATGTTAATAACACTATTGATTTTTTCATGAACGCCTCACAATAAATCCTTATAGTTGAAGCCAAATTCCATTAATGCTGCATCAGATACGGGAACAAAACGTCCGTCTCTGCCTCGCGCCGTTAGTGGCGGTGCTGGGTTTGCAAGAATAGAGTGCTTATCGTAACCCTTACCAACAATAGCCAAAATAATATTGTTCCAACCAGATAAAAACTCATCCATTTCTATGATTTTATTACCCAATGCTGGGTCTGCTAAATAAACGCGGTTTTCACTGTCAATTTTTTTTAACACGACAAAGTGATGAAAGCCTCTAATATTAAGCAGCACAATTGAAGGGATGGTGAGTTGGTTTATATCTTCGGCATTAACTTTAAAGCCTTTAGCCTCCATACCGAGCATTTCTACGTAATTCTTCATATCCAGCATAGAAAAACCGTATTTAGCGACCAATTCTGGGTCTGACATGGCCAGCATACCATCCATTACCCATTTTTCTTTAGTTGGTATGTTGTAAGAATATTTTAATATAGTAGCAACAGAAGCGGCGCCACAACTAAAGTCTGTTTGCTGCTGCTCTACGCCAATAAAACGGCGCTCTGCTAGACTGGTGACTTTTTTGCTGGCTCCACCTACGCCTGAAACTACGCCTGTCATATTAATACTGGCAGCCATAGTGGAAGATGAAAAACAGAGTAAAGCACTAATTAACAATATCCTCATTGCTGTTCCCTCAGCAAAAATAAAAAGACTCCGGATTGCTCCGGAGTCTAGATGGGTACTAGAAGTTACCAACACTCAGTGCCAAGCTGTTGCTTTGCAGGTTATTAGTACCTGCTGCTACGTTAACACCCAGGTTACCAGAAGCGTAATTTAAAGAGCCGCCGCTGATGTTCGCATTGTTTACGTTAGTGCGACCTACTGTGTAATTAATCGTGTCTACAGTACCGGCCAGAGAAATGGTGCCTAAATCGATAGTGCCATTGTCAGCAAACTCAAATTTGCCTGGCTCTCTACCGTTGTTATCAAAGTCGATATGACCGCCGTATGTTTTATTACCGCCACCACTGTGGCCACCATTCTCAGTACCACCAAGCCAAATTTGTGGGTAAACGTTATTGCTTTGGCTGCTGGTACCATTGTAGGTGCCGTTAGCAGAGCCTGATAGCGACACGTCCGTAGTGATGACTTCGTGCTTATCCAGCAAGCTATTGTTGTAGGTAGTGTTATTTGAGGTCATTTGGTTATTATTAACGGTTGATACGGCCAAGTTGGCTTTCTCACCATAAGAAACGGCGAAGTTGTTCGCTTGTACGTTACCGTTACCTGCGGCTACGTTCGCCCCTAAGTTACCTGCGGCACCGTTGAGTGAGCCGCCAGAAACGTTGGCGTTATTATGGTTGCCATTATTTGTTACCATATTTTCTGTTGAGATTTGTGAACTGCCAATCTCAGCATCAACGGAGGCGCCTTTAGCCCAAATAACGGGGTGGTGATAGTTGCCGCCTTTTCTTGCTTCACCGCCTTCACCACCACCCTCTCCTGGAGCGGAGGGGGAGTCGTTGACACCTAACACGGTAAGCGCAGTGCTGTTTGCTTGAACGTTATTGTCGCCTGCTGCTACGTTCACACCGCTATTGCCAGCTAGGCCGTTTGCAGAGCCGCCAGAAATATTAGCATCGTTAGAGTTACGAAAGTTTACTACAGTGTTGTCCGAGGTGCCTTGTAGGTTTTTAATAACCGCCATGCCTAACTGGCTGACACCAATACGGCCACCAATATGAGCATATCCATCGTAGTCCATGTCAAGAGCCACATCGACTTCTTTGTCAATATCTACACCTGTTCCATCATTATATCCAGCGAAGGCTGCACCACTTAAACCAAGCATAACTACGGCTGCAACTGGAGCTATAATAAATTTTTTCATTGTCTCTCTCCTTGAAAGCAATTTCGATTTTATTTACTTCAACTAAGTTGCGATAGATGCACGGCATTATTAGCACCGTGAATACAGTCGCTTACTGAATGGGCATAGATACCCGGTTTACTGCTATATTGCCATTTCCAGCAATTTGGTTTATTTGAATGGTGCCAGTTGCACCACTCAATGAATTTTTATCTAAATAAAAGCTTTTATTGTTTTTGCTCTCGCCATCTATTGAACTATCTTCGGTTGCTGGGCGAACGCTCAGTGAAACATCAGAAATTATTTGTGTGTTTTCACCAAGCGCAATTGTTAAGTCATTTAATTGCAGGTTGCTTGAGCCAGCTACTTGATTAATAGCAATTAAGCCATGAGCATTTTGCAGTGTGTTGGCTTCGATGCGTACGCTTGCTATGCCGTTGTTATTTAAGGTTTGAGTAGAAAGCTGTGACTTACTCGACGCTTGAGCATTTTGCCCTATGGCAATACTTTTATTATTAGCTTGAATATTATTATCACCCGCCGCGGTATTAACACCTATAATGCCACTGATGTTGTTTAGACTATTAGGTGCAATAAGGTTAATGTCTTGGTGAGGCTCAAGAGCCGCAGTATTGAGAGACACGAATAACAAGGCTGCGGTAGTGTAGCTCACGCTTAGATTGGCTACTAATCTGGCATTGTTGTGATGCATGTCTTGCTCCTACTTTATGTGAGTTGAGGTAGTTAGCTCTCTACACTGCTTGGCTTAAACGCTAATTATCCTGTGGTCGTAGTTATTACGTTGCAACAAGGAGGCCAACTTTTAAGTATTTGATTATTAATGACTTTTTATTGGTGGGTATTTTTTAGTCTCAAAAAAGAGAGTGGATTTGTTAGGTTTTGTGAATTAGCTGTTTATAATCAATTGCTTGCGTTAAATCTCAATCGCAACCTCGAGTATCATAAGTGAGACCTTATTCTTTATTTTTTATATTAATAATTTTTTATAGCTAAATACCTAACTCATCGCTGCTTAACACCATTATCGACTAGCCTTAAGAACACTCCGGCATCATCATCAAGCAGGGAATAGCGAATGAATTACCGGCAACAGCAGGGACCCACATTATTTGTCTGTCACAGCGATGACGACATTGTTAATGAAATCAAAAGGATGACTTGGGATGTTAGACAGTTCCGCCATCTAACTAGCTCGCCACCTCCGTCTATAATGGAAGACGTGCAGGTAGGTGTTATTGAAATCAGTACTCATACCAACCTCGACTTTATCGAGAGTTTTATCCGAGCCAATGCGGCGGTTTTTTGGGTCGC
Organism: Oceanisphaera sp. W20_SRM_FM3; assembly: GCF_052119705.1. Lineage (NCBI taxonomy): Bacteria > Pseudomonadati > Pseudomonadota > Gammaproteobacteria > Aeromonadales > Aeromonadaceae > Oceanisphaera > Oceanisphaera sp. W20_SRM_FM3. The sequence continues at coordinate 100,636 of NZ_JBGQOP010000009.1, read as the reverse complement.
TATGGTGAATAAGGAAAAGTTAGATAATGCGGAGGTGCGTTACTTACTGAAGAATTATTTTTACGACTTTCACAGTAACCCGCCTGATTTTACGCGCCTGAAATATGTGCTGGGACACGCGCTCGGCATGGCTGAGCTGTGTGCCACTGAGCGACTGGCCACCAATGAAACTGCAGCGAATGAGTCCATATTAGGACAAAGCCAAAGCATGTTTCATTTGAAGCAACAGCTGCATAAGGTCGCGACTTGCCAGCTACCGGTGTTGATCACAGGGGAAAGTGGCACAGGTAAAGAGCTGGTCGCACAACAGCTACACGCGGCGTCTGAGTGCGCGCACGGCCCCTTTATTGCGGTCAACTGTGGTGCTTTGCCCGCACAATTAGTGCAGTCAGAGTTATTTGGCCATGAAAAAGGTGCTTTTACCGGCGCTACACAACGCAAGATTGGTAAGTTTGAAGCGGCGCATCAGGGCTCTTTGTTTCTCGATGAAATTGGCGATTTGCCTTTAGAGGAACAGGTTAATTTATTGCGCTTCTTGCAAGAAAAAACCATAGAGCGGGTGGGCTCCCATCAATCAATTCATCTTAATGTCCGTATTATTGCCGCTACCCACGTCGATCTGGAAGCGGCCGTAAAAGAGGGGCGATTTCGTGAAGACTTGTACTTTCGTCTGAATGTGATCCGCTTGAAAATCCCGCCGTTGCGACAACGTGGAGACGATATCTTGATGCTGGCTCGTCACTTTCTTGAGCAGCAGCAGAATCCAAACCGTTTGAGTTTTTCTGAGCAAGCTGAAGTGGCGATGTTGCAGCATAACTGGTCGGGTAATGTGCGAGAGTTGCTAAACCGCGTGCAACGAGCGTCCGTCATGGCTACAGGGCGCTACATTCAACCGATAGACTTAGAGATAGAGTCAGGGCCACCACCCACGGCGGGTGAATGTTTGAAAGCTATTCGTGAAGAAGCAGAACGCGATGCTTTAGCTCGAGCATTGAATGAATCACAAGGCAAGGTGAGCACAGTGGCCAAGCAGCTAAATATTTCTCGCGCTACCCTTTACCGATTATTAGATAAGCACAGTTTGTTGTAATGCTTAAATAAGCATTTAAGTAAGCGCCTGAGCCAACGGCTACTCAAGGAGTAGCCGTTTTATATTCTATTGTCTGCCTTTAGGTCCATTTTTGTTATCCTGACTACCCATTAAATAAATGAGTGCCTGTTAAGATGTCCCCTGCCGCTAGAGGATTTGTGCCTCGCTCCTTACTGCGATTGGTATTGGTCGCCTTTACCTTGGTATTACTGCCACTCATTTTGCTGGTGATCCAGAACGGTCGTAGCTTAGAGCGGGTGATATTATCGGCGCAAGCGGGCATAGAAAGCGCGGTAGTCGACACCCGTCGCGCTACGGATATGAGTGATTTGGCGTTAGAAATGGAGCGCGCTATTCGCCGATATGCGGTGCTAGAAAGCCCCGAAATACGACTCTCTTATCTGCGATTATTAGAACGTTATCGATTAGAGCTTGAACAACTGTTGATGAGCATTGATGGCGGCGAGTTGGGCACTTCTTTGCAGCATCAGCTGCTGTATTTGGTGGACTTGGCTCAGGCAAGCAGCGATGAAATTCGTGACCGAGTGGTGATTTTTAACGCTTTTAGCAGTACCACGCTGGCGCTGGATGAATTGACGCGGTCGCAAATCGATGAACGCATTCAACAAGAGCGCGCTCATGTGATCCTGATCCGCCAGCAGCTCTGGCTGTGGAGTGCCGCCTTAGGTGGCGCCAGTTTGTTGCTGGCCTTGCTATTTACCTACCTGATTATTCGCCCGGTGCGGCAACTTGAAAAAAGAATTTTAAATTTAGGCGCCGGCGATGCGCCTGAGACTAAGCCGATCCGTGGCCCTGCCGAGCTGGTGGAGCTGGGTGATAAGTTACAGTGGCTGCACTTGCGCTTGCGTGAGCTTGAAGCGCAAAAACTGCAGTTTTTGCGCCATTTATCCCACGAGCTAAAAACGCCGTTGGCGAGCCTGCGCGAAGGGGCTGATTTGTTACTCGAGTGCGTGACTGGGCCTTTGACCGAGGAACAAGAAGAGATTTGTGAGCTGTTAGTATTGAACAGCTTTCGGCTGCAAGAGTTGATTGAGCAATTACTGGATTACAACCGCATTCAGCAAGTGCAGGTTTATGAAGAGCCGGTGGTGGTGGGGCCCTTGTTAGAGCAAAGCTTAGCGGCTCACAGGTTGACCATTGAAAACAAAAATTTGCAGGTGAGTGTGGCGCTCAGTGATGAACGTCCATTAGCAGATAGTCACCGTTTAAAGCTGGTGTTGGATAATTTGATCTCTAATGCTGTGAACTACGCAGATGTCGACGGCGTGTTGCAAATTAGGTCTCAGCTTCATGGGCCTGCGGCTGAATATGTATTAACCGTGGCTAACACCGGCCAGCCGATCCCTGAGCAAGATAAAGACCGTATTTTTGAGCCTTTCGTGCAAGGCAATCAGGTGCGTAAAGGCGTATTGAAAGGGTCGGGTATTGGACTGAGTATTGCGCGTGAGGCGGCCTTAAGCATGGGCGGTCGCTTAGTCTTGGATACAAAAATAACAACGCTGGTTTGTTTTGAACTTAGCCTACCTAACTATAATGACAAAGGAATCTCTCATGAATAAAGCATGGTATGGCGCCGCCTTGGCGCTGATGTTGTCTGGTTGTACCTTGCCTTTTCCTTTTCCCTTCAATCAGCAGCCAGAGCCTAAGGTTGAACTTAACCTACCTAATGAGTCTACTCAGCTTAAAGCTTGGTTAGACTTGTCAGATAGAGTGTCGGACAGCAATGACCACCAACGCCAGCAGGCGCTAGCGCAGTTAAAAAATGCCCCGCATGCTGAATTAAAGCGCGCAGTATGGCTGAGCCACCCTAAGGCCAGTTATAGCCAACGCCAGCAAGCTCAACAATTGTTTCAACAACATTTAGCCAGCGTTTCAACGGCGGAGCAGCAGTTATTAAGTGTCTACCAAGGCTATAACCAAGAAATATTACAACAACAGCGTCAGTTAGCGGATCGTCAGCAGCAAATTAATAATTTGACCCAAAAACTGAAAGAGCTGGCCAGTATCGATCAGCAGATCAACGATCGTAAATTTCAAGAGTAACTGTGATGAAACGTAAAGCCAGAATATTACTGGTTGACGATGATGTCAGCTTATTGAAATTGTTAGGATTACGTCTAAGGAGTGAAGGCTTTGCCGTGACCACGGCGAGCAGCGGTGCCGAAGCCTTAACTTGGTTAGAGCAAGAGCGGCCTGACCTAGTATTAAGTGATTTGCGTATGGATGGTATGGACGGCTTGGCGCTATTTGAGCGTATTCAGCGTCTGCACGTGGGTCTGCCGGTGGTGATAATGACGGCTCATGGCTCTATCACAGATGCCATTACTGCCACGCGCTCGGGCGTATTTGGTTTTTTAACTAAGCCGATTGATAAAGAAGAATTACGTAAAACCATTAATCATGCTCTGGCGGTATCCTTGCCCGCCGTGGTCGATGATTGGCAGCAAATATTGCATACCCGCAGTCCTATCATGATTGCCTTGTTGGAGCAGGCACGGCGTATAGCGCCGCTAGATATTAGCGTGTTACTGACTGGGCCTTCAGGTTCAGGAAAGGCGCTGTTGGCCGAGGCGCTGCATGATGCGAGCCCGCGTCAAGATTATCCCTTTATCTCTCTTAACTGCGGTGCCGTTACCGAACAACTACTCGAATCTGAGCTATTTGGTCACGTAAAAGGGGCCTTTGCTGGCGCCATCTCAGATCACCCAGGGATTTTTGTTACCGCCGCCGGCGGTACTGTGTTGTTAGAAGATGTGGGGGAACTGAGCCTGGCTTTACAAGGTAAATTGCTACAGGTTTTGGCGCAGCAGCAAGTGCGGGCTTTAGGGGCCAGTGAGAATATGGCTACTGATGTGCGCGTCTTGTCATCGACCAGTCGCGACTTAGTTACCGCCATGGAGCAGGGGCAGTTTCGTGAAGACTTGTTTTATCGCCTCAATGTCATGAACTTGCAACTGCCGGCACTCGAACACAGGCCAGAAGATATTCCCTTGTTAGCGCGCCAGGCGCTAGAGCAACTTAAAGCGCGCCAACAAACACCGGTGACGGGCTTCTCTCCTGAGGCCTTAGCCATGTTGGCTGCTGCACACTGGCCGGGTAATGTGCGCCAATTACTCAACGTGGTGGAGCAAGCTGTGGCCATGGCTTCGGCGCCCGTGATCGGCACTCAGCTATTAGAAGGTATTTTAGCGGACAGCGGTGAGCGTTTTCCGACCTTTAATGAGGCGCGAGCCGAGTTTGAGCGTCTTTATTTACATAAAATTTTGCGTATGACAGACGGTAACGTGAGTCAGGCGGCGAGCTTGGCTGGGCGCAATCGCACGGATTTTTATAAGCTGCTCAGCCGCCACGGTATTGAGGCCAGCGTCTATAAGGAAAAACGTGAGCAATGAAATTTTTTCGTGGAGAGCACGCTCTTAGTAGATAGCCGTTAATCTTTTACGATCACCACGGAATTCATATGAGACTCATAATTAAGAAAAAATCTCACTTAAGCGAGAGTCAGGTCACCCCTGAATCTGTGTATCGTCAACGCCGCCAAATAGTGCAAGGGCTTGGTTTAGGTCTGGGGGCGGCCGCTTTAAGTGGGCCGGCCAGTGCCAGTTTTCTGGATTCTTTATTAGGAAGTAAAGAGCCTGAAAATAAAGCTCAGGGTGCGAAAGAGGCCGTGGCCCGCACTGAACCGCTGACCTTCAGCCAGCCAAAAGCCTATCAGCTGCAGGTGCCATCTACCGCCGAACGGGTAGCCACCAGTTATAATAATTTCTACGAGTTTGGTGCCGATAAATCCGATCCCGTGCGCTATGCCCAACAATTTAATACCAAGCCGTGGACCATTACTATTTCCGGAGAAGTTGATAAACCGCAAACCATAGATGTGTGGGCTTGGCTGGAAAAACAGCAGTTAGAAGAGCGTATTTATCGCCATCGCTGTGTGGAAGCTTGGTCTATGGTGATCCCTTGGTTGGGTGTGCCGTTAGCCAGTATCATCAAGGCCGCCAGTCCTAACTCCAAGGCCAAGTATGTAGCCTTTGAAACCCTCTATGATCCGAAACAGATGCGCGGCCAAGCATCGCGCTTTGTGGGCGGCGGCATTGAATATCCCTACGTGGAGGGCTTGCGCCTAGACGAAGCCATGCATCCGTTGGCCTTGCTTGCGGTCGGTATGTACGGCAAAACGCTACCGCCGCAAAATGGCGCGCCAGTGCGCTTGGTGTTGCCGTGGAAATACGGCTTTAAAGGTATTAAGTCGATCGTACGTATTCATCTGACCGATAAACAACCCCCCACTACTTGGAATAAGTTAGCGGCTCAAGAATACGGTTTTTATGCCAACGTTAATCCTAAGGTGGATCATCCGCGGTGGAGCCAAGCGACCGAGCGAGTGATCGCCGAGGGCGGCTTATTTGGCAGTGAACGCCAGCCCACCTTGATGTTTAACGGCTATGAAGACGAAGTGGCCAGCCTCTATCAAGGCATGGATCTGCGGAAGTTCTACTAGGTGAAAGCGCTGCGTATAAAATTAAGCCCGAAACAAATAACTGGCCTTAAAGTACTATTGCAACTGGCTGCCATGTTGCCACTGTTGTGGCTGCCTTGGGCCTTCTCGGTTGGGCGCTTTAGTGCCGATCCTATCCCTGAGTTAATTCAGTACACAGGTGATTGGGCGCTGCGCATTTTATTGCTGAGCTTATGCGTGTCGCCGCTGGCTAAGGCACTTAAAAGTGCGCCTTTGATCAAGGTGCGCCGTCTTATCGGCCTGTGGAGCTTTACTTATGCCTGCTTGCATCTACTGATCTGGTTATGGTTGGACTTGCAATGGGGCTGGAGCCTGATTGGCAGTGAAATTATTAAGCGCGGTTTTATTACGTTGGGCATGTTGTCTTGGTTAATACTCTTGTTGCTGAGTTTGACATCGCTGCAAAAAATTCAACGTCGCTTAGGCCGCTCTTGGCAACGCTTGCATAATTGGGTTTATTTGGTCGCCATTTTAATTCCCATTCATTATTGGTGGGCGGTTAAGTCGGGTTGGATACAGCCGCTGATTTATCTGTTGCTCAGCTTGAGTCTATTGTGGTGGCGACGGGATAAGTTGTTACGCCCAGTTAGGCGCCTGCTAAACAAGTAATCTAACGGCCCCAGTGGCCGTTTTTTATTATCAGTCATCCAGAAGCTCTGGCTAGGTTTCCTCTCATCTTGCCATTGCGCTAAACTGGACACTCATCTTTATGGCCAAGTTAGGCGGAGTAATACATGGATAATCAGGCGTGGGCACTGTGTTTTCTCGATGAAGGGGTTGCCTTGTCGGTGATCAGTCGCAAAGAAACCCGTTGTCAGTGGCTCGAAGATGAAGGTCAGGCTTTTGAGCACTTGCTGGGTGAGTACCTCAATTATGTGGCCGAATTGGGTGAGCTTGAGCCCGAGCAAATCGAGGTTGCCAGAGAGCGCTTCACCTTATTGATTGAGCAATATCCCGATCCTGAGGTATTAACGGAATACCTCAATGATCTCACTGCTGGCTTAACCCGCATTCTGTGGTTTGGCTCTTTGTCTGCCTTGGCCGAAGACTATGGCGACTTTCCGCTGGCGCTGCGTGCTTTTTATTGGCAAGAATATGGCGAGGGTGACGAAGACCCGGTGACGCCGGTACTGGAAGATGACTGGATTTATCTGGTGGAATGCATGGACGATTTTTTACTGCAGGATGATTATTAAGCGGCTAAAGATGCTCATCGTATTGCCAAATAAGGGAGCGAAAAAAGTAAGTGATCCTGTATATAGCTGAAAAGCCCAGTGTCGGCCGCGCCGTGGCTGATGTACTGCCTAAGCCACAGCAAAAGGGCGATGGTTTTATTACCGCCGCCAATGGCGATGTGGTGACTTGGTGTATTGGTCATTTACTCGAGCAGGCACAGCCCGAGGCTTATAATGCAGACTATAAAAAATGGCGTAAAGACCACCTACCCATAGTGCCAGACGTTTGGCTGCATACCGTTAAGGCCGCCACCAAAAAGCAGTTTAACGTGGTCAAAAAATTGGTTAAGCAAGCTGATGTGCTGGTCAATATGGGTGACCCGGACAGGGTTGGGCAAATACTGGTTGATGAGATCATTAACTACTGCAAGGTGCCTAAGGCTAAACGCGCCGCCGCCCAGCGCTGTTTAATCAACGATATGAACCCAGATGCCATCAAGCGCTCCCTAAAAGATCTGCGCCCTAACAGCGATTTTATCCCGCTGGCCACGTCTGCCTTGGCGCGATCCCGTGCCGACTGGCTATATGGCATTAATATGACGCGTCTGTGTACGCTGCAAGGTCAGGCATCGGGCTATCAAGGAGTGTTGTCGGTGGGCCGGGTACAAACGCCGATTTTAGGGCTAGTGGTGCACCGTGATCTGGAAATTGAAAACTTCGTGACTAAGCCTTTTTATGAGGTGTTTATTACGCTTAATACGGCCAATAACGAAACCTATACTGCAAAGTGGCAACCCAGTACTGCCTGCGAACCCTATATGGACGAAGACGGCCGAGTATTATTAAAAAAGCTTGCCGAAACTGTGCTGAGAAAAGTCGTGGGCCAAGCAGGACAGGTAACGGCTGTCACCGAGAGCCTAAAAAAACAAGCGCCGCCTTTGCCCTACAACTTATCTTCGCTGCAAATTGATGCCTCTAGGCGCTTTAATTTAACGGCGCAAAAAACGCTGGATATTTGTCAGCAGCTTTATGAGCGACACAAGCTGATCACCTATCCGCGTTCCGATTGCCGCTATTTACCCAATGGTCATTACCAAGATAAATTAAAGGTAGTGCAAGCGGTCAGCAAAACCTGCTCGGCACTGAGTGAGGCCGTTAGTAATGCGGATCTCTCCCTTAAGTCTAAAGCTTGGAACGATGCCAAAGTCGGTGCCCACCACGCCATTATTCCGACTAGTCGAGGGTTGGATGGCAGCCGCCTATCGGCGGATGAACTACAGATCTATGAGCTGGTAGCTCGGCAATATTTGATGCAGTTTTATCCGCCTTTTCAATACCAAGAAAAGCAGATAGAGACCGAAGTGGCCGGCGGCGCTTTTATCAGCCGGCAAAAAGAAGTGCTGAGTAAAGGTTGGAAGGCACTTTTTCCTGAGCGCTCATCAAAAGGCTCATCTGCTGGAGAGGATGAAGAGTTCTCCGCTATTCGATTACCTGAGGTGGTTAAAGGGCAGGGCGTGCAGTGTATTGATGGCCGCTTGGATGAGAAGCAGACCAGTCCGCCTCGTCATTTCACCGATGCGACTTTACTGGCGGCCATGACAGGTATCGCCCGATACGTGTCGGATCCTGAGATCAAAAAAGTATTAAGAGACACGGATGGTTTGGGCACTGAGGCCACGCGAGCAGGCATTATTGAGTTACTGTTTAAGCGGGATTTTTTAATTAAAAAAGGCAAGGAGATCCATGCTACTGAAGTAGGGCGGCGCTTAATTTTATCTTTACCGCCAACCATGGCCTTGCCGGATATGACGGCCCATTGGGAGTCTCAGTTGGATGCGATTGCGGAGAAACGCATCAGTTATCAACAGTTTATGACGCCTATGCTGAGCGGCTTGGATCTCTTGATTAGCCAAGTGGATAAAATCGAATTTACCGGCCTTAAGGGCCACGGCAAAGCATTTCGTAAGAAATTTAAGCGAAAACGCGCTTAGTTAGCGGTCTTTTTACCGCCCTCAGTTTTACCACCTTCAGAATGACATGAGCAAAAAAACGCTAAGGGAAACCTTAGCGTTTTTTATTTCTTAAGTTCTGATAACTCAAACTGTTAACTTTTGATCAGAGGCACCAAGGCGCCGTAACCGGATTGTGGCATCACTTCTAATGGGATAAATTGCAGCGCGCCGCCATTGATGCAGTAACGTAAGCCGCCTCTGTCTTTAGGGCCATCGTTAAACACATGGCCTAAATGGGAGTCGGCCACGCGGGAGCGAATTTCCACCCGCAGCATATTAAAGGCGCTGTCTTCGTGCTCAGTGATCACTTGGCTGTCTATAGGTTGAGTAAAGCTGGGCCAGCCGCATTGTGAGTCGTATTTATCCGTGGATAAAAACAAGGGCTCGCCGCTCACTACATCCACGTAAATACCCGGTGCAAATAAATGGTCATATTCATGGCTGTAGGCGCGCTCGGTGCCCGATTTTTGCGTGATCTTGTACTGCTCTCGGGTCAAGGTGCGCTTAAGCGCATCCTTATCAAAGCCCGCATAACGTTTGGCCGCTAACGCTTCCGCTATGGTATTAGCCGGTGCCAACTTATTAGACTCACCGTTACTCGGCTGCAGTTGAGAGGCGTCGGAATTAGCCGCTGCATCATCGGCAAGCTGGTCATCCGCCAAGCTTAAATCGACATGGCAATAACCATTGGGATTTTTAGCTAAATAATCTTGATGATACATTTCGGCCAAGTAGAAGTTATCTAGGGTCTGATTTTCCACCACTATCTTTTGTTTATATTTACCTTGCTGCTCGTTAATTTCGGCCTCAATCACAGCTTGATCTGCGGCCTCTGTGTAATAAATGCCGCTTCTATACTGCACGCCGCGGTCATTGCCCTGTTTATTGAGGCTGGTGGGATCAATCACCCGAAAATAGTATTTTAATAGCGTTTCAAGATTAGTTTTGTCCGCATTATAGGTAACCTTAACCGTCTCCGCATGGCCTGAGCCGCCAATCACTTGCTCATAGCTGGGGTTGGGTAAACCGCCATTGGCGTAGCCAGATACCGCATCGACTACGCCATTAATGCGCTCCATATAGGCTTCTACGCCCCAAAAACATCCGCCGGCCAAATAAATGGTACGCGTATTAATGGCCTGACCTAGTTCGTTGTAGTAAACGCCGTCTCTTTGTTTAATGGCCTCGATCTTGGTCTCATTTTTGTCGCCGTCTAGGGCTACCGTGGCGGGCTTAGCACCGCTGTTTTTTAAGGCTGCAAAATTATTGGCTGCCTGATCAGCCAAGCCATAGGCCTGACTCTCCGTCATATTACCTTTCACAAGCTGCACTAAATTGCCGTTTTTATCTAGCACCGCCCAGCTGGGATACACTTGCAGACCCAGTTTTTTGATAAGCTCCCCCGAGGTATCCACCAATACAGGCAGCTCAGGGTAGTCCGCTTGCAGCACTCCATACCAAGCACTAAATTTAGCATCAGCCTTTTCACCCAAGTGACCTGGGCTGGCCAGGGTGACTAGGTTGAGATGGGTAAATTTAGGGTCACTGCGCCAACTTTCGGTTTCCTCTAAGGTGCTCAAGCATAACGGGCACCAGCTGGCCCAAAACTTCACTAAGGTGGGCTTATTGCCATCAATGACGTTGGCACCCTTGTCACCTAGCCCTGTAGTCAGCTGGGGCAGGGCCTGCAGTTGTTTAAGCATATTGGTGGGCAACATATCTCGTGAGCGGGTGACGCCGGTGTTTTGTGGGCTTACGTTTTGAGTGTCCGCAGCCGCATTACTTTCGGCGTTGCTCACTTTACCGCAGGCCAACAAAAGACCAGCACTAAGCAAACTAATAACACTGGCCGAACCTAAGTTCTTAAGCCAGCGAGTGGATTTATGTGTAAGAGGCATGAGTTGTCCTTCAGGAGAAGCTTAAGAGCCGAGAAGATGAATAAAAAACGATAAAATAACGCGTTATAAACCCATCAGACCGAGGCTAATGATTTTTTAGTTCGTCTTTCCATAAAAACAGCCCTCAATGCTGGTTTATCTCGCCCCCTCACTCTTTACGCCTTACTCCTCACGCTAAGCAACTTAAGGTACACTGAGTCGGCATTTATTTAGGAACCTTCATCATGCATGTCACCTCGGCTTCTCTCGTCCCTTATAACACCTTTGGCCTTAACCACACCGCAGAACAACTTGTAGAACTGACTACCCGCGAGCAGCTACAAAGTCTATGGCAAGCCTATCCACAGATGCCTTTATTGGTGGGTGAGGGTTCTAATCTGCTGTTTACCGAAGCCTATGCTGGGTTGGTACTGGTCAATCGACTCAAGGGTAAACAAATCACAGAGACAGAAGATGCTTGGCTAGTGAAAGTAGAAGGCGGCGAAAACTGGCATCAACTGGTGTGCTGGTGTCTAGAGCATGGCATGCCAGGGCTGGAAAATTTAAGTTTGATACCCGGTACGGTCGGCGCCTCGCCGGTGCAAAATATTGGCGCTTATGGCGTTGAGTTGGCGCAGTTTTGTAGCCAGGTCGAAAGCTTCGATTGGCAAAGTGGCGAGTATAAAACCTGGTCTGTCGCTGAGTGCGACTTTGGTTATCGCGACAGCGTGTTTAAGCATGAGGCGCGTAGCCATTTAATCGTGAGCGTAACCTTTTGCTTGCCTAAAGCTTGGCAGCCGGTGCTCGGTTATGGGCCGCTGGCGGAATTAGGCGAGGCCGCCACAGCGGCGGAAATTTTTGAACGAGTGTGTGCCACTCGCCAAGCCAAGCTGCCCGATCCGGCAGTGCTCGGTAATGCCGGTAGTTTTTTCAAAAATCCTAAGGTCGTTACGGCACAGGCCGAGGCGCTTAAATTGGCGTGGCCTGCGTTGCCGGTTTTTGCCGCCGAGCCGGGTTTGAGCAAGTTGGCCGCGGGTTGGCTGATTGAACAAGCCGACTTAAAAGGCGTGCAAGTGGGTGGTGCCGGTGTACATACTCAGCAAGCGCTGGTGCTGGTCAATCATGGCGGCGCGACGGCTGCGGATGTTTTGCAACTGGCGGCTTTAGTGCGTGAGCGCGTAGAGCAAAGGTTTGGTGTACGCCTTGAGCCTGAGGTGCGCATGATAGGGGCTGCTGGTGAAACTTATTTAGATGAGGCGTTAGCGTGTCTGAACTGAGTCCATTGCGCGAAAGCTTACTTACATTGTTGGCCGATGGGCAGTTTCATTCGGGTGAGCAGTTAGGCGAACGCTTGGACGTGAGCCGGGCGGCGATCGGTAAGCATATTCAAGCGATTAAAGCGCTGGGGCTAGAAGTCTACAGCGTGAGCGGCAAGGGCTACCGTTTGGCGGTGCCCTTACAGTTGCTCGACCAGCAGCGTTTAAGCCGGGAGCTGGCACCGCAACGGGTGGATCTTATCCCCGTCATTGGCTCCACCAATCAGCATTGGTTATCTGAGCTGGCGCAACTCAATAACGGAGATATTTGTGTCGCCGAATGCCAAACCGCCGGCCGTGGCCGCCGTGGTCGCAGCTGGGTATCGCCTTTCGGTGGCCAGCTAATTATGAGCATGTATTGGCGACTGGAGCAGGGCATGGCGGCGGCCATGGGCTTGAGTTTAGTGGTTGGCGTCGCTTTGGTCGAAGCGTTAGAAACCCAAGGCTTTAGTGATGTGCAGCTTAAGTGGCCCAATGATTTGTATGTGCATGGCCGCAAGCTGGCCGGTATCTTAGTCGAAATGTCCGGCACCGCCGGCGGCCCTTGTCAGCTAGTGATAGGACTGGGCGTTAATTTATTATTACCCGCCAGTGAGCAAGAGCGTATTAGTCAGCCATTTGCCGAATTAGCCGAGCTGGGTAAAATTCATGATCGCAATGGCTTAGTCATAGCGCTCAGCCAGCATCTACAGCATTGCTTAAGCATCTTCGAAGCCCACGGCATCAGCGCCTTTCGCGAACAGTGGAATAGGCTTGATTATTTTAACGGTAAAGCGGTGCGCGTATTAATGGGCGAGCAAGTGATTCAAGGTACGGCGCGCGGCATAGATGAGCAGGGCGCGCTATTGTTGGAATTAGCGGATGGGCGCATTCAGCACTATCTAGGTGGCGAAGTGTCGTTGCGCGGGGAAGATACAGCGCCGAGCGCCGAGCGCCCAGCGCACAGCTCAAGATAATACCCAACACAGTAAAACAAAGACGGCGTTTTTTACTGGGCGCCGGGCGCTTCTTTCAACGTTACTTGCGCAACCACACCTGCTCTATGCCGTGGGCTTGGCCTTTAGTTAGGATCAGCTCGGCCCTGTGTTTAGTGGGTAAGATGTTTTGCTTTAAGTTTTTATAGTTAATTTCTTGCCAAATACGGCTGGCGGTCGCCACGGCTTCTGCTTGTGATAATTGCGCATAGTGATGAAAGTAAGAGTCAGGGTCGCTAAAGGCGCCGTCGCGCAGCTTCAAGAAGCGCTCCACATACCAAGTCTGCAGTAACTGCTCATCCGCATCCACGAAGATAGAAAAATCCACGAAGTCTGACACAAACACCCGATGGGGCTCATGGGGGTAATCCATGCCGCTTTGCAGCACGTTTAAGCCCTCGATAATTACTATGTCTGCCTGCTCTACCACCTCTTGCTCGTCAGGCACTATGTCGTAGCACAAGTGCGAATACACAGGCGCCGTGACTCTGGCTTTACCTGATTTAATATCAGACACAAACTGCACTAAGCGGCGAATGTCATAAGACTCGGGGAAGCCTTTTTTACGCATTAAACCGCGCGCTTCTAGCTCGGCGTTGGGATAAAGAAAACCATCGGTGGTAACCAGCGCCACTTTGGGATGCTGTGGCCAGCGCTCTAACAGTGCGGCAAGAATACGCGCCGTGGTGCTTTTACCCACAGCCACTGAACCGGCCAAACTAATGATATAGGGCACATGACGCGGCTCTTTTCTAAGAAACTGATCCAGCACCTTGCTGCGCCTTTGCTTAGCCTTAATATAGAGATTCAGTAAACGCGACAGCGGCAGGTAAATGTCCCTGACTTCGTCGAGTGACACCTTGTCATTAATGCCGCGCAACCGCATTAGCTCGGCTTCGCTTAACGGCTGATGCACGGTATCGCGCAGCTCAGACCAAGTTTCGCGCGAGAAGGCGAGATAAGGAGACTGGTTGTCTATGTCCATTACACCGTCCATCACTCCATCCAGCAGACTATCCATTAGGTCAGTGTCCATCAGTGCTAAGCCGTCTTTTACATCCATGTTTATTGGGCCTTCTTTTATCGCGTCGTGGAGCTTAGCACCATGTTTATTATCGCTATTCGTCATTGGGCTCTGGGTCATTAGCTATGCCATTGGCTGTCCTGTGAGTCGCTTGGCGACGATACACCAAGGGCTTTGCCTCGACAAGCAAGCGAAAGCCGTGGAGCATTATTAACAAAAGAATTTAGTGCCAGCCTGAGGTGGCTAATTAGGCCGCAAGTAGCGATGAAAAGAGCCTGATTGATTATTTAATGTGCACTTAAACGCCGCTAAGCAAAAAGTTCGCATTCATCCCTTGCATAGAGGCCGCAGCTTAGCCTAGAATTCGCCTCGTTCTAGTGCCGGCATAGCTCAGTTGGTAGAGCAACTGACTTGTAATCAGTAGGTCCCGAGTTCGACTCTTGGTGCCGGCACCATAACATTGGAGGGGTTCCCGAGTGGCTAAAGGGATCAGACTGTAAATCTGACGGCTCAGCCTTCACTGGTTCGAATCCAGTCCCCTCCACCATCTTTAAGATACTGCCCTCGTGCGTTATCTTGTTTAATCGCCAGATTAAACTAAATAAGTTAAATCAGAACAGTTTTGCGGGCATCGTATAATGGCTATTACCTCAGCCTTCCAAGCTGATGACGCGGGTTCGATTCCCGCTGCCCGCTCCAATTCTTATGTTCTAAATTAAAAAGCTGCTGATATAGCTCAGTTGGTAGAGCGCACCCTTGGTAAGGGTGAGGTCCCCAGTTCGAATCCGGGTATCAGCACCATTTCTGTATTGCTCGCCATGTTTTTAATTATTTAACACACTCATCTTGCAGTGTGATTTGTCGATCTCATCATTGGCACCCTTCGGGGCCGCAAAAATCAGCGGATAATTACGCTTACAATCCCAGCTAAAAGTCCTTATAATGCTGCCCTTATTGTGTATAGGGGCGTAGTTCCAATTGGTAGAACGGCGGTCTCCAAAACCGACGGTTGGGGGTTCGAATCCCTCCGCCCCTGCCATATACCTCGCCAATAGCGGGGTCTTCGCGTCCGTAATGGACTCAAGCTTTAAACAGGTAGCCTTATGAGTGCAAATATTGAGAGCCAAAGCGGGGCCAAAGATTCCCTGTTATGGGGACTGGTGTTTATTATTTTAGTTGCAACCGTGGTTGCTAACTCTCTTTATAGCGAGCTGTCGGTGGCGATCCGTGCCGCGGCTGTCGTGGTTGCCTTAGGTGTGGCTGGTTTTCTCGCCTACCAAACTCACAAGGGCAAGAATACCGTCGCCTTTGCTAAAGAATCTCGTCTGGAAATGCGCAAAGTGGTGTGGCCTAACCGCCAAGAAGCAATCCAAACTACCCTGATTGTACTGGCCGTTACTGCTGTAGTCGGCTTGTTTCTATTTATGCTGGATGGCTTGCTAGTATGGCTGGTCAATCTGGTCACCGGAGTATAAGGATTAACCATGTCTGAACCAGAACAAAGAATGCGTTGGTACGTGATCCAAGCGTTTTCCGGGTACGAAGGCCGCGTTCAGAAATCGCTGATCGAGCATATCCGACTGAATGAGATGGAAGAGCAGTTTGGCGAAATTTTAGTGCCAACTGAAGAAATCGTAGAAATGCGTGCCGGTCAAAAACGCAAGAGCGAACGTAAATTCTTCCCCGGCTACGTGCTAGTACAAATGCAGATGAATGATGCAACTTGGCATTTAGTGCGCAGCATTCCGCGCGTCATGGGCTTTATCGGTGGCACGCCTGAGCGTCCGGCACCTATTTCTGATAAAGAAGCAGATTTGATCTTGAATCGTCTGCAAGATGCGATCGACAAGCCAAAACCAAAAACGCTGTTTGAGCCAGGTGAACTGGTGCGCGTCTCTGAAGGTCCGTTCGCCGACTTTAACGGTGTGGTGGAGTCGGTCGATTATGAGAAGAGCCGCATTAAGGTGTCGGTTATGATCTTCGGTCGTTCTACCCCAGTTGAGCTGGAGTTTGGTCAGGTTGAAAAATCCTGATTAAAGTTTGCTCATAGAACTTGCGAGTGGCGGCAAATAGTACTAAAATTTGCCGCCCTTTTAATACAGGGGAGCCGATTACAAGCACAGCTTGACGGCGCTATCACCCAATAACGAGGTAATCTCAATGGCTAAGAAAGTCCAAGCCTACATCAAGCTGCAAGTTGCAGCCGGTGCAGCAAACCCAAGTCCTCCGGTTGGTCCAGCTCTGGGTCAGCACGGCGTTAACATCATGGAATTCTGTAAGGCGTTTAACGCTCGTACAGAAAGCCTAGAGAAAGGCTCGCCAACTCCAGTAATCATTACTGTATACAGCGACCGTTCTTTCACCTTCGAAACCAAGACCCCGCCTGCGGCGTTCTTGTTGTTGAAGGCGGCCGGCGTTAAGTCTGGTTCTGCTAAGCCTAACTCAGCTAAAGTGGGCACTGTTAGCCGCGCTCAGTTAGAAGAAATTGCTGCTATTAAGCAAAAAGACATGACCGGTGCCGATGTTGATGCCCGCGTTCGTACAATCGAAGGTACTGCCCGGTCTATGGGCCTGGTAGTGGAGGGTTAAGACGATGGCTAAATTAACTAAGCGTATGCGTGTTATTCGTGACCGCATCGAAAGCACTAAAAACTACGAAATCAACGAAGCCGTTGCTTTGTTACAAGAATTGGCGACTGCCAAGTTTGTAGAAAGCGTAGACGTTGCCGTTAACCTCGGTATCGATGCTCGTAAGTCTGACCAAAACGTACGTGGCGCAACTGTGCTGCCAAACGGTACTGGTCGTGACGTACGCGTTGCTGTGTTCGCACAGGGTGCAAACGCCGAAGCCGCTAAAGAAGCGGGCGCTGAATTGGTTGGCATGGAAGATCTTGCCGAGCAAATCAAGAAAGGCGAAATGAATTTTGACGTGGTTATCGCATCTCCTGATGCAATGCGCGTTGTAGGTCAGTTGGGCCAAGTATTGGGCCCACGCGGTCTGATGCCTAACCCTAAAGTAGGCACAGTAACGCCTAACGTTGCTGAAGCTGTTAAGAATGCTAAAGCGGGTCAGGTTCGTTATCGTAACGACAAGAACGGTATCATCCACACCACTATTGGTAAGGTTGATTTCACCGTTGAGAACCTGAAAGGAAACTTGGAAGCTTTGTTGGTCGCACTGAAGCGTGCTAAGCCTGCAACTTCTAAAGGTATCTTTATCAAGAAAGTAACCCTGTCTACCACTATGGGTGCAGGTGTTGCGATTGATCAAACTAGCTTAGACGACAAAAAATAAGCATTTACAGGGCGCATCGACTCACGTAGTATTTTGCGCCTTGTGATTTGGTTGGGGGCTTCGACTCCCGTCCAAGACCGCTGGAGACGTTATCGTCTTAATGATCCAGCGTAGATGGTGCCGGGACCCAGTTAGAAAATATTTTTTTCTTCTGGAATCGCCACCTTGGTGTCTCTGATTTTACAGAGACGTGTGTTTAATCTGGGAGTTATCCCAGGTAGATCCAGGAGTTTAGCCAATGGCATTAAGACTCGAAGACAAAAAGGCAATAGTTGCTGAAGTCAACGAAGTTGCCAAGGGCGCCCTGTCTGCAGTAGTTGCCGATGCACGTGGCGTTACTGTAGCTGCTATGACCAAACTGCGTCAGCAGGCACGTGAAAACGGAATTTACCTTAAGGTAGTTCGTAACACGTTAGCCCGCATCGCCGTTAAAGAGACCAGCTATGAGTGCCTCAATGAGGTATTCGTTGGTCCTACCCTGATTGCGTTCTCCAACGAACACCCGGGCGCTGCCGCTCGTTTGTTCAAGGACTTTGCTAAAGAGCAAGCCGCATTCGAGGTTAAAGGTCTGGCATACGAGGGTGCTTTTATCCCCGCAGCCGATATTGACCGTCTTGCAAAACTGCCGACGTACAACGAAGCAATTGCACAGCTGATGGCGACTATGAAAGAAGCTTCTGCTGGCAAGCTGGTACGTACTATCGCAGCTCTGCGCGACCAAAAACAAGCAGCAGAAGCAGCATAAGCTGTTACTTGCTACTTCATATCAAACACTTCAGAACATTAGGAATTTGAGTCATGTCTCTTACTAAAGACCAAATCATTGAAGCCGTTGCAGAAATGTCTGTAATGCAAGTTGTTGAACTGATCGAAGCAATGGAAGAAAAGTTCGGCGTTTCTGCCGCTGCTGCTGTTGCCGTTGCTGGTGAAGCTGCAGTTGCTGAAGAGCAAACTGAGTTTGACGTTATGCTGACTGAAATCGGCGCGAACAAAGTATCTGTTATCAAAGCAGTACGTTCAGCGACTGGCTTGGGCTTGAAAGAAGCCAAAGGCTTAGTTGAGTCTGCTCCATGTGCAGTTAAAGAAGCACTGAGCAAAGGCGAAGCTGAAGCATTGAAGAAAGAGCTTGAAGAAGCTGGTGCTAAAGTTGACCTTAAATAAGCTAAACTTTAGCTTAGCGGCCTAAGCAATTAGGCTAGGGCTGGTGAATATATATTCACCAGCCCTTTTGCGCTGTAGAATGATAGGAATTTTCACATCGTTTGTGCCTATCATTAGCACCAAACACCGGATGTTGTCGAGACGTCCGAGTCCCAAAGAAACGATGTTATTTAGAGCTGTCCCATTTGGACAGATGGGTCACTTATCAGCGAGCTGAGGAACCCTATGGTTTACTCTTACACAGAGAAAAAGCGCATTCGTAAGGACTTCGGTAAACGTGACCAAGTCTTGGACACGCCTTACCTGCTATCAATCCAGCTTGACTCCTTCAAACAGTTTATTGAAGCAGATCCGCGCGGCGAACACGGTTTGGAAGCAGCTTTTCGGAGCGTCTTTCCCATCGCCAGCTATTCTGGCAATGCTGAATTGCAATATGTCAGTTTCCGTTTGGGCGAGCCCGTGTTTGACGTTAAAGAATGTCAAATTCGTGGCGTAACTTATTCGGCGCCCTTGCGCGTTAAATTGCGCATGGTGCTGTACGACAGAGAAGCCGCACCTGGCACTGTCAAAGACATTAAAGAGCAAGAAGTCTACATGGGCGAAATCCCGCTCATGACAGAAAACGGCACCTTCGTTATCAACGGTACCGAGCGGGTAATAGTCTCCCAGCTGCATCGCAGCCCGGGTGTGTTTTTCGATCACGACCGTGGCAAAACCCACTCTTCGGGTAAGGTTTTGTATAACGCGCGTGTGATCCCTTACCGTGGTTCCTGGCTCGATTTTGAGTTTGATGCGAAAGACAACCTGTTTGTTCGTATCGACCGTCGTCGCAAGCTACCCGCAACCATCATGCTGCGTGCTCTTGAGTTCACGACCGAAGAAATTTTGGCCATGTTCTTTGAGACCACCACCTTCGAAGTTACCGAAGGCAAGTTGATGATGGAGCTTAAGCCTGAGCGTCTGCGTGGCGAAACCGCCTCGTTCGACATTTTGGTTGAAGGTGAAGTGCTGGTTGAAACTGGCCGCCGCATTACCGCGCGCCATATTCGTCAGCTAGAAAAATCCGGCATTAATAAAATTGAAGTACCGGTGGAATATGCCGTCGGTAAAGTGGTTGCTAAAGACTATGTTAACGTCGACACCGGCGAACTGGTTATTGGTGCCAACAGCGAGCTGAGCCTGGAAGTATTGGCTAACTTGTCTGTGGCCGGCATTAAGCAGTTTGAGACCCTGTTCACTAACGAACTGGATCACGGCGCTTACATGTCAGAAACCCTGCGTATCGACTCTTCAACCAACCGCGTAGAAGCGCTGGTCGAAGTGTATCGCATGATGCGCCCAGGCGAGCCGCCAACCCGTGATGCCGCGGATACCCTGTTTGAGAACTTATTCTTCTCAGAAGACCGCTATGACCTCTCCACCGTGGGCCGGATGAAATTTAACCGTCGTCTGTTCCGTGATGAGATTGATGGTCCAGGTACCCTGACTAAGTCAGATATCGTTGATGTGATGAAGCGTTTGATCGACATCCGTAACGGTAATGACGAAGTGGACGATATCGACCACTTGGGTAACCGTCGTATTCGCTCGGTTGGCGAAATGGCAGAAAACCAGTTCCGTGTTGGTCTGGTTCGTGTTGAGCGTGCGGTCCGCGAGCGCTTGTCATTAGGCGACTTGGATACCCTGATGCCACAAGACTTAATCAACGCCAAGCCCATTTCGGCGGCGGTGAAAGAGTTCTTTGGCTCAAGCCAATTGTCCCAGTTTATGGACCAAAACAACCCGCTATCAGAAGTCACGCACAAGCGTCGTATTTCTGCATTAGGCCCAGGTGGTTTGACCCGTGAGCGTGCTGGCTTTGAAGTTCGAGACGTACATACCACCCACTACGGTCGTTTGTGCCCAATCGAAACGCCAGAAGGACCAAACATCGGTTTGATCAACTCACTGGCGTGCTACTCGCGCACCAACGAATACGGTTTCCTTGAGACCCCGTATCGTAAAGTGGTCGATGGTCAAATCACAGATGAAGTAGATTACTTGTCTGCTATCGAGGAAGGTCACTTCGTGATCGCTCAGGCTAACGCCGCCTCCGATGACAACAACCGTTTACTTGATGAATTGGTTGCCTCGCGTCATAAAGGTGAAGCCACCTATATGAACGCCGATCAGGTCCAGTACATGGACGTGAGCCCACAACAGGTAGTATCTGTTGCGGCCTCTTTGATCCCGTTCCTTGAGCACGATGATGCTAACCGAGCCTTGATGGGCTCGAACATGCAACGTCAAGCCGTGCCTACACTGCGTGCCGATAAGCCGTTAGTGGGTACCGGTATTGAGCGTGCAGTAGCGGTCGACTCAGGTGTAACTGTGGTAGCCAAGCGTGGTGGTATCGTCGATTACGCCGATTCTTCACGCATAGTGGTAAAAGTTAACGAAGAAGAGATGACGCCTGGCGAAGCCGGTATCGACATCTATAACCTGACCAAATACACCCGTTCTAACCAGAACACCTGTATCAACCAGCGTCCTTGTGTGATGCCGGGTGAGCGGGTACTGGGCGGCGACGTATTGGCCGATGGTCCTTCAACTGACTTGGGCGAACTCGCTCTGGGTCAGAACCTGCGCGTGGCATTTATGCCATGGAACGGTTACAACTTCGAAGACTCCATCTTGTTGAATGAGCGTCTGGTAGAGCATGATCGCCTGACCACCATTCATATTCAGGAACTAACCTGTATCTCTCGTGATACTAAGTTGGGTCCAGAAGAAATCACCGCCGACATCCCGAACGTGGGTGAGTCTGCGCTGAGCAAGCTTGATGAGTCCGGTATCGTCTATGTGGGTGCAGAAATGCGTCCTGGCGATATCTTGGTTGGTAAAGTAACCCCTAAAGGTGAAAGCCAGCTGACGCCGGAAGAGAAGCTGCTGCGAGCTATCTTCGGTGAAAAAGCCTCAGACGTTAAAGACTCGTCTTTACGCGTACCCAACTCAGTGTTTGGTACCGTTATCGACGTACAGGTCTTTACTCGTGATGGCGTAGAAAAAGACAAGCGTGCCCAAGACATAGAGCACATGCAGTTAAAGCAGGCTAAGAAAGACTTAACGGAAGAGTTCAGCATTCTCGAAGACGGCGTTTACGCTCGTGCTCGTAACGTGCTAATCGCCTCTGGTATGTCTGCCGAGCAAGTAGCGAAAATTGATCGCAACAAGCTGCTGGAACAGTCTATCGATGACGAAGCCAAGCAAATTGAGCTTGAGCAATTAGCCGATCAGCAAGCTGAGCTGAAAGCCGACTTCGATAAGATGTTCGAAAACAAACGTCGCAAGATCACCCAAGGTGATGATCTGGCGCCGGGCGTGCTGAAGATCGTTAAGGTGTACTTGGCAGTTAAACGTCAAATTCAGCCTGGCGATAAGATGGCAGGTCGTCACGGTAACAAGGGTGTGGTTTCTACCATAGTTCCTGTTGAAGATATGCCACATGACGTACATGGCGTACCGGTTGACATAGTACTGAACCCATTGGGTGTACCGTCGCGAATGAACATAGGTCAGATCCTTGAGACGCACTTAGGCTTAGCGGCCAAGGGCATCGGCGAGAAAATCGACCGTATGATCAAAGAGCAGCAAGGCTTAGCTCGTCTGCGTGAATTCATTCAGGAAGTTTACGACCTGGGTGATGGCACGCGTCAGAAAGTAGACCTGTCTACCTTCACCGACGCCGAAGTGCAGACGCTGGCTAATAACTTGCGCCACGGCATGCCAATGGCAACGCCTGCGTTCGATGGTGCCGATGAAGGCGAAATCAAGCGTATGTTGCTGCTGGCCGATCTGCCAGAATCTGGTCAGATCACGCTGTATGACGGTCGTACCGGTAACGCGTTTGAGCGTGCGGTCACCGTGGGCTATATGTACATGCTGAAGTTGAACCACTTGGTGGACGACAAGATGCACGCCCGTTCTACTGGTTCTTACAGTCTGGTAACGCAACAGCCGCTGGGTGGTAAAGCTCAGTTTGGTGGTCAGCGTTTCGGTGAGATGGAAGTGTGGGCACTGGAAGCATACGGTGCCGCCTATACCTTGCAAGAAATGTTGACGGTCAAGTCGGATGACGTTAACGGTCGTACCAAGATGTATAAAAACATCGTCGATGGTGATCACCGCATGGAGCCGGGCATGCCCGAGTCTTTCAACGTATTGTTGAAAGAAATTCGCTCTCTCGGTATCAACATCGAGCTGGACGAAAGTTAAGGCGACAGACTGCCTGAGAAATAACGGCGCCCCTTTTCCTAAGGAGAAGGGGCGTCTAGGTAGAACTCCTCACAGGAGACTAATGTGAAAGACTTACTTAAGTTTTTGAAAGCGCAGAATAAGACAGAAGAGTTTGACGGGATCAAAATCGGTCTGGCATCCCCAGACATGATCCGCTCTTGGTCCTATGGCGAAGTCAAAAAGCCTGAGACCATCAACTACCGTACCTTCAAACCGGAGCGTGACGGTCTGTTCTGTGCCCGGATTTTTGGTCCGGTCAAGGACTATGAGTGTCTGTGTGGTAAGTACAAGCGCCTCAAGCATCGCGGTGTTATCTGCGAAAAATGCGGCGTTGAAGTTACCCAGACCAAAGTGCGCCGTGAGCGCATGGGCCACATTGAGCTGGCCAGTCCGGTCGCTCACATCTGGTTCTTGAAGTCCCTGCCAAGCCGTATCGGTTTGTTGCTGGACATGACACTGCGTGACATAGAACGCGTACTGTACTTCGAATCCTTCGTGGTTATCGAAGCCGGTATGACCAATCTTGAGCGTGGTCAAATGCTGTCTGAAGAGCAGTATTTAGACGCGTTAGAAGAGTGGGGCGACGAATTTGACGCCAAGATGGGTGCCGAAGCGGTACTGTCTTTGCTGAGCGCTATCGATCTCGGTGCCGAAATCGAAGTGATGCGTGAAGAGCTGGGTCAAACCAACTCCGAAACCAAGCGTAAGAAAATTACCAAGCGCTTCAAACTGATGGAAGCTTTCTTCGGCTCAGGCAACAAGCCCGAGTGGATGGTGCTGACCGTATTACCCGTATTGCCACCGGATTTGCGTCCGCTGGTACCACTGGACGGCGGCCGTTTTGCGACTTCTGATCTGAACGATTTATATCGTCGTGTGATCAACCGTAACAACCGTTTGAAGCGTCTATTGGACTTGGCCGCGCCCGATATTATCGTGCGTAACGAAAAGCGTATGCTGCAGGAATCTGTGGATGCGCTGCTCGATAACGGCCGTCGCGGTCGTGCCATTACTGGCTCTAACAAGCGTCCTCTGAAATCCTTGGCCGATATGATCAAGGGTAAGCAGGGTCGTTTCCGTCAGAACTTGCTCGGTAAGCGTGTTGACTACTCAGGTCGTTCGGTCATCGTAGTAGGTCCGACTTTGCGTCTGCACCAGTGCGGTCTGCCAAAGAAAATGGCACTCGAGCTGTTCAAGCCCTTCATCTATGGCAAGTTGGAAGCCCGTGGCCTAGCTACGACTATCAAAGCCGCTAAGAAGATGGTTGAGCGCGAAGAAGCCGTAGTGTGGGACGTACTGGATGACGTGATCCGCGAACACCCGGTATTACTGAACCGTGCACCTACCTTGCACCGTTTGGGTATCCAGGCGTTTGAGCCTGTGTTGATCGAAGGTAAAGCGATTCAGTTGCACCCATTAGTGTGTGCGGCCTACAACGCCGACTTCGATGGTGACCAAATGGCGGTCCACGTACCGCTGACCATAGAAGCACAGCTTGAAGCTCGTGCGCTTATGATGTCGACCAACAACATACTGTCTCCTGCTAACGGCGAACCTATCATAGTTCCTTCACAGGACGTGGTATTGGGTCTGTATTACATGACTCGCGACAAGATCAATGCCAAAGGTGAAGGCATGCTCTTGACCAGCGCTAAAGAAGCGGAAATGGTCTATCGCGGCGGTCATGCGGAGCTGCATGCCAAGGTTAAAATTCGTATTACGGATTTCGAGCGCATGGAAGACGGCACCGAAGTAGAGACCACGGCTATCCGTGAGACCACTATCGGTCGTGCCATCCTGAGCTTGATCGTGCCTAAAGGTTTACCTTTTAGCATGATCGACCAAGCCATGGGCAAGAAGCAGATTTCTAAGTTGCTGAACGCTTGTTATCGTCGTTTGGGCCTGAAAGACTCAGTCGTCTTTGCTGACCAACTGATGTATACCGGTTTTCAGTACGCCACGCTGTCTGGCGTGTCTGTGGGTATCAACGACATGGTTATTCCAGCTGCGAAGAAGCACATCATAGATGAAGCCGAAGCGGAAGTGTCTGAAATTCAGGAGCAGTTCCAATCAGGTTTAGTTACCGCGGGCGAGCGTTACAACAAAGTTATCGATATTTGGGCCAGCGCCAACGAGCGCGTGTCTAAGGCGATGATGGAAAACTTGTCGAAAGACAAGGTAATCGACGCCGAAGGTAATGAAGTGCTGCAAGACTCGTTTAACAGCATCTACATGATGGCTGACTCAGGTGCGCGAGGCAGTGCCGCTCAGATCCGTCAGTTGGCGGGTATGCGTGGTCTGATGGCGAAGCCGGATGGCTCCATCATCGAAACGCCAATTATCGCCAACTTCCGTGAAGGTTTGAACGTACTCCAGTACTTCAACTCCACCCACGGTGCACGTAAGGGTCTGGCAGATACCGCATTGAAGACGGCTAACTCCGGTTACCTGACTCGTCGTCTGGTAGACGTGGCGCAAGACTTGGTGATCACCACCGACGACTGTGGCACCTTCAACGGTCTGTGGATCACCTCCTTGATCGAAGGTGGTGACGTAGTTGAGCCGTTGCGTGAGCGCGTATTGGGCCGTGTTGTGGCCGAAGACGTGATCCGCCCAGGCACCGAGAATGAAATCTTAGTTGCACGTAACACCCTGCTCGATGAGAAGTGGTGTGATGTGATCGAAGAAAGCTCGGTTGATGGCATCATGGTGCGCTCTGTTATCACCTGTGATAACGACCACGGCGTGTGTGCTCATTGTTACGGCCGTGACTTGGCCCGTGGCCACTTGGTTAACCAAGGCGAAGCAGTGGGCGTTATCGCCGCTCAGTCTATCGGTGAGCCGGGTACCCAGTTAACGATGCGTACCTTCCACATCGGTGGTGCAGCATCCAGAGCGGCAGCAGAAAACAGCATTCAGGTGAAAAACCCAGGTACCTTGAAGCTGTTGAACGCCAAGTTCGTAACCAACAACGACGGCAAGACGGTTATCGTGTCACGTTCATCAGAACTGACTATTATCGATGACTTGGGTCAAACCCGCGAAAACCACAAACTGCCGTACGGTGCTTTGTTGGAGAAAGCGGACGGCGAGCAGGTACAAATTGGCCAGTTAGTGGCAACGTGGGACCCGCACACCCACCCAATCGTCACCGAAGTAGCAGGTCACCTGAAGTTTATCGACATGATTGATGGCGTGACCATCAGCCGTCAAACCGATGAACTGACCGGTCTGTCCAGTATCGTAGTGATGGACGTGAACGAGCGTCCGGCTTCTGGTAAAGATCTGCGCCCAACGGTGAAGCTGCTTGATGACAACAACAACGATGTCATCATCCCAGGTACCGACTTGTCTGCGCTGTACTTCTTACCAGGCCGTTCGATTGTCAGCCTAGAAGATGGTGCCGTGGTGAACGTGGGTGACGCGGTTGCGCGTATTCCACAAGAATCCAGTGGTACTAAAGATATCACCGGTGGTCTACCACGGGTTGCTGACTTGTTTGAAGCGCGTTTACCGAAAGAGCCGGCTATCTTGGCGGAAATTTCGGGCACCATCGCCTTCGGTAAAGAGACCAAAGGCAAGCGCCGCTTGGTGATCACACCGTTGGATGGTGGCGAACCGTTTGAGGAGATGATCCACAAATGGCGTCACGTGAACGTGTTCGAAGGTGAGAAAGTTGAAAAAGGCGAAGTACTGGCCGATGGTCCAGAATCTGCCCACGATATCTTGCGTCTGCGTGGCATTAGCCCAGTCGCCAACTATATCGTGAACGAAGTGCAAGAGGTTTACCGCTTGCAGGGCGTTAAGATCAACGATAAACACATCGAAACTATCGTGCGTCAGATGCTGCGTCGCGCCGAAATAATGAATGCCGGTGATTCCGATTTCATTAACGGCGAACAAGCAGAAGTGGTGCGTATTCGCCAGGCTAACCGTGCGTTGATTGCCGCGAACAAGCAGCCAGTAGAATACCGTCATGTGTTGATGGGTATTACTAAGGCATCGCTAAGCACTGAATCCTTCATCTCGGCGGCATCCTTCCAGGAAACCACTCGAGTACTGACGGAAGCTGCGGTATCGGGCAAGGTAGATAACTTGCGCGGTCTGAAAGAGAACGTGATCGTTGGCCGTCTGGTACCTGCGGGTACGGGTTTTGCCTTCCATCAGGCGCGTAACGCCAGACGTAATCCAGACCAGCAAGTGGCTGTATCGGCTGATGAAGTCGAACAGAACCTAGCTAACCTGTTGAACGCGACCAAATAAGTAACAAGCAAAGAATCTCGACTCGCTGATAACAAGGCCCCCGTAAGGGGGCCTTTTTTTTGCACCGCAAGTGCTGTGAGGGGAGAATCGTGAGGTGTAAGGTGGACGAGAGAACCATAAGAGCTAAAGGGTGAGGGGAGATAAGTAAAGAGTTAGGCGTCACACACTGGATCTGCAATATGGGTGTGTTGCGCCTCACTCCTCACCATTTACTCCTCACTTGCGCACCTTATTCTTTTAAAGCATAAAAAATCATCTTTTATTCTTTCTTGTTGGACTCAACCTCGTTTAAGCTATACCTATCTGGAAAAAGTGGAAGCAAATCTTATGCTGTTAAAAGAACTCGCGGCGTCTGCCAGCCCGCTAAACGAACAACAAGTCCATAAGCTTACTCAGGTGGCAGCCGAGTTAAGTGCGACTCAACTGGCGTGGGTAAGCGGGTATTTTTACGGCATCAGCCAACATGCTACTGGTATTACGGCACCGGCAGCGATTGCTAATGCACAACCGGCCGGCAAGCTGACCATTATTTATGCCTCACAAACCGGTAACGCTAAAGGCGTAGCCGAAGAATTACGCGCTAGCGCCAGCGCCAATGGCGTGGAAGTGAGCCTATTTAGTGCTGCTGACTATAAAGTCCGCAATCTGAAAAAAGAAACCCATGTCTTAATCGTCGCCAGTACTAACGGCGAGGGCGAAGCCCCAGACGACGCCATTGAGTTTCATAAAGAATTAAAAGCCGGCAAGGCAGGCAAATTAGACGGCCTGCAATACGGCATTATTGGTTTGGGCGACTCCTCTTATGAGTTCTATTGCCAGACCGGTAAAGACTTCGACCAATACTTAAGCAAAGCCGGTGCCAAGCCGTTATTGGCGCGCCTAGATGCAGACGTCGACTACGACGCCGTGTGCCAAAGCTGGATCCAAGAGTCTGTGGCGCTGGTAAAAGAAGCGCTTAAGTCTGAGGCTGCTAATGACGTGGCTGGCTTGGCTGGCGTAGCTCCACTGACTGCCGGTGCCACTAGCCTCTACAACAAAAAGCACCCCTTTACCGCCGAGTTGCTGACCAACCAAGCGATTGTGGGTCGTGATTCAGATAGAGATGTGCGCCATTTTGAGATTTCTCTGGAAGGCTCAGATCTTAGCTATCAGCCCGGCGACGCACTCGGCGTGTGGTTTAGCAACGACGAGCAGTTAGTGGATGCGCTATTGGCGCAAACCGGCGTAGACGGTGCAAGCGAAGTGATTGTGGATGAGCAAAGCGTGAATATCCGTGAAGCCTTAATTCACAACTATGAGCTGACCCAAGGCTATAACAGTTTTGTGCAGTCTTATGCCGAGCTCACCGACGCGCCTAAGTTACGGGCACTGGTCGATGACAAAGCCGCGCTGCGTGAATACTGCGCTACTCATCAAATCCTTGATATCGCCCGTGAGCAACAAGGTGCCTTGAGCGCCGAGCAGCTACAAGCTAGCCTGCGCCGCCTTACACCGCGTTTGTACTCCATTGCCTCGTCGCAAGCTGAAGTAGAAGACGAAGTGCATTTAACTGTGGGTGTGGTGCGTTTTGAGCAAGATGGCCAAGCCCGTAACGGCGGCGCTTCTTCTCATCTGGCAGATCGTTTAGAGGAAGGCGGCCAAGTGCGGGTGTTTATCGAACATAACGATAACTTCCGCCTCCCTGCCAACGACGACACGCCTGTGATCATGGTGGGCCCAGGCACCGGCATAGCGCCGTTCCGTGCCTTTATGCAAGAGCGTGATGCCCGCTCTGCCAACGGTCAAAACTGGTTGTTCTTCGGTAATCCGCACTTTACTCAAGACTTCTTGTATCAGCTGGAATGGCAGCGTTATGTTAAGTCTGGTTTGTTGAACAAGATTTCACTGGCCTTTAGCCGCGACCAGCAAGAAAAAATCTATGTGCAGCACAAATTGCGTGAGCAAGGCGCCGAGGTTTATCAGTGGTTAGAGCAAGGCGCGCACTTTTACGTGTGTGGCGATGCCAACAAGATGGCTAAAGACGTGCATGAGGCGTTGATCGACATAGTGGCCGAGCACGGCAATAAGACTAGCGACCAAGCAACCGAATATGTAGATGCGCTACGCGCAGCTAAGCGTTACCAGAGGGATGTGTACTAATGAGCGAACTAAAACTGTCTGACAACGAACGCATGAAGCGCGAGAGTAATTTTTTGCGCGGCACCATAGAAGCGGATTTAAGCGATGAACTCACCGGTGGTTTTAACGGTGATAACTTCCAGCTGATCCGCGTACACGGCATGTATCAGCAAGACGACCGCGACATTCGTAACGAACGTACCGCCCAAAAGCTAGAGCCCCTGCATAACGTTATGCTGCGCGCTCGCTTACCCGGCGGCATTATCAAGCCTGAGCAGTGGTTGGTAATCGACAAGTTCGCCGAAGAAAGCAGCATCTATGGCAGTATTCGCCTGACTACCCGTCAAACCTTCCAGTTTCACGGTGTGTTAAAGCGCGACATCAAGCATATGCACCAAACTCTGAACAGCACAGGTATCGACTCCATCGCCACCGCCGGTGACGTAAACCGTAACGTGCTGTGCACCAGTAATCCGGTTGAGTCGCATCTGCACCAAGAGGCTTACGAGTGGGCGAAGAAGATCTCCGAGCACTTGCTGCCGAAGACCCGTGCTTATCTTGAAATTTGGCTGGACGGCGAGCGGTTAGATACGCCTGACGAAGAGCCAATTTTGGGTGCCACTTATCTGCCTCGTAAGTTTAAAACCACTGTGGTGATCCCACCGCACAACGATGTGGACTTACACGCCAACGACTTAAACTTCGTGGCCATTGCCGAAGACGGTAAATTGGTCGGCTTTAACGTATTAGTGGGCGGTGGCTTAGCCATGACTCACGGCGACACAGCTACCTTTCCGCGCAAGGCGACCGACTTTGGTTTTATCCCACTGTCGCACACCATCGCCATCGCCGAAGCCGTGGTCACCACCCAGCGCGACATGGGTAACCGTGTGGAGCGTAAAAACGCCAAGACCAAGTACACCCTTGAGCGCGTGGGCGTAGAGGTATTTAAGGCCGAAGTGGAAAAGCGCGCCGGTATCAAGTTTGCCGACAGCCGTCCTTATGAGTTCACTAGCCGTGGCGATCGCTTTGGTTGGGTAGAAGGCATAGACGGTAAGCAGCACTTAACGCTGTTTATCGAAAACGGTCGTATTCTGGATTACCCAGGTAAGACCCTGAAAACCGGTATGCGCGAAATCGCTAAGATTCACCAAGGTGACTTCCGCTTAACTGCCAACCAAAACCTGATCATTGCCGGCGTACCAACCGAGCAAAAAGCACAAATTGAGCAGCTAGCGCGCGAGCACGGTTTAATCGAAGACTCAGTGTCCGAGCAGCGTAAGAGCTCCATGGCCTGTGTGGCACTGCCGACCTGCCCGCTCGCCATGGCGGAGTCTGAGCGGGTGTTGCCCGAGTATGTGACTGAGTTAGAAGGTTATTTGGCCAAGCACAACATCAGTGACGACAACATCATCTTTCGCGTCACCGGCTGCCCGAACGGCTGTGGTCGTGCCATGTTGGCCGAAGTGGGCTTAGTGGGTAAGGCGCCGGGTCGTTATAACCTGCACTTAGGCGGTAACCGCGAAGGCACGCGTATTCCGCGCATGTACAAAGAAAACATCACAGATCGCCAGATAATGGCGGAGCTCGATGAGCTGATTGGTCGTTGGGCGCTCGAGCGTAATAGTGGTGAAGGCTTCGGTGACTTTGTGATCCGTGCCGGTATTATCGCGCCCGTCATCGACTCGGCGAGGGACTTTTATGCCGCAGTCTAGCGTGTTAATTAGCTTATCCGAGCTGAATAACCTGAGCGCTGTTGAACGAGCACAGGCTCTAGCCCCGCTCAATCAAGAGTTGAAAGCCATGAGCGCGCCCGAGCGGGTGCGCTGGGCATTGGAGCACCTACCGGGTGCTCCCGTGTTGTCGTCAAGCTTTGGTATTCAAGCGGCCGTCATGCTGCACTTGGTCACTCAAGAGAAAGCCGATACGCCGGTGATTTTGACCGACACCGGTTACTTATTTCCGGAAACCTATCGCTTTATCGACGAATTAACCGAGCGCTTAGGCCTGAATCTGAAAATTTATCAGGCTAGCCGTTCCAGCGCTTGGCAAGAAGCTTGTTACGGCAAATTGTGGGAGCAGGGCGTAGACGGCATCAGCCGCTATAACCATCTGAACAAAGTCGAGCCCATGCAGCGTGCGTTGCGTGACCTTGAAGCCAGCACTTGGTTTTCGGGCTTGCGCCGCACTCAGTCCGAAAGCCGCGACAGTCTAGAAGTATTGGGCGTGCAAGGCGGGCGTTTTAAGTTCTTGCCGATCATCGACTGGAGCAACAAAGACGTGCATTATTACCTGCAACAGTTTGATTTACCTTATCATCCGCTGTGGGAGCAAGGTTACGTCTCGGTAGGCGACGTGCACACCACGGCGAAATGGGAACCGGGCATGTCTGAAGCCGATACGCGCTTCTTCGGTATGAAACGTGAATGTGGTCTTCATGAAGCCCAAGAAGCTGACGGCAGTGGTATCTAAACGCGGCGGCTCCTTGGGTTAATAAGCCTTAAAAGGAGAATGCATGCGCGTTCAAGAAATAATGACTCGGCGAATTGCCACCGTCCACCAAGACGATCGGCTGGAATTTGTACGAAATATTTTTACCCAGTCGGCGTTTCGCCATTTGTTGGTCTTGAATAGCCAAGAGCAGCTGTGCGGTATTATCAGCCATGCAGATATGAGCCGTGCCCTTAGCCCTTATTTGGGCACGGATGCAGAAGTTGAGCGCGATCGCGATACCTTGCAAAGGCGCGTCCATCAAGTGATGTCACGCGATGTGCTCACCATTACCGGTGCCGCTACCTTGCAAAGCGCCGCGCGCATCATGCTCGAGCATAACATCGGCTGCTTGCCGGTGATGGATAACGGCAAACTCGAAGGCTTGGTCTCTTGGAAAGATTTACTGCGCCAAGTAATTAAATAAAAGCAGCGCCGAGCGCCCGGCGCCCAGCTAAAGAAAAACAAAACACCCTCTGCTCTTTGCCGTCATACCGGACTTGCGACCGTATTTTTGTCTGTTGGGTTGGTTTTTAGCTAGGCGCTGGGTGCCGGGCGCTGCCTATTTATTCCTTTTAGTAATAAAAAAGCATCTTCCATTCTTTTGAGATCTACCTGTCATCCTTTATAGTGTGGCTACTGCAACGTATTAGTGGATACCCTCATGGAACACCTACCTCTCTTTATTAAAATCAAACACCGCCCTTGCTTGGTAGTGGGAGGAGGTGTGGTGGCTGCGCGCAAAGCCAAAGTCTTGCTGGCCCGCGGCGCGCGCTTAACCCTAGTGGCGCCGCAATTGTGCCCAGAGCTTGCCGCTTTGCAGTCGCAGTTTGTTTGGCAAAACGACGTGTTTGCTGAGCACTATCTTGATGAGCAGTTTTTAGTGGTGGCGGCCACCGATAATAAAGAAGTGAATGCGCGCGTCTATCAGGCCGCCAACTCGCGTGGTTTATTGGTGAATAAAGCCGACGACAGCAAGCGCTCGGCGGTGATCTTTCCCTCAATTGTGGAGCGTTTTCCGCTGCAAGTGGCCTTTAGCACCGGCGGCGACGCCCCTTGGCTGGCGCGTTTACTGCGTGCCCGCCTCGATGCCTTGTTACCTAAACACTGGGGCGAGCTAAGCCGAGTGGCGGGTAAGTTGCGCACTAAAGTGCAATTAGCATTTGCTACCAGCGATGAACGCCGCCGCTTTTGGGCGCGGGCCGAAGACGACGCCACGCTTAATACGCTGTTACAACAAGGCGAGTTGGCGAATGCTGAGCGCTGGTTAGAGCAGGCCATCACTCAGCCCCAAACCGGCGAGGTGATTTTGGTGGGGGCGGGTCCTGGCGACCCAGACTTATTAACCATTAAGGCCTTAAATGAATTACAAAAAGCCGAAGTGGTGCTGTATGACCAATTGGTGTCACCGGAAATAATGGCGCTGATCCGCCCAGAAGCCGAGTTAATTGCCGTTGGCAAAAAGGCCGGTCATCACAGCGTGCCCCAAGATCAAATTAATCAGCTGCTGGTAGAGCAAGCACTTAGCGGCAAGCGCGTAGTACGCCTTAAAGGCGGTGACCCTTTTATGTTTGGTCGCGGTGCCGAAGAGCTAGAAACCTTAAAAGCTGCAGGTATTCCTTTTCAAGTCGTGCCGGGTATTACGGCCGCCGCCGGCGCCACTGCTTATGCGGGTATTCCGCTCACGCATCGCGATCACGCGCAAAGCGCAATATTCATTACCGGTCACAGTAAAGAAGATGGCAAAGAGCCAAACTGGGCATCATTGGCACAGAGTCGTCAGACGTTAGTGATTTACATGGGGCTAATGCGCTCCGGTCATATTCAACAGCGCTTAATCGACAATGGTCTGTCATCCAGTACACCTGTGGCCTTAATCGAGCGCGGCACCACGCCCCAGCAGCGGGTAGTGCGTGGCACCTTAAGTGAGCTCGCCGTGTTGGCCGAGCAAGTAGTCAGCCCGTCTTTGATGGTGATTGGCAACGTGGCCGCATTAGCAGATTCACTGGCTTGGTTTAAGCCGCAAGCGGCACAGACAGAAGCCCAAGCACAATACGCTTAAAGGCAAGCCGAAAGCGGTAAGCTGTAAGTTAAAGATAACAACCCTTTTGCAAACCACCTTTATACCGGACTCGTTCCGGTATTTTTTTGCCTGGGTTTTGTTGGCTTAGCTAGGCCCTTGGTGCTGGGCGCTCGGCGCTATATCTTGAGGCTCAACTGCCCCAGTGGTGCCAATAGATCTTGTAGGTCGTTGCGATAATCTGCGGGCGTGGGCTCTGTAATCAGTCCTGCGAGTTCGTTACCGACCGTGGTAAAGCGGTAATAAAGGAGTCGTATGCCTTTGCGTTGTGGCTGCAAGGTCATGGGCTGATTGTTTAATACCACGCGCAGCGGTGCCGTTTGCGAGAGCTCACCGGATTCTAATTCTGCCTGATGCAACAATCCCAATTCAAATAATTGCAACATACCCGCATAAGGGAGGCGATATCGACCTAGATTAAGCCGTTGCTGACGCTGGCCTTGTAACAAAGTGCGATATTGGTAACCAAATAATAACCTTAAGTTATCGTCACCAAAGTGGCAGGCGAGGGCGCTGGCTTTTTGCAGCAAGAGTGCATCTTTTTGGGTCATGAGTTGCAAGCGGCTCAAAGCTTGAATCGAACAATTCCCCGGGCTGAGCATCTCTTGGGAGAGTATATTGGCCCAAAATTGTTGCATGGCGGGATGGCGAATATTTTGTGCTAATTCAAGGAAATGACTAAGCCAGTCGGGATCTGGCTCGTTGGCTAATTCGTCATTATCCTGCTTGCTTGCCAGCTCAACTATGGTTTCTAGATTTTTTTGCCGCGCCGCTTCATCTAGTTGGAGGCGAATTTTAAAGCGCTCACCAAAGCTGATTTTAGTATCGCCATGCAGCAGCCCAGCCACGCCTCTTTGCTCGGCGAGTTGCTGTAAAAGGGCCCTGCGACTCTTTAATTTATTATCCAGTGTTGCAGCTTTTCGCGTCATCAGTTTCTATTGTTAACCATGTTGTTTCTATGTTAAAATTGCGGCCTAAATTTTAAATGGAGCGGCGCATGTACATGCAACAAAATCCAAAAAGCAAAACCAGTATGGCCAGAGTGCTATTAATGGTGGGCTATCTATCCAGTCTGGGTATTTTAGCGACCATAATTGCCATCATAGAATAAGCCTGCGCAAAACATAAGGTCTTGATGAGGCTTATATTTTTAATTATTAAGTGCGCGTCGCACTCAGTTTTCGACGTCGATCATCTGCTCACTAGTTAATGCCTCTTCTTTAGCGAAAAGCACTATTCCTTTCTGAACAAACAGCATAATCTTTAAGCTTTTGGGCTGAAATTGTTATGCCTGTGCCGCTACGCATGTTTCATCGGTCATTATCTAATCCTGAAGAATATAAGCGCTAACTGCTCTCGAGCCTGCTGTGCACCCAAGGCTATGGGAGTATTTGATTTACGGCTGTGTATTCACGCCATAAAAAAACCCTCATTCACTGAGGGTTTTTTTGTGCACATTTTTCGTGCACATTTTTCGTGCATATTTTTTGTACACATTATTTGTATAAAGGATAAGCGGGACGCTTAGGCTTTATTAAAGCGCTCGGCAGAGCTTAAAATCTCGGCTTCGGCGGCGGCTTTGTCGCCCCAGCCTTCCAACTTCACCCACTTGCCCGCTTCCAAATCTTTGTAGTGCTCGAAGAAGTGCTGGATTTGCGCCTTCAGTGAAGCAGACACATCGTTGATGTCCTGAATGTGCTCGTATTCTTTGCTCAGCTTAGTGTGTGGCACGGCAATGATCTTGGCATCTTCACCAGACTCATCTGTCATGTGCAGCACGCCCACTGGGCGACAACGGATCACAGAGCCGGCTTCTAACGGATACGGGGTATGAACCAGTACGTCAACTGGGTCACCGTCCAGTGACAGTGTGTGGTTCACATAGCCGTAGTTGCATGGGTAAAACATAGGCGTTGACATGAAACGGTCTACAAAAAGCGCGCCTGTGTCTTTATCTACTTCGTATTTAATCGGATCTGCGTTTTGTGGAATTTCGATTACTACGTAAATATCTTCTGGCAAATTAAGGCCGGCAGGGACGTTCTTCAGGCTCATGAGAGCTCCTTTAATAGTGTGTTACAAACTTAAACTTGAGTTTACCACGCTAAGCGGGCAGGTTCGGTTATACCAAGGGATAATGCTTACTAGGCAGATATTATAACTAGTGTCGCAGAGATCACCATACAAGTGCCCAAAGTGCGGACACATTGTTAGAATGGAGCCAATACAGCAGCCAGAGGCACGTTATGCACATCCATATTCTCGGTATTTGTGGCACCTTCATGGGCGGCATTGCCGTTCTCGCCAAACAACTCGGCTATCGGGTCACCGGCAGTGATGCCAATGTTTACCCGCCTATGAGTACTCAGCTTATGGCTCAGGGTATAGAGCTGATTGAAGGTTATGATCCGGCTCAGCTCGACGATATCCCCGACTTGGTGGTGATTGGCAATGCAATGAGCCGTGGTAATCCGTGTGTGGAGGCAGTATTAAATCGTCGCCTGCCTTACACCTCTGGCCCACAATGGCTGCTGGAGCATATGCTGCAAGACCGCTGGGTGTTAGCTGTGTCTGGCACCCACGGTAAAACCACCACAGCCGGTATGTTGGCTTGGATCTTAGCAGACTGCGGGCTAAACCCTGGCTTCTTAATCGGCGGTGTACCGGGCAACTTCGAGGTATCGGCCCGCTTAGGTGAGGCGCCGTTTTTTGTGATTGAGGCAGATGAATACGACAGCGCCTTCTTCGATAAGCGCTCCAAGTTTGTGCATTACCGCCCTAGCACGCTGATTTTGAACAATCTTGAGTTCGACCATGCCGATATATTCCCAGATCTTGCGGCCATTCAACGTCAATTCCATCATTTACTGCGCATGGTGCCGGGCCATGGCCGGGTGCTGGCGCCGACTCAAACGCCTGCCATAGATGAAGTGCTGGCCATGGGCTGCTGGAGTGAAGTGGAGCGCCTAGGTGAGGGGAAGGACGGGGGCGAAGGCGGCCAGTGGCAAGCCAAGGCGTTGAGCGCAGATGGCAGCCAGTTTGCGGTATTCGTGGATGGCCAACAGGTGGGCGAAGTGCACTGGGGCTGCATCGGCCTGCATAACGTTAATAATGGCCTAATGGCCTTGGCGGCGGCGCGCCATGCCGGTGTGCCTGTGCATGAAGCCATTAAATCGCTGTGCTTATTTGTGTCGCCTAAGCGGCGTATGGAGCTAAAGGGTACCGTGAGCCAAGTGAGCGTTTGGGACGACTTTGCTCATCACCCCACCGCTATCGCCACTACCTTGGCGGGACTGAAAGCCCAAGTTAACGCGCAAAGCCAAGGCCGCGTATTAGCGGTATTAGAACCACGATCTAATACCATGAAGATGGGTATTCATCAGCAGCCGTTAGCGGATTCACTGCAATTGGCGGACGCTACCTATTTCTTTAAGCCTAGCGGCTTAGATTGGGACTTGGGCACGGTCGCTAACGCCTGCCCACAAGGTCAAATTTATGAGGATTTGGATATCTTAATTGCCGCTTTAGTGAAAGAAGCCCAGCCCCATGACCATATTTTAGTGATGAGCAATGGCGGCTTTGGTGGCATTCATCAGCGGCTGTTAGATGCCTTGGCGCTGCGCTCAGGTAGTCGTTTATGAGTGCGCTTAACTTAGTACCAAACTATCCAAGAGCAAGGCAGATAACGCTGGCCTTATCTGGCGCTTCAGGCGCCCCATATGCACTGGCGTTGTTAAAGCGTTTGCTAGAAGCCGACTTGCAGGTGCACTTGTTGGTTTCCAGTGCCGCACGTGTGGTGATGGCCACCGAACAAGACGAACAGTGGCCGGCACAACCCGCCGCTTTGGCTACCTTATTAAGCGAGCGTTATCAGGCCAAATCTGAGCAGCTGAAAGTCTATGGCAAAGAAGAGTGGTTTTCACCTGTGGCGTCTGGCTCAGGTGCGCCCCGGCGCATGGTGATTTGCCCCTGTTCTATGGGCACAGTGGCAGCCATCGCTATGGGTAACTCGGATAACTTAATCGAGCGCGCCGCAGATGTGGTGATCAAGGAAAAAGGCCAGCTGATCATAGTGCCGCGCGAGTCACCGTATTCGGCGCTACATCTTGAAAACATGCTGAAATTAGCACGCCTAAACGTGACTATTATGCCCGCCTCACCGGGTTTTTATCACCAGCCGAAAACCATTGCCGATTTAGTGGATTTTATGGTGGCGCGCATCTTGGATCATTTAGATGTGGATCACGCACTCATGTCGCGCTGGGGATATGGGCATTAAAACACTGTGAGGAGTAAATGGTGAGGAGTGAGGTGTTAAACCGATGTGCGCTAAGTTTTGGTTTTTGCCTCACTCATTACGCCTCACCCCTCACGGCACTAAATGCAGCCCAGTAAGATTTCCGTTAGAATACGTCTTTAATCACTGTCGGGTACCGTTACCCGAACGGAGCAAAAATGAAACACAGAGTGGATGTCCTGATCAGTACCGAAGAGGTTAATGCCAGGATCCAAGCATTAGGCGAACAAATTACCCAACATTATCAAGGCGTAGATGAGCTGGTGATGGTGGGTTTGCTGCGCGGCTCCTGTGTGTTTATGGCCGATCTGTGCCGCCAAATCCCGTTACCGATACGTCTGGATTTTATGACGGCCTCAAGTTACGGGAACGGCACTAGCAGTAGTCGGGATGTGCGTATTCTCAAAGACTTAGACGATGAAATTAACGGCAAGCATGTGCTGATCGTCGAAGATATTATCGACTCCGGTTACACCTTGAGTAAGGTGAAAGAAATTTTATCGTTGCGCGAACCGGCCTCACTGACCATTTGTTCCTTGCTCGATAAACCGGATCGTCGCGTAGTAGACGTGCCCGTAGATTGGGTGGGCTTTACCATTCCTGATGAGTTTGTGGTGGGTTATGGCATCGATTATGCCCAGCGCTATCGTAATCTGCCCTACATCGGCAAAGTCATACCGCTCGATTGATCTGTTTGTGAGGAGTGAGGTGTAAAGGGTGAAGAGGACAAGCTAAAAGCCTAAAATCAACCCCTTTCGCAACGAAATCCACGCCTCTTTGTTTACGATAAGCACGGAAAAATAGAGATCAGGTCTGAAAGTGATTCCATTGGTAAGACCAAGGGCAATGTTTGTCTTTAGCTGATCGCTTAAAGCCTTTTTTTCGCACTTATCTTAGCTTTATTTTTCTGTGGATTCCGTGTTCTTCCGTGGCAAAAAGTCTTTAGTCTTTAAAGACATACTTGCGGCAAGTTCTTATGAGTTATGCCATATCAATGAGCTATTTGTTTAGCGATTCACTAGCCTAGGAATAAGGCGACGAGCAGATTCGTTGGCCGTCTCTGGGCTTCTTTATGTTATGGAGCTATTGATGACCAAAGCACTGGAAATTACAGGCTTACGCAAAATCTACGCCGGTGGTGTGGAAGCGCTGAAGGGTATAGATTTGACCGTAGAGCAGGGAGACTTCTATGCCCTGTTAGGACCTAATGGAGCGGGTAAATCCACCACTATCGGCATTATTTCGTCCTTGGTAAATAAAACCGCCGGCAGCGTTAAAGTGTTTGGCTTCGATATCGACACCCATTTAGAAGACGCCAAAATCCAAATTGGTTTAGTGCCGCAAGAATTTAACTTTAATCAGTTTGAAAAAGTCGAGCAGGTGGTGATCAACCAAGCTGGCTTATACGGAGTAGAGCGTAAAGAAGCCAAAGTGCGTGCCGAGCGTTACTTAAAGCAATTAGATTTATGGGATAAGCGTAACGCTATTTCACGCACCCTGTCTGGCGGCATGAAACGCCGTTTGATGATAGCCCGCGCCCTGATGCATGAGCCTAAACTGCTGATCTTGGATGAGCCAACCGCGGGTGTGGATATTGAAATTCGTCGCGCCATGTGGGACTTTTTAAAGTTGATCAACGAGCAAGGCATCACCATTATTCTGACTACCCATTATCTGGAAGAGGCGGAATTGCTGTGCCGTCATATCGGCATCATAGATAAGGGCCGCTTGGTTGAAAATACCAGCATGAAGGGCCTGCTCGGTAAACTAACCGTAGAAACCTTTCTTCTCGACTTAGCCGCAGACGGCCGAGAGCCGTTTTTATCTGGTTTTAACTGGCAGCTTCTCGACGATCACACCTTAGAGGTGGAAGTCAAAAAAGAGCAGGGCTTAAACAGTGTGTTTGCTCAGCTGAACGAGCAAGGGGTGCGAGTGTTAAGCATGCGTAATAAGTCCAATCGCTTAGAAGAGTTATTTGTTAGCTTGGTAGAAAACGGGAGAGCAGCAGTATGAGCGAGATGCGTTATTATGTGGCCTTTAAGAGTATTTTAACTCGTGAAGTGGTGCGCTTTGGCCGTATTTGGGTACAAACTCTGGTGCCGCCTGCTATCACTATGACGCTGTATTTCGTGATTTTTGGCAACCTGATCGGTAGCCGGATTGGCGAGATGGGCGGCTTTTCTTATATGGCCTTTATCGTGCCAGGCCTGATTATGATGTCGGTGATCACTAACTCTTACTCTAACGTGGCTTCCTCTTTTTACAGTAGTAAGTTCCAAAATAACATTGAAGAGCTATTAGTGGCTCCGGTGCCGACGTATGTGATTATTGCCGGCTACGTGGGTGGCGGTGTGGTGCGCGGTTTGCTGGTGGGCTTAATCGTCAGCCTAGTGTCGTTGTTCTTCGTCGACTTGCATATTGAGCATCTGTTTAGCGTGATATTTACCGTGTTCTTGACCTCGGTATTATTTGCACTGGCCGGACTTTTGAATGCAATTTATGCCCGTAGTTTCGATAATATCAGCATAATTCCGACTTTTATCTTAACGCCGCTCACCTACTTAGGCGGGGTGTTTTACTCCATTAGCTTGCTACCCAGCATCTGGCAGACCATATCGCACGTAAACCCAGTGCTCTATATGGTGAATGCTTTCCGCTATGGCTTCTTGGGTGTGTCGGATGTGCGCTTAAGTGTGGCCTACACCATTATTATCGGTTTTATCTTGGTCTTCTACTGGTGGGCTTGGTACTTGATCCGCACCGGACGCGGATTAAGAACTTAGCACTGTGTGAGGCGTGAAGGGTGAGGAGAGAGGCGAAAACACCGAATTGTTAGGCTTAGGTTTAGGTTTAGGTTTTCCCCTTCACGCTTTACACCTCACTCCTCACAATGACTTGAAAATTAAAATGGCAGCCAATTGGCTGCCTTTTTTTATAGCTGACCCTGCGGGGTGCGATACGTTTTGCGCCGTACGCTGACCGTCAAAACAAGACGATGTTGGTCTTTTACTTGCAGCGTATAGCGCGTACGGCTTTTCCCCAAGCATACTACTAATATTACTGCCTGCTCTTACAGGTTGTAGCATAGCTAAAAATACTACGAGCGCGCTAGGCGCTATTATTTCGGAGTCGCCTCTTGGTTGGTTACACGACCAGTTTTCTAACTCAGATCTAGAAGCACTCCAAGAGATGGAGTTAGCCTACCAAGCTGGCAAACATGTGATTATGATGCTAGATGTACAAATGCTATATAATTTACTCAAACGCATTGGATAGTCAGGGCAAGATCACGAACATTTTTTGAACAATTAGAGCCTTAAATAGTGCGTAGGTTGACGTGATCTACTGATTATGATCATATGCCCTCTTTTGGCGAGAAACCTATGCCCATCGAGACCTTTAAAGCACACTTCCAGCCTGTTGAAGACGCACGACAGAGCGCCAAAATAACCTATCCCTTATTCGATGTGCTATTCGGCAAGCTGTGCTCCGTTATTGCTGGAGCCCGAGGCTGGTTTGAGATCCGTGAATACCTACTAGGCCAGCATGAATGGTTTGTTGAACAGGGCATGTTTGAAGAAGGCGTTCCTGTCGATGACACCATTGCCAGCATCATTTCCAGCATTAAGCCCGAGTTGTTTCAAGCATGCTTTATAGAGTGGATGCAATCTGTGCATCAGCTCACGGATGGTGAGTTAGTGGCGATTGATGGCAAGACCTTACGCGGCTCTTATAGCCGTGAAAACCGTAATGCAACTATCCATATGGTGAGCGCTTATTCGTCAGCGAATAAGCTGGTACTCGGTCAGGTAAAAACGGACAGTAAGAGTAACGAAATTACTGCTATTCCAGAGCTGCTAAAAATGCTCGACCTGCGCGGAGCGCTTGTGTCTATTGATGCCATGGGTTGTCAGACTAAAATAGCCCACGGCATTGTGACCCAAGGTGGTGATTATTTTCTGGCAGTGAAAGGCAACCAAAGTAAGTTAGCTAAAGCAGTTAAAAATGCCTTTGTAGTTCAACGTGCTGTCGGCTTAGACGGCGATAAACTCAAGACTGAGGTTCACCATGGTCGTGTTGAATCTCGACGTAGTTATGTGCTTGATGCCGACGTGCTAAACGGTGACTTCTCCCGTTGGACAGGGCTAAAAACTGTAGTCATGGTTGAAAGTTTTCGTGCTGAAAAAGGCACACCCGTACAGCTTTCGTATCGCTACTACATCAGCTCAAAAGAGATGGATGAAGAGCAAGTTGCTAACGCCGTCCGTGAGCATTGGGGTATAGAATCCATGCATTGGATGCTGGATGTCAGCATGCAGGAAGATGCCTGCCAGATTTATAAAGGTAATGGGGCTGAAAACTTAGCCTGCTTGCGGCACATGTCATTGAACATGCTGCGAGCCGAGCCAACGAAGCTCAGCCTTGTTGGTAAACAGCGGCGGTGCTGGATGAAAATGGAGCACCTTGAGAAAGTGTTAATCGCTGGAATATCTTCAATGGTCAAAGACTAAACACTCATGCGGTTACCCTGGTTTAGGATGCGTCTTTGATGAAGGATTAAATTAAAACAACTAGCAAAGGCTGAATATGCTATTTTATTAATTAATAATCATAACCTTTATTAGTGACTCATCGGGGAATCCTAATATTCTAATGCTTTCATCCGCTTCAATAATTATCTCAACTTGATTGATAAGCTCTGG
This sequence comes from Oceanisphaera sp. W20_SRM_FM3, assembly GCF_052119705.1. NCBI lineage: Bacteria > Pseudomonadati > Pseudomonadota > Gammaproteobacteria > Aeromonadales > Aeromonadaceae > Oceanisphaera > Oceanisphaera sp. W20_SRM_FM3. Next base: position 57,946 of record NZ_JBGQOP010000009.1, on the reverse strand, counting down.
CTGCTCGCTTTCTCGAGACCCTGCGGGATAAATAACGATCTGGTTATTAGATCCGATCCATTGCTGATTAATATTTTTTTTGTTTTCATCGTAACGTCCAAGTGCAACTATGTCGCAATTTTCGAGAATATTAGATAATTGTCCAAGCTGTGCTAATTCATTTTGTTCATAACCCGTAAACAAGAAAATAGTCAAATTAGTACGCTCTCTAATCTGGTTAATAAGCCACCATAAACTATTAGCCTGATGCATCGGCTCACCGCCAAGAAAAGTAACACCTTTGATATTTGATGTGGTCAAAATAATTTCTAGCAATCGTTCTTTATGAATCAATTGTTTGCTTTTAAATGACCACATCTCTCGATTCCAGCAGCCTTTGCATGCGAGCTTACAGCCCTGAAACCAAACTACAAAGCGCTCTCCGGGGCCATAAATATGACTTGATGCCTCTATGTGTGCCAGATTAAAATATTCACCATAATCTTTAACCACAATGCTATACCGTACGAGTTAGGACTAACTGAATTTGTCCTTTAGCTGTTCTACTTTCCTTCACAGAGTACCCCTGAGATTTGGCCTTAGCGATAGACTGCTGACGGATCGCTTCCACCCGATTTTTTCTCTCTTCTTCCAAGATCGCCCGTTCTTGCTCAGCCAATTGTTCTAAGAGTTGTTGATAAGCAATATCATAAGCCAAGCTCAACTGAGCTAAAAATTGTTTAACTCCCGTATAACGACGATCTGCTAGCTGACTGACAATATTTGCACCCAACTCGTCACTGTCATGTAATAAAACCCAGCGTTCTCCTTGCTGTCGGAAAAGCTGACGACCATTATAATCCTTACGGTTCGTCAAAATATCGCCCAGCTCTATTTGATTACGCTGTGAGATACCTTGTAGCACTGTATTGGTAACCTTTTTCGGATCTGCACCTGAAACCTCTAACGCTGTAAATAAAACGGATTCAAGCGCAAATGGTGTGGCTGTTTTAATCACTGCACTCATGCTTATTTCCTTTCGATTTTTTGTAAAGATGATTGTTTTAATGACTGTTTTTGATGGTACTCATCAGTTTTATTCAGTTCGGTCACACCAGCGTCCAGCTCTAAGAGGTCATTCAATGCACCCAAGCAAGTTTCTCCTTTAAAGCCACTGGTTTTAGCGGTAATACCACCGTCATCATCGATAGTAATAACTATTATTTGCTCAGGCATTTATAAATTCCTTATCACAGACTATTTTACTATTCAGTGTTTTGGCATCTCTGCGTGCTTGTTCCAAATGATCCGTATTGAAAATCACCAAGTAACGTTGCTTATTTAGGTTACGTAGCTCTGCACCGTACATGGGTAGTTCTTCTGCTGGCCATGTAAAAGACGCTAACTTGCGTGATGTGTCCTTGATACCTAATTGTTGATCAAGCGCACTACTCTTATCAGCCTGATATACAAAATTTTGCCCATGATTATTAAGCTTAGTTTGGGCGCTCTCTAACTGGGATTGGGTACTGCTTACCGCTTTTTCTATTTCTTGAAGATCACGTTTAATTTTTTGCAATGCTAAACGATGATTCTCTAATACTCTATCAAGAGCACCATAGTGCTTCTTCCAGACTTTTTCTTTAAACGAGATCTTCCATTGCTGAGCGTGCTCAACTGTCATTGTGCGCAGCGCTTCTCGTTTTTGACGAAGACATTCAGTCTTAGCTGACAACAACTCCTGCTCTTTATCTTCAGGCTGGACATCAGGAAGAAACTGCTCAGGCTGCAAATCATTGATTTGTGCATCTTGCAGTTGTTTGTCGGCAAGCGAGTCTGTAGATTTTTTCCAATCGGATATAAAACTGCTATTAATCTGTTGTTCTTTAATGGGTACCTGCGCCAGTAATTGATCTCGATTTTCTAATCTATCATCAACAGTGAGCTTTATTTCTGACAGCTGTTTTTCTAACATTGTGCGTTCGTTTTCCCACTGATCCTGCTGTACTGCAGCATCTTGTTTTTCAGCCGTATCTTTACTACGTTGACGAATACGCTCATGTAACTCAATCAATATTTTTTGCTGCGCTGTACGTTCGGCTGGCGTCGCCTGAGTAACTGACCAGTCTTTTAATAGAGCTAACTCACGATCCAATTGCTTTACAGAATGGCCTTGACCTAATAAGAAGCTTTTAAGAAAGCCTTTCAATCGTTCTGGGATACCTGCCTGCTGCTCATCAATGACTCGTTGTTGGCGATCTAGTGAAGCAATACGTCCCTGCCAATCCTTCTCAGCAGTACTCCACGCATCATACAATGCATCCTTGCTCGCATCTGCAGGGCTATAAGGAGGATGGATAGTCACTTGATAGTTGATTTGATGCGCAAGCAAATCAGGCTGCCAATTTAAAACGTTTTGAGCTAACTCCTGTGCTCTCTCATTTAAAAACTCATCAATGCTCTCAGTATAAATATCCTGCAATGTATGATCACGGACAGATTCAACCGAGCGAACTAATTCTGGCAGCTCAACAAAACGCAATTCTTGCTGACTCTGCAACTCACCAATACACACTGAAGATTTGAATTGCCAGCTAGCATCAAGCAATGCTTGACGATAGGCATGTTCAAGTTTTTCGCTTTGAGCATTTGATAATTGTAAGCACCAGTTTGTAATACTTGCTTCTGCTGCGTTAGGTAAAAGCCAGTTGCCGTCATCAGATAATAGTAAAGATGGTATAGGCTTATCAGTAAGTGCCACACCGTGCCGTGCTAACTGTGAGATATCGGGTGCATTACCGCTAAGCAGCAGCTGATAAGAATTAATTTGCGGCTTAAATAGTAGATTACTTACACCTGTAACTGTCTCCAAAGCAGCACTAATATTATCTTGTAAAGCTCCACGCAGTTGGTGTGAATGATTGGTTACAATAGTTCCATCAGGATGATGCAATGCTGACTGGGGGCGGTTTTGCTGTAAATACTCAGTCTCTGCGTCTTCCCAGAAAATTTTACAAAAACTTCGTACGCTATCTTCGCGCTGCTGCGACTCTAACTCTATAGTCCAAGCCTGAGCTTCAGGCGCAACAAGCACTTGATGGTCAGTGAGTAAAAAACCTTCGGACTGATTCGTAATATGATCAACAATAATCAGAGTGCCTTGCTGAACAACCCCGCCTCTTATCAAACAGCGTCCTGACAAGGTATCAATCGCGCTTTGATTTAACGTCTCATCACCCAAGAGCAAGTAAATACGAATACCATTATCAGCCTGCTCGCATAATTGCTGAATCAGCATTGCATCTTTAATCTGTTGACATGCAATTAATAGAGTCTGTCGCGCTTTTTTTATGTTTAAAATAACATCACTACAGTTCATACGAACTATTAGGTCAGATGCTGAAAAATCACAGTCAGAGGTTTGCCCCAAGAACAGTTCAGGTAATGTATCGCGAGTGTAATCTACAGTAAAATTATCTTTCCTTACTTTTAGCTGGGCCATTACGCAACCTCCACAGACGTTATACGTTTAAGCGCTATTTTTAAAAATTGTGGAAGTTCATGCTCTTCTTTGGGGGTAAAACTTGGTGTGCCGGTCACTATCAATCCCTTTTCAGTATCCCTAATAAAATCTAAGCCGCTCGTACACTCCCAGCAATAGGTATGTTTCTCTCCAATAAATATCCAATAGCGCCCATGATTATCGTTTTCTTTTTGCATAACCGTTCGACACCAGTGCAATGGTAGTGTGGCCTCATTACCCTTTTGAGACTCTAACGTGAACAAAAATCCGTCAGCATTACTAACACATGACGCAATTGTTGCTAGGTTTCTATTTTGCCTTGATGTGTGTACATAACGGTCAGAGTAAATAATTTTTTCTACAGTATCGTTGCCTGTTAAGAAGGTGACTAACTCCTTAATGTTTAATTCATCATCATTAATTAAGCTGATGGGTAGTCTCAGCTTTTTACTTTGACTCGGTGTTAAATCAGCAATCGCTGCCACATGCCAATACGCTTGCGGCTGCTTTTCACGGTCTAAACTGCTGTCTAACAAGGAGGAGCCTTCGACTAAAGACAAATCAAAGCCTGTCAGTGCAGGATCATCAAGCCATTGTGCTTGCTGCTGACGAGCTCTCTCAGATGAGTGGTATGCTTCGGCATAAAATTCCCCTAACCACTGCTGATGCCATAGTTGCGCATCAGCTGAGTTTTCTGGTTTAACAGGAATATTGCTTAACTCTGCCGTATTAAATCTACCGTATGGCGTTTCTAAGTCGTTAAAATCTTTACTATCGATTTTGAACCGTGCGATTGCATTTGAATACGACTCGAGACTTTGCTGATTAATAGCCAGACGATGATCTTTACTGCTCCAATAACCATCAAGCTGTAACGCAACAGTGCTCATTACTGTCGGCAGATGCTCTTGAAAATCCGATATGGATAAATTAAAGTTTTCAGATCTGCGATTACCTTTTTTTTGTTTAAACTCAAGCACATCCAGCTGACCTTCCAGGCTAACCAGTGATTGTGCTAATGACAGACTCCAAACAAGATCTAACTCTGCATTTCTATCTGCGGCACATACCACTTCGGGTTCGAGTTTTAATAGCGTTAATTTTTGTAATTCTTGCGTAGAATGGCGACCATTATAGACCTCTTCGATGACGTCTAAATCTAGATTTTTATCTACTTTGAACTCTGATTGAGCAGCATCAACACCTTTCAACCATGCTTTAGTGCTTGGCTCAAAAAAAGCTGTATCTCTCTGGATTAAAACAGGGCGAATTTGCAGTAATGGATCGTTATCTATATACCAAATATGGTACAAGCCACGTTCTTTACTCTCAAACGTCCCTGAGCTTTGAACTGCTAAGCCTCTATCAGTCAAGGTACTTAATTCATCATCCCAAAGCGCTTCACGCTGCAGGTAGGCTTTAAGTCTCAAAGGGATATTTTTTTCCTGCTGTACAGCATTGAGCAAAGACACGAGATCAGGACGTTTAAGTAAAAAAGTTAATTTAGCAATAATAGGAAAACGCTTAAGTTGTACTTTACGAGTTAACTGCAAAGAAAACGGCCTAACCTCTCCTCGGTTTTGCGTAGCAAAACTTTGACCATTATTAGTGCCTCCCTGAGTAGAGGTCTTACGCTTATGCTGACTCATATTAATTCATTCCATTTTTAGCTGACTTTTTAGCGTTACAGCCTAGATACTCTTCACAAGATCTAGCTAAATTACGCAGTTCTTCCGTACGTGATTGCTCACTAAAGTACCTGTAATGTCCAACTACAATCAGCTGATAACGCGCACGGGTAATAGAGACATTCAAGCGGTTCGGAGAATCCATAAAGCCATCACGCTGGGTATTCACCATGGATAAAAACACCACATCAGCCTCTTGACCTTGAAAGTAATCAACGGTTGCCAATTTGATTGAAACACCCTTGTAACTAAAGCGTGCATTACGACCTGCATTGCTGGGTAGCTTTTGTAATGCCTCACGCAATGCTTTTTCTTGCCGCTTATAGAAGGTCAAGACCGCCACATCATAGGGTTCGTCTTTTTGGTTCTTCATATTGCCTTCAGCCCAATCACAAAAGGCTTTCAGTTCAGTAATAAGCGCTTGAACTTCCTCAGCGTTAGAGTTGCCAGATGTCTTCCCATTAATATTAAGCCAAGTATTTCGAGCCTTATAACGCTTATAGGCCCACTGACGCGCTGGTGTCGTTTGGCTGCCGTCTGCTAATACACCTTTTGGATAAAACTGGCTTCTTGGAAATGCAGAAATATCAGGATGCATACGATGCTGATAGGTTAGTGTTGTGTGACGCTGTGGCTTTTCATACCGATTAAAACCTTGATTTAAAGTAGTTGGCGCATCGCGCTTAAGTTTCTCTAAACCAGAACCTGATAGGGCTTCTAAAATAGATGGAAAAGCAATGTTTTTTAGAATATGAATTCGCCCATCAGCCTGTACTGATTTTGGGAGAAGACGTTCAAGCGTCTCTGAAAGATAATTCGTTTTTCTATGATGGTTTTTTGATAGCCGCAGCCAATATTCACGCTCCAAGCGCCAGCACACTTCTTCTGACCACTTACTGCTATCAAGACGATCAAGTAATTCTTGCTGGATAGATTGGGTATCTGTTTTCTCGGTATTCTTAATTTTATAAGCTTTGGTTTTTGTACTGCTATGCTTATGAACAAAAGCTTGACTAGTACGCGGCCAGTCTTTATGCAAAACCAGCATATCGTTAGGGATAAGGTACTGAAGTTCGGGTAAAGCGGCTTCATCAATAAAACACAAATTTGCGTTATATAAATGCAGTGGTTGCTGTTGAATAGCAATACTGTCTAAAAACCAATCATAAATTGAAACTCTTAGGCCACTTTTGGCTATTAACAGAATATGACTCAATCCTTTGCGTAAATTAGGTTTATCAAACCTTGCTTCAAGTTCCTTGCTCAACGCTTGAAGTACTGCAGCTGTGACAGGTACCACCATCGGTTGCTGGTACGGAGTGTCATCCTTTCGCGAGTTACCGCGTAACTCCTCTAGTAAAAAACAGGCTTGCTGTATAGCTGGAGATAAATACTGAATTTTTTTAGGATCTCTATCATGCCTTAACATCAACTGGTCAAGATTGGTGACTATTTGTTCACGATCAGTGAAGGGTGAGAGTTGACGCACATCCCCCACTAATACCCAACGCTTAGCAAAGCGCGCCGGCACTAAAAATTCTTGGAACGTAGTTTTGCTGCACTCATCAATGATCATGACATCAAACGGCGGCTCACCCTTATCCAAAGCGATATCTTTCTCATTAAATAATCTCAGAATGCCAATAGTAGTGCCGCAGACTAAGTTTGAGGCATCAATCATCAATTGCTTACTGATATCTTCACAGCCTGACGCACTTCTAAGCGCATCGAACACGTTTTCGAACTGAAAATCTTCAACGCCAGTCGCATTGTTTTCATTACCAATACGTAGAGGAAAAACATGCTTATTTAATGCAGAGTCGTCCTTAATCCTTTCCAACACATTATTGATTGCCGCATGCGTGGACGCAGAGAGTAGAACGCGCTTTCCATCCAAAACCAGCTGAATAATCAACTCTAAAATAGTGGTGGTTTTCCCCGTACCCGGAGGCCCGTCAAGAATTGTAAAGTCTTGGCTCGCCAATGCTTTACTGACAAATTCTCTCTGTCTATCTGAACCATCAAAACTCGGATCAGTTAAGACTTTCCACTGTATAGACTGCTCTGGCACTGCTGAAACGTCTTGCCACTGTATTTTATCACGAGCTTGTAAAAGATGAATAAGAGGACGATGGCCAACAGCAGGGCGATTGACTAACTGATTAATGGCATCTTTTTGCTTTTTAAGTTGACTCGTATCAACACTGACACGGATTTCGTTTTGACTGCCTTGTATCGCAGGGTATTCACTATCCCTGTTCCTTTTACCTTTTAAGTTTTTTGCGAGTAAAACCTGCCGGTCTTCAGGTCGTGACTTAAGCACTCTAAAACCATCACCATATCTATTCTCAGTAGAATCTAGTATTTTTATGCCTTGATTTTCATCAAAGAAGTAATCCAGCTCTGACTTGCCCGTATCGTCACCAACATTATCTTTTTCAATTAACTGAATCCATTTCTCTGCAACCTTACGCCGCTCAATTGCAAAGCTTATCCCTGAAAAAAGAGTGCAACGGATCTGCTCTTGGATTTGAAGTTTAACGTCGCTACACGCTTCTAGTAATAGACCTTCGCTATCCTTAGATAATGTCCAGTCATCAGCGGCTAGAGTTGCTTCTTTATACTGCAGATCACCTAAATTCAACTGCGATAAACTAATTTTTGTAATATCTTCGGTCACGCTAGACGCTAAGCTAGGCCTGTTCTCAGATAGAACACGCCAAGCATTTCCGTCAGGTTTAACAGATAAATTATTGAGTGCAGATAAATTTAGCGTTTTAATAACTTTAAAAGCAACACTTTGTCCTTCTATAGATAGCGAACTGCTTTCGGTAATCTGTCCTTCTAGCGTCATGCTACAAGTAGTTTGCTCAACGACTTTGCACTGCTGCCCATCCACATGCACGTAAGCTAGGCTGCCTAGGTCAACGGAAAGCGGACGAATTAATAGACTGTAACCGCTCCACTGAATTTCAGACGGTTCAGCAATTTCAGGTAAAAAAATCTGGAATTGATTAGTACCTGCACGATAATCATTTTCCTTTATGATGAAGCGCTGACGGCTAGCGCCTTTACCAACAATGAGGGGGTCTTCCAACTGAGGATCAAAGCCATCATAAAACGTTGCCTCCTCACACCCAGATAAAATTTCATGCCAACCTTTTTGAGCGTCTGCAATTTCTATTTCACACACTGGCGTCAAGCGCCAGATTCGCAGGTTAGGCTTTAAGCGGTAGGAGTGAGTGGCAACAGGCTTCCATTCACAACTCACTTCTTTGTCTTCTAACGCTTTAATACTGTTATTGAGGTAATTTATAAAAGGTACTAATACATCATTGGTTTGCTTAGCCAGCGTTGCTGCATCAAAACCGTTATCTTCCAAGGCGGTGAAAAAGGGGTTATCCATTCGTTAAGACTCGATTAAATAAAAGGGTTTTCGCCTTCCTGCTTCAGACGAGGCTTTTGGCTGCTTGGTGTCTCCAAGGGTTCTGGCTCAGCAGAACTTGCCATAACTGCACGCCCCTTGGCCCAGTCTCGGGTTTTGCTGATCATCTCTGCCATGGTTTGGGATAATGGCGTAGATGATTGAATCGCTTTAAGAATATCGTCCTTGCAAAGCTGATGACCATCATCAAAAGCCAAGAACATCGCCTCTTTCACCGCTTCCTCTAACTCTGCGCCAGTGAAGCCTTTACTTGCTTGTGCCAACTCTATGAGTTCACTGTCTGAGCAGGCATCTAGACGATCACGTCGCTTGAGGTGAATAGAGAGGATATCTTTGCGATCACTCTCTACCGGCAAATCAACAAAGAAGATCTCATCAACACGTCCTTTACGCAGTAACTCAGGTGGCAACTGCGCAATATGATTGGCAGTTGCGACTACAAACACCGGTTTTTCTTTCTCTTGCATCCATGTCAGAAACGTACCCAAAACACGCGATGTAGTACCACCATCTGTAGCTCCTGAACTTTGCATACCTGATAGGCCTTTTTCGATCTCATCAATCCATAAAATGCTAGGTGCAAGGGCTTCAGCAGTTTGCAAAGCAGAACGAATATTGGCTTCTGACTGACCAACAATACCGCCGTAAATCTTACCCATATCAAGACGCAAGAGTGGTAGCTGCCAAGCACTGGCCACGGCTTTAGCGGCTAAACTTTTGCCTGTTCCAGGTAATCCCAGTAACAATACACCTCGAGGTGTTTCTAGGCCAAAGTCACGAGCATCTTGAGTGAAAGCCTGGCGGCGACGGTTTAGCCAAGACTTAAGGTTATCAAGGCCACCGATATCATCTAAAGTGGCTTTAGGATGAAAGTACTCCAAATGACCGCTTTTACGAATGACCTGCTCTTTCTCCTTAACTATAAAAGGGATTTGAGCTTCGGTCAGCTGGCCCTCCTGATTAGCAACCTTAGAAAACGCCAACTGCGCTTCACTAGTAGACAAGCCAAGTGCTGCATCAAGTAGCGCTGAAGACTCTCGATAATCACGATCATCAATCTGATAACGCTGTTTTGCTTGTTGCATGATTTTTTTAAGATCATTGACATCAGGTAATGACATTTCCATCACCTGCACCTCCTTTTCCAGCTCGATCGGCAATAAAGCTGTGGGCTGTGATAGCACAACTGAACAGCCAGTAATCTCACGGCTTGCTACAGCAATAGCAAAAGCACGTAGTCGGCTAATAAGTGAGTGATCTGCGGGCGTTAAAAAATGATGGAAATCTTCAAGTAATAGCAAGAAGTCTGAGCGTTCGCCTTCCTTACTGCGATCGAGTAACCACTCTAATATGTCATTAGGCTGACTATGGTCATCTATGGTTTCCCAAATTTTCTCATTATGGCTGTACTTTCTTAAACCTTCGGGCATATTCCAAACGAAAAACTCTCTTTTAAGCTCAAGCGATATTTGTGTACAGCAAGCGCGAATGCGTAATGTTTCATGACTAACGATTTGAATGATCGCTGCTGATGACTGAAGGTTTATGGCAAATGTTTTTGAAAAATTCACTCTCGCACCTTTTTATATAAGAACGTTTTAAACATATATTCATGTGAAATTACATTTTTAAAGATTAACAAGGCAGAGGATATGTTGCGAAAAATAGTAGGGCATGACACTGTAAATTCGATAGCTATTTAAATATCACTGCGATATAGCTCGACTTATACGCCATTAAAATCTCAATGTTAAGTTTATAAAAATGGTACCAATTGGAGCACCATTACAGTTGTTTGTAAGCTATGATTTTTTTGTGATTATGGTAGCTCTTACCCACTAGCAAGCATTCCAATAACTATTCGTGGCTCAGTAAATAAGTGCAGAAAATTTAACCAGATATAATAAGGTATTCAAGCTGCCCGTCAACAGCTGGTTACGCATTATTGCGCATAGGTTGTAGAAAGTGATTACCCGTTCTGCGGTAGCTTACTACTGATAGATGCTTTTTAAGCATCAACCACGTCTGCGTATCCAGCAATATAGGCGTTGCTGTGATCTGAAAGCCCAAGCTCTGGTAAAACTGCACGTTGCTGAGCTTATCAGTTTCCAGATACAGGCTAATGCCGTTTGCCTCTTTAACCGCGTATTCCATCAAGGTCCGACCTATGCATTGGCGCTGAAAATTGGGTGCTATCGCTAAAGGACCAAGGTGCCAGTGTGGGACTTTAGGATCCAGTGCCGCCCATTGACTGAGCCAGCGTAGTGTTCTCAGCCAGCCTAACGGTGAGTTACTGGCCAGCAGTGCGGGCATCAGCTTCATCATCTCTACGTAACCCGGCTGGCAACATCCGGGTTTAAGACGACCTAATACGCCGACTAGCTGCTGATCCACATAAGCGCCCGTCAGCTCACCATTCCGGCTTATGTAAGGCAATAAGCCACTAAACAGCCGCGTTAACCGCTGCTGGCGTTTTTCTCGCCGGCGACCAAAAACCTTAATGTAACGGATTGTCCAGCATAGCCTCGGCGCACAGCGAAGCCGAGGTGGCTAAATCCGCGGGGCGTAATGGCTGAATGAGAGTGAGATTAGATGAAGTATTGATGTTAAGAGCCGGCCTCTGAGGTGTTGATGGTCGTCGTTGCTTAGCTTTACAGGTGTTCGCCTTCGGCGAAATGCGAGAGCAAGCGTTCGCCTACAAACCTTAGCGAAAGCTCGAGCATACAAACAAAAACACCGAGCATCGGCTCGGTGTTTATCTTTAACGTACGGCGTAAAGCGTAAAGCGTACGGCTTACAGCGGCTCTTAAGCTAATTGCAGCGGAATGTTTTTGCTGGTGCGCACTATGTTGTTGTCCACATCCAGATACACCAAGCTTGGCTGGTATTTTTCAATCTGCTGCTCGCTCATGGGGGCATAAGCACAAATGATGATGCGATCCCCCACAGCGGCCTTACGGGCGGCGGCGCCATTGAGCGAGATCATCTTAGAGCCACGCTCACCGGAAATTGCATAGGTGTGAAAGCGCTCGCCATTTTCGATGTTATAAATATCGATTTGTTCAAATTCGCGAATGTTTACCGCATCCAGCAAGTCTTGGTCGATGGCGCAAGAACCTTCGTAGTTTAGCTCAGCGTGAGTCACCCGTGCTTGATGCAGCTTGCCTCTCAGCATAACGCGTTGCATATCCATGTTTCCTGATCTCCGTTGTAAGTGCTGAGGACTTATTGGCCCCAAGTGCACGCATCCGACGGCTCGCTAAAAAATCCTGACGAGCCAGTCCTGCCAAAATAAAGGCGCATCTTATAAAGACACGACCCGATTGTCTATTAATCGCGCCTTGCCTAAGAAGGCCGCCATTAAAATCACCACAGCTTGGGTTCGCTCGGTAATGGGCAACAGCGTGTGCGCGTCTACGATGTCGATAGCATCTGTGGTAAAGCCTCGGCCATTTAGACGCGCACTGGCGTCATTCACTAAGGTGGCAAAGTCGCGCTCACCCTGAGTGATGCGTTCGGCCAGCGCATTCATGGTGGCCGCCAATTCGGGCGCTTGGGCCAGCTCACTGGTTGTTAAATAACCGTTGCGTGAGCTTAGCGCTAAGCCGCTGTCGGCACGCACAGTGGGCTGGCTTATAATATCCAGCGGCATATTTAAATCGCTGACCATTTTACGGATCAGTGCTAGCTGCTGATAGTCTTTTTCACCGAAGCAGGCGACATCGGGCTGTACCAGATTGAACAGCTTACACACAACCGTGCTCACACCATCAAAGTGGCCTGGGCGCAGCGCGCCTTCCAGCACTTGGCTAATGCCTGGCACTATCACGCGGGTTTGCTGCTGTTGGCCTTCTGGATACATCAACTCAGGGGTGGGCGTAAATATGGCATCCGCTAAGCCCGCTAAACGCTCGCAGTCTTGCGTTAGGGTGCGCGGATAGGCGCTTAGGTCTGAAGCGCGGTCAAACTGCAACGGATTAACGAAGATGCTGACCACTACCTTGTCGCAATGCAGGCGCGCCGTGTGCACCAACTGCAGATGACCGGCGTGTAAATTGCCCATGGTCGGCACGAAGCCGATGCGCAAGCCTTGGCGACGCCAATTGTTAATGGTGGCTCTTAACTTGGTAATCTCAGAAATAAGCGGCATGTTCTGCTCTCTATTTTCCATTCTTTTCAATTAAGTGTTAATTGAAGCTGTGTTCTGGGCCGGGGAAGCGGCCTTCTGCCACCTCACACACGTAAGCGCTGATGGCAGCTTGTACGCTGTCGTGCTCGGCTAAGAAGTTCTTAGTGAACTTAGGGACGTAGCCTGTGGTTAGACCCAAGGCGTCTTGCATCACCAGCACTTGGCCATCGGTATCTGGGCCGGCACCTATGCCGATCACCGGAATGCTCAGTGATTGGCTAATCTCTTTTGCCAGCGGGCTGGGCACGCATTCCAGTACCAGTAGCTGAATGCCGGCGGCTTCAAGCGCCTTGGCATCTTGCTTAATTTTTGCCGCTTGATCTAAGTCGCGGCCTTGCAGCTTAAAGCCACCAAACACGTGTACCGATTGCGGTGTTAAGCCTAAATGGCCACACACAGGCACGCCTTGGCGAGTTAGCTGAGTGATGGTCTCACTCAGCCAAGCGCCGCCTTCCAGTTTCACCATGTGCGCGCCGGCACGCATTAGCGTGGCGGCATTGGTGCAGGCAAGCTCTGCATTGCTGTAACTCATAAACGGCAAGTCGGCGACCACCAGTGCTGTGGTGCAGCCTTTGGCCACACAACGGGTGTGATAAGCCATTTCTTCGACGGTGACTTTTAGCGTGCTGTCTTCGCCTTGTAAGACCATGCCGAGCGAGTCGCCAATTAAAATGGCATGGGCTCCGGCTTGCTCAAACACTTTGGCAAAGGTGGCATCGTAGGCGGTGATCATGGCGATTTTTTGCCGATCGCGTTTCATCGCTAACAGGCGGGCTGTGGTTGTTTTACTCATTAGAGATTCCTTTGACTACGAGAGCAGTGGCGTCATGCCATTGATGGGGCAAGTTCGCAGCAACTCGGTGAGGGCCGTACCACAAGGCAAAATAAGCTCAGGGCACAGACTTGCCAACGGATACAGCACAAACTCGCGCTGCTTCATGCCGTAGTGGGGCAGGGTTAATCTGTCGTCATGCATTATCAAGTCGTCGTACAACAAGATATCTAAGTCCAGAGTACGTGGCCCCCAACGCTCATCTTTTCGCACGCGGCCCTGTGTTTGCTCTATGGCTTGCAGCGCATCCAACAGTGCGTGTGGCGCTAATTCAGTATCAAATACAGACACACCATTAATATAGGGCGGCTGCTCAGCCGGCCCCATAGGTTGGCTTTGATACAGTGGCGAGTGGCGCAGGCTACCGGGGACAGCAAGGTCAAAAAGCGCGGCTTGCGCCGCCTTTATGTGTGCCAGCGGCTCGCCTAAGTTGGCGCCTAAGGCTACATACACTCGACTCATGCTTCTTTTTTCTTGCGCGGGCGACGACGAGGGCGCTTGCGCGGTGCTTTGGTCGGCTCTTCGCCGCCAAACTGATTGTGACGAGCTTGGGCGGTACGAGATAACTGTTGGCGGTCCACCGGATTGGCCAGTTGAAAGTCGGTCCACCAGTCGGCTAATTCTTTGAGCCTAGGATCCAGCTCGGCGCGCAATAACAAGAAGTCATACCCGGCACGAAACTTAGGATGCTCTAATAAGCGATGCGGACGTTTGCCGCTGCGCTTAGTTAAGCGGTCTTGCAACATCCAGATATCGCGCACTACCGAGCTAAAGCGCCGCGGTATGGCCACGCTCTTCACTTGGCGGCCCAGCACTTCGTCCATGGCCAGCAAGAAAGCATCGTAATAGTTGAGGCCGCCTTCGTGCATAAACTGCTGGGTGCGGGTTTCTACTGGGCCCCATAATAGGGCGGCGTACAAGAAAGCCGGGGTCACGCGCAGGTCTTGAGCGATGCGCTGGTCGGTATTGGTCAGCGCCAGTTCCAAAAATTTATGATAGTCGTTATCACCCTGGCCCATTACTTCTGCCGCTTCGGGGAATAAGGGCTCAAACAAACCGAATTGTTGTAACTGACGATAAGTTTCGAGGCCGTAACCGGCTAACAATAATTTTAGGGTTTCTTCAAACAAACGAGCGGCGGGAATATCCCCAAGCAGCGGCGCTAACTCACGGATAGGTGCTGCGGTGCGTGGGCTTATGGTTAAGCCTAGCTTGGCCGAAAAACGCACGGCGCGGATCATACGCACCGGATCTTCGCGGTAGCGGGTTTCTGGGTCGCCAATCAGCTCTAAGCGGCGGTTTTCAAGATCTTGCAAACCATTAGCAAAACCCACCACGCTAAAGTCGGCAATGTTGTAATACAAAGCATTGACGCTAAAGTCGCGACGCTCGGCGTCTTCTTCTATGGTGCCGTAGACGTTGTCACGCAGCAGCATGCCTTCAGAAGACTGAGATGATACATTTTTGTTGTTATTGACCTCATGATGATGACCACGAAAGGTCGCCACTTCGATCACATCACGACCGAATAAGATGTGCGCCAAGCGAAAACGACGGCCCACAAGGCGGCTGTTACTAAACAGCTGCTTGACTTGCTCCGGCGTGGCGCTGGTGGCGATATCGAAGTCTTTAGGCTGGCGGCCCAATAACAAATCACGTACGCCACCGCCGACTAAATAGGCTTCGAAGCCAGATTTATTGAGGCGATACAGCACTTTAAGGGCGTTATCACTGATTTGTTGACGTGAAATACCGTGTTGGTCGCGTGTTAAGAGCACGGGTTGCAACGGCAGTGCCTCCTGGGGCGTTCCGGCCTGCGGGGCTCGGGTTAGTAGCTTCTTACAAAAGCCAGCAATCTGGGAAAAAATAGGACACCTCGTATGGCCTTTAGCTGAAAAAATCGGCGCGTTATCATAGCGTCGAGCGTTGAAAATGCGGATCTGTACGCATTACAACTCAATGTGTGTGGTACTGGGCACCTGTGGCAACTGCCAGTGAGCGATAGCCCAGTTTAATACCACTGTTACGTCTTCCTGCCACAGTGTGGCCGGTGGTGCCTGGCCTAAAAAGGCGAGGGCTTGGTATAACTGACGACTCGCTTGGTTTAAATCCAAGGCGGTTGCATGGTTTTGCTTAGACAATTTATTACCGGCTAGTGTTGCCAAGGGTAAGTGCAGCCAACTAGGAGTAGGGGCCTTTAGCTTTTGATATAGCGAAATTTGTCGGCCTGTGGGCTCCAATAAATCGGCTCCGCGCACTACTTCGGTAATGCCTGCATCCGCGTCATCTAACACCACCGCCAGATTATACGCATAAAAACCGTCACGGCGACGCACAATAAAATCTTCTTCTGCAAGTGCGCGCGGTATTTTAACACACCCTTGCAGTTGATCGACAAACTCATAAACGGGATTAGTCATCACCAAACGGGTTGCCGCGTGCGCAGGCCCTAGCCCGAGCGCGCGACAGTGGCCGGTATAAAAACCGCCACCTTCGGCAATCATTTTGCGGCTGCAATGGCAATAATAGGTTAACCCTTGGCTTGCCCAGTCATCCAGCACCGCTTGATAAGCGGCCAAGCGCTGGCTTTGGTAGACCAAGGGGCCATCCCAATGTAAACCAAAGGCATCTAGGGTAAAGAGAATATCATCGGCCGCACCCGAGACTTCTCGAGGTGGGTCTAGGTCTTCAATGCGTAGCAGCCAGCTTCCCTGATGACTTTTGGCTTGCAAGTAACTACCTAAGGCGGCAATTAAGGAACCAAAATGCAGGGGGCCACTGGGTGAGGGGGCAAAGCGCCCAATATAAGGCTTGGGCGCACTGTTATTCATGAGCTTATGCTTAGTAGCCGGCCATCTGTTTTTCTTTGATTTCGGCAAGCGTTTTACAATCTATGCATAAATCGGCGGTCGGTCTGGCTTCCAGACGACGAATGCCAATTTCTACACCACAGTGCTCACAGTAACCAAAATCGTCTTCTTCGATTTTCTGCAGGGTTTTTTCGATTTTCTTGATCAGTTTGCGTTCTCTATCACGCGCACGTAGTTCAAGTGCAAATTCTTCTTCTTGAGCCGCTCTGTCCACCGGATCGGGGAAGTTAGCGGCCTCATCTTTCATGTAGCCCACGGTGCGATCGACTTCTTCGCGCAACTGCGTGCGCCAAGCGCCCAGAATTTTACGAAAGTGCGTTTTCTGCGCATCATTCATGTATTCTTCATCGGGCTTTGCCTGATAGGCCTCAACACCGGCGATGGCCAGAATACCGAGAGATTTCTTGATTTCGACTGCTGGCATTCTGTATCTCCTCAGAAGCAATATTGCGCCAACCAAATTTTTGAGCGGCTATCTATAGCAGAAAGCCTATTCACAAGGCAATTTTTGCCGTGCTATTTCAGTGAAAAATCTACGAGAAACAAGACGAGGAGCACTTTATTCAGGTTAAATAAGGTCTCATTCTTATCTGATCAAGCGTCTCAGTCTTGTGTTATTAAGTAAGGTACTACTTGATGCTTCCACAATATTGGGGCCATAAAGCAGGTTTTCAAGAGGCAAGTCGCCAGACAAGTGGGTTTGTTTAACTATTTAACGTATGACTATAGGTGTGAGTGTGCAGTTTTCATCTTCATTGCAGTCTGGTGTATTAGTCCAGCGCTATAAACGCTTTTTAGCGGACGTAAACGTCAATGGTCAAACCTTGACCATCCATTGCCCCAACACCGGCAAGATGACCGGCTGTGCCGAACCGGGGTGGACTGTCTATTTTTCGACCTCCAATAATCTTAAACGCAAATATGCCCACACTTGGGAGCTAGTGCAAAACCAGCAACATCAGTTTATTTGTGTGAACACCAATCAAGCCAATGCGCTGGTAGCCGAAGCGCTGGCCAATCACACCATAGCGCCCTTAGCGCATTATACGCAGGTGATGGCAGAGGTACGCTATGGCAGCGAAAACAGTCGTATCGACTTCTTATTGCGGGCTGAGGGTTCGCCTGACTGCTATGTGGAAGTGAAAAGCGTGACCCTTCTTGATGACCAAGCGCTAGCTGAGGGTGTAGCTGACGGCTTGAACCATGAAGCTGGGCAAGGCTACTTTCCTGACACTAAGAGCGAGCGTGCACAAAAGCACGTGCGTGAGCTGATGCAGTGTGTGCGGGATGGTCACAGAGCCGTGCTGCTGTTTTGCGTATTACACACCGGCATTGCACGAGTGAGCCCGGCCCAGCATCTGGATCCTACCTACGGGGCGCTGGTCGCCGAGGCTATGGCGCTTGGGGTGGAATGCCTAGCTTGGCGCGCCCATATTAGCCCCGATGGCATGCAGTTAGTCGAACAAGTGCCGTTTTTGCTGTAGCGACGCCGTAGGTTCTACGCCTCACCTTTCACTCCTCACCCCTCACCCCTCACCCCTCACCCCTCACAGTCAGTGAGAGGCCAGCTGGCTTCAATGTGGTAATCATGACCCAAGGCGCTGGGCACAGAACTATATAAAGCCAGTTGGCGCGGGCGAAAAATGATAGGGCTAATACTTGGCAGCGCCGATAAATCTGACAACTCGGTTTGACGATACAAACTAATGTGTGGCCGATAGGCTTTGTGCGGTGGGGCTAGGCGCAAAGAAGCACAGCGCAATAGTAAGTCTTGATATAAGTCGCTGAGTGCTTGCGGCACCTCACTGGGGCCGAGCCAGAGCACATTGGCACTGGGAAAATAGCCGAGCTTATCAAGCTGTAATGTAAAGCCGGACAGGGTGAGGGTCGGCAATTGTCTTAGCAAAGAATGATGCTGAGTGGCGTTGAGTTGGCCTAAGAAACGTAGCGTTAAATGAAACTGGCTGGCAGGAATGCGCCGGCTGGGCAGGGCTAGTTGCTCTTGCAGCCCCTCTTGTAGCTGGCAAAGTGGTGCCGTCAGCTCTGCTGCGGGAAAGGCTAAAAATAATCGGGTGTCATCTGGCATCTTAGGATGGGTCCCTTATGGTTCTATGTGGTTCGGCATAACAGAGGCGGTTATAGGTTAGGATGCCGTGTCTCAAAGAAAAAACCCAGTGCTACACCTTATTTTTGCCATAGAGTCCACGGACGTAAGCCAGTGCAAAAGAGGTAAGTGAGCGAAATTGATGGAGATTAAGATGCTACCCCAGGAGTGTTTTCCGTTTGGCTCTTATCTCTTAGCTCTTCCTGATTACGTATGAACTTCAGCCATGATGCGCGTTGTTTTGGTTTGTTCTTTGTAGCAGCCAATTTATTCGGCTGGCCAGCTTTGCTGGCTGTTACTGAGGTTTAGATTTAGACCAAAACACCAAACCGGGCCGAATAAATTGGCCCCTACAAGGTCAAAACACCAAACTGAGCCTCATATTCTTTACCGAAGAGGCGGCACCTCCATGTAACCTATTGAATTTATTGATACTGAACTCACTGATATATGGCTGAGCTTTGTGGGTAATCAGGTAGCTCTTAGCCTATTTTCCGTGCGTGCAGTGGCAAAAAAGTCTTGGATCGCTAAGTAAAAACTGCTGGCCCAACATCCACATGCGTTATGCCGTATTATTTGCTGGCCGCCATTCTGAGTCTGTCTCCATGGGGATCTGCTCGCTCGGCGCTAACTCAGCAAATCCCCAATATTGCAGCGCTTGCTCGGGCACCAAAGGTCTCGCAAGCAGAAAGCCTTGCCCATAATCACAGCCGATCTTTTTCAGAAACCTCAACTGTGCAGCGGTTTCAATGCCTTCGGCCACCACTTTTAGCCCCAGCTTATGTACCATTATGGTCATGGCCTCAACCATCTGGCGATCAATGGGACTGGTTTCTAGGTTTATGATAAAGGAACGGTCGATTTTTAGGATATCGACCGGAACAAGGCGTAATTGCGATAGCGAAGAATAGCCGGTGCCAAAGTCATCAATCGAGATGCGTATCCCTAGGCGCCTCAGGTTAGCTATCAGCATCATGGCAAGCTCGACATTCTCCATCAGCATGGACTCGGTAATTTCCAGTTCAAGCAAGCTGGGCGTAATCTGGCAACGCGCTAATAGGGCTTCAACCCTATTCGCAAATTCAGGTTCGCGTAGCTGACAGACGCTCAAGTTCACCGCCACCGGCTTTACGCTGAGCTCGGCTTGCATTTGTTGCTGAATAAAACCACAGGCCGCTTCTATTACCCAGTAACCAATGGGCACTATCAATCCCGTTTGCTCCGCAATCTTAATAAAGCTGCCTGGGTTTTGCATACCTCGTTCTGGTTGATGCCAGCGTAGTAAGGCTTCAAACTTTTCGGTCAGCCCATTGCTCAGGGCAACTATGGGTTGAAAGACCAGCGAAAATTCTTCTCGGACCAAGGCCCGACGTAACTCTTCTTCGAGCCGTATCGAGTACAGCGCCTGCTCTTGCATCGCTATGTTGTAAAAAGAAAGCTGATTTCTGCCCGCTCGTTTTGATTCATACATGGCCAAGTCGGCATTGCGCAATAACTCACCACTGCTGATGCCATCTTGTGGTGCTAATGTAATCCCAATGCTGGCGCCTACTATGGCTTCATTTTGAGCCAACTGTACCGGTAGACCTATATTGACAATAATTTTTTCGGCAACTAGGCGTACATGTTCGACGCTTTCTATGTGCATCAAGACCACCGCAAATTCGTCCCCTCCTAAGCGGCCGACGAGATCACACTCTCTTACTGTGGCTTTCAGTCGTTGAGCGACTTCGATCAGTAATCGATCACCATCATGGTGTCCGGTGGAGTCGTTGATGCGTTTAAAGTCATCTAGATCTAGGTAAAGTAATGCTAGGCCGCCACCCCCACGTCGAATATTCAACATGGCCTGATCTAACTGCTCGGTAAGAAAGCGCCGATTAGCCAAACCCGTGAGTTCATCAAAAAAAGCCAACTGTTCCAAGCGACTAGTTTGTATTTTTATCAGTGCTCTTAACCGCTCTGGCTCTAACAGGATACGGCGTATTAGCAGCGAAAATAGGCCAGCCGTAAGCAGGCTGAGCAGGGTGCCCAGCATAATTTGCAAGGTGAAGTTGATGGGCCTGTCCATCGCGAGGAACCATTCCCCATTTGGAACCTTAATTATTTTTCTTACCTGCTGCTCAGTAAGATCCTTACTGGAGCGGGCAAAAATAGTCATCTGCTTAGTATCTGGATGTAAACGCGATAGTTCAAAGGCATAGCCTTTACGATCGAGTTGATCGATCGCTGTAAATGACAATAGATCATCCAGATAAAGCAATGCCGTCGCAAACCCCCAAAAATAGGGCTCGCCGTTGTTCTCAAGAAAAACGGGGTTTCGCACCAGTATGCCCATACGGCCCTGTACCAGCATAAAGGGGCCCGCCAAGGTTAAGGTTTTACTGTCGATCGCTTGCCAGGCCTCCTTACTGCGCGTATCACTTAGCAACAGGTTATGACCAATGCCCTTTTCATTGCCCGCCAGTGGATAAATTTGCTGAGTGATGCCGTTAGGGGCCAGCTGCAGGCTGGAGACACCGCCTATAGTCTGCATCACTTCTTTAGCAAAACTGTTGAAATCCTTGAACCGGCCGTTACTGCGCCGCACTTCTTGGGCAAGAATATAAGTCGATGATAATGAATGAGTGAGATGCCGCTCTATGGCGGAGGCTTGAGTACTCACTACCTCTTCCATTGAGCGTTGCTGCTCTTTGTGGCGAGCCTCAATATTTAGATAAGTGTAATAAGACCCTGCTGCAAAAATACAGATAAACGCCATCAGGGTATAAAGGCTGCTGAGCCTAAATGTAAGCATTTATTTCTCTTACCTGGTTTGCCAGGAATTTTTGAGAGGCTAGTTTAGCGGCACTAAGCATGACAACTGATTCATGCCTACATCAGTGTAACAGACCTTACTCAGTTCTCTGCTAACCACTATACATAGGTTCCTATACTGAGCATCCTATGGAGCTCACTTATAATCATAACTGTAAAGCCGGTCACAAGTTCTTTGCGGGTGTTCTTCTCACGTTAGGGCATGAACGAGCAGTGAGCAAAAACGCCACACAATATAGCGAACTAAGTGGCGTGTAATCGAGCCTTAACTAATCGTGACTGACGCACTGTATAGGAGAAAAACAGAGGATCAAACCCTGGTTATGCATCGCGCTTTAGGCCGAGTTTTGGCATTATATAGCCGTTCTTATATTCACCGTTTTTGCATTTGCGTTTTCCATCACTGCTCTTTCCATCATTAGGTTATCCCGTGAATCAGCTTCCTATTGCCCAAGTACTGCCAGAATTAAAGGCGGCATTAAAGGTGCCACATATTATTTTGGAAGCGCCGCCTGGTGCAGGCAAGTCGACCGGCTTGCCGTTATGGCTATTGGCGCAACCCGAGGTAGCAGGCCGCATTATCTTGCTGGAGCCCAGACGCTTGGCGGCACGCAGCATAGCCCAGTACTTAGCGAGCCAGTTAGGCGAACAGCCGGGCCAACAGGTGGGGTATCGAATGCGCGGTGAAAGCTGCGTCAGTAAGCACACCCGCTTAGAAGTGGTGACCGAGGGGGTATTAACGCGCATGCTGCAAGCGGATCCTGAGCTTGGCGGCGTCGACTTACTGATTTTTGATGAGTTTCATGAGCGCAGCTTACAGGCCGAGCTGGCGTTGGCCTTTGCGCTTGAGTGCCAAGAGCTACGTGAAAATTTAACCATAATGATCATGTCCGCCACGCTCGATGGCTTGGCGCTGGATGAGCTGCTGCCCGATGCGGTTTACATTAAAAGTGCTGGGCGCAGTTTTCCGGTCGAGGTCAGTTATCAGCCGCGCAATTTGCATGCGCGTCTCGATGACGCCATGGGCCGCGCCATTGTAAACGCGTTGGCCGAGCATGCGGGCAGTGTGCTGGCTTTTTTACCCGGTGAGCGCGAAATTCGCGATACCTTGCTGTGGCTTGAAAGACAAGGGCTTGAGAGACAGGGGCTCGAAGGTAAAATTGATACGCAAGTGGAGCTGCGGCCTTTATACGGTCGCCTGAGCTTACCAGAGCAACAAGCGGCGATTGCCCCTGCAGCGGCGGGGCGGCGTAAGGTAGTGTTAGCCACTAATGTGGCAGAAACCTCGCTCACCATAGATGGCATCAGCATAGTGGTGGACTCAGGTCTAGAGAGGCGCGCCGAGTTTGAACCTCAGTCAGGCATGACACGACTTTACACGCGGCCCATTAGTCAAACTTCGGCCACCCAAAGGGCCGGCCGCGCGGGTCGTTTGCAGCCGGGCAGTTGCGTGCGGCTATGGAGCCAAGAGCAGCAGCAACGCTTGTTAGTGCGCCGGCCTGCGGAAATTGAACAAAGTGATTTGGCCAGCTTCGTACTGGAGTGCGCCGCTTGGGGTTGTACGCCGGAGCAGTTGGCTTTGCTAACGCAGCCGCCCGTGCCGCTGTTAGCCGCCGCGCGCCAACAATTAACTGATTTACAGCTGATCACTGGCAGCCAGCTAACGGCCTTGGGCCGCCAAGTCTGGCAATTAGGTTGTGAGCCAAGTCTTGGCCAATTACTGCTTAGCGCTCAAGCATGGCAGCAGCAAGGGCATCAAGGTGCGCTGGCAGATGCTGTGTATTTAGTGGCCTTATTAGAAGAAGGTCGCTGGGATTCGGGCCCCTTATCGGGGCAGTTGTTAGCGCGGCAGGGCGCGCTTAAAGCCGCGGCGCGGCGCTGGTTTACGCGCCTACAAGCCAAACCGGCCACGCCGAGTGGCGAATATGTGGGCCCGCTATTGGCCAATGCGCGGCCCGAATGGGTGGCTTTATTACGGCAAGAGGCACGCCAGCTCAGCCGTTATGGCTTGGCCGGTGGTTTGAGTGCCGACTTGCCCAAAGATAGTCCCTTGCAAGGCAAAAATATGCTGGCCATCGCCGCCTTAGGCCGCAGCGAACGGGGCATTTTTATTCAAGCCGCAGAGCCCATTGCATTGGCGCAGTTACAAACCTTTGCTGGGGCTCATTTTAGTGATCAGGCTCATTTAGAATGGGATAACGAGGCTAATCGGGTGCGCGCCGAGCGCCAGTGGTGTTTTGGCAGTTTAGTGTTACAGCGCACGCCCCTGACCAATATCAGCCCAGAGCAAAAGGCGCAGTGCTTATTGGGAGAGGTGAAACGCCGCGGTTGGCAGGCGTTGCCGCTAGATGAGGCGGCCGAGCAGTATTGGCTGAGATTAAAGCTTGCCGGACAAAAGCTGGCCGATCGCGGCTTCGCCGTTTGTGATGAAAACAGCTGGCTAAATGAGGCCGAGCACTGGTTATTACCTTATTTAACAGGGCTTGGCCGTTGGGAAGCGCTGGCGCGCTTGCCTTGGGCACAGATATTTAAAAGTCGTCTGGACTGGTCACAGCAGCAATTGCTGGATACCCTGCTACCCGGCTCACTGACCTTGGCTACGGGTACTCAAGCGCGCATTCGTTATCGAGAAACCGAAGACCCCGTATTGCCGGTGCGTTTACAAGAGATGTTTGGCCAAGCCACTGGGCCTGAGCTCGCCCAAGGGCGGGTGTCTTTGGTGCTAGAGCTGTTGTCGCCGGCGCGGCGTCCATTACAAATTACTCGAGACTTGGCCGCATTTTGGGCCGGCTCTTATGAAGATGTTAAAAAAGAAATGCGGGGGCGCTACCCTAAGCACCATTGGCCAGATAGCCCGGCCACCACGGCGCCAACCCAGTATACCAAGAGGCATATAAAGCACTGATTATGGCAAAAGATACTCAAAAGCAGAAAAAATCGAAGAAGAAGCCGGTGAGACAAAACCGCTTTTGGTGGGGCCTGCTGTTTAAATTAACACTGGTATTTGCAGTGCTAATGGGCATATTTGGTATTTATTTAGATAGCCAAGTTCGTGAGCGCTTCGATGGCCAAAAATGGGCGCTGCCGGCCTTGGTGTATAGCCGACCGTTAGAGCTATTCCCCGACCAAAAGCTGTCTCATGCTCAGATGTTGCGAGAGCTGGCGCTATTAAACTATCGTAAGGTGGCCAGCCCCAGCCGCCCGGGTGAATACTCGGCCAACAATAACCGCATTGAAATTAACCGTCGTCCCTTTACCTTCTCCGATGGTCCAGAAGAGGCGCGGCAAATTTTACTCACCTTCGCAGGCCAACGCTTACAGTCGATTAAAAACCCCACCAACGGTCGTGAGCTGGGTTATGCGCGCATGGATCCCGTATTGCTGGATCGCTTAAACGTAGAAAAGCGTGAAGACCGCCTATTGGTGCGTTTAGACCAAGTGCCTGAGCTGCTGAAAACCGCCTTAATTACGGTAGAAGACAGAGAATTTTATAACCACGACGGTGTGTCGCCGATGGCGATACTGCGTGCCTTGGTGGTAAACGTAAAAGCGGGGCGCACGGTACAGGGCGGCAGTACTCTGACCCAGCAGTTGGCAAAAAATTTATTCTTAACCCAAGACCGTAGTTTATGGCGCAAGGTACAAGAAGCCTATATGGCGCTGATCATCGACTTTCGCTACGACAAAGACGAGATCTTAGAAGCCTATTTGAACGAAGTGTATCTGGGCCAAAATGGTAACCAAGGGGTGTATGGCTTTGGCTTAGCCAGTTATTTCTATTTTGGCTTACCACTTAATGAGCTAAACCCCGATCAAATCGCCCTTATGGTGGCGCTCGTGAAAGGGCCGTCTTATTACGATCCTTGGCGCAATGCTGAGCGCGCTCGCGAGCGTCGGGATCTGGTGCTGCGGCTATTAGCTAACGACGCTCATATTGACCGCGCCACCTATGAGCGAGCAAGTGAGACGCCGCTGCAGCTTATCGAGCGCGGCCGTATGGGTTATGGCCGTACACCGGCCTTTATGGGCTTATTGCGCCAAGAGCTGCAAGAGCGATTTGGCAGTGACTTCTTACGCCAAAACGGCCTGAAAATTTTCAGTAGTCTGGATCCTATCGCCCAACACAGTGCCGAACAGGCAATCTTGGAGCAGGTAAAACAGCTACGCGCTAACACTAAGAAGCCAGATCTTGAGGCGGCCATGGTGGTAAGCAACTGGCGCAAGGGTGAAGTGAGCGCCGTGGTGGGCGGGGCCGATCCTAGCTTTGCCGGTTTTAACCGCGCCTTATCGGCACGACGTGCCATTGGCTCACTGATCAAGCCACCTGTGTATGCGGAAGCCCTAGCTAATGGTTTTACCTTAGGCAGTGCCATTAAAGACCAACCCATTAGTCTGCGTAGTGAAGGTGGGCAAGTGTGGAAACCTAATAACTATGACCGTAAGTTCCGTGGTCAGGTGATGCTGGTGGACGCCTTGGCACAATCTTTAAACGTGCCGACCGTAAACTTAGGCATGGCAGTGGGGCTGGATAACATCATTAAAGGCCTGCAGCGTATGGGTGTGCGCCAAACCATTCCCGCCTATCCGTCTTTGATGTTAGGCACGCTGGAATTGACGCCTATGGAGGTGAATCAGCTGTATTTAACCTTGGCTAACCAAGGTCTGTATCAGCCATTAACCTCGATTCGCGCCATTCAAGATGATAAAGGCGAGCTCTTGTATCAGCACACCGCCAAGGCCACTCAGGTATTGGATCCGGATGCGGGTTACTTAGCCTTGTATGCCATGACCCGAGTGGTGGGTGGGGGGACGGCGGCGCACTTGGCCGCACGTTTCCCCAATCGAGTGATGGCGGGTAAAACCGGTACCACCAACGACTTGCGCGATGCTTGGTATGCGGGACTCGATAACGAAGAGTTAGCCAGTGTCTGGGTGGGCTTAGATAATAACGCCAGCACCGGCTTAACCGGTGCCAGCGGTGCGCTGCGCATTTATAGCCGCTACTTAGACAGCCGTGGTGTGGACTCTTTGGAGCTTAAATCGCCACCGGGTATCGACCAAGTTAACTTAGCTTACAGTGACGGCATGCCGGCCGACCCGCGTTGCGAGCAAACCCGCTTACTGCCTGCCAAGGTCTCGGCTTTGCCGCCGATCCGAGCGTGTCAGCCGGCTGAGCCGATTTACAATTTGCCCAAAACCGGTGAGCAAGTAGGCGACTGGTTAAAAGACATCTTTAACTTCGCGCGCTAACTTCGTCGTGAAGGGTAAAGGGCAAAGTGTGAGGCGAGCGCTAGCATTAAGCATTAAACCCAACTTAAACAGGCAGCTGATCAAAATCAGCTGCCTGTTTTTTTATATCGATTTAACTCCTCACTCCTCACGCTTAACCCCTCACATTTTGCTGGGTCGTATATGCTCAAGGTGTCTAATCGGAGGATGTGTCATGTTTTCTTTTCATCACCTGACCATGAGCGTGCAGAATTTATCCGCTTCTGAGTCGTTTTATAAAGGCTTAGGCTTTGAACCCGTCTATCGCTGGCAGGATGACGTTGGGTTGTTGCAAATTTGTCATTTGCAGTTAGGGCAAGCGGTGTTGGAGCTGTATTGTTTTAAACCCGATGAAGAAATAGATACGTTGGCGGCGTTTCCGCCTTGGGCCAATGGTGTGCGTTTGGGGCTAAGACATTTTGCGTTGCAGGTCAATGACGTGGATGATGCTTTGAGTGCCTTGCATGGCGCGGGATTATTAACGGATAAACCCTCTGTGGTGCGCGGTCAAAGCTGTGATCGCTATGTATTTATCATGGATCCGGATGGTAATAGCATTGAATTATTAGAGGGGCCACTGGTGCATATCCAGCGGCCCGAGCAGCCTAATTAATCTAAGCCTGTAAACAATTCAGGGCTAATCTATTACGCCGCCATGGCCGCGAACGCCTTATCGGCGGCGGCTAAGGTGTGAGCAATTTCTTTGTCGCCGTGAGCCAGTGACATAAAGCCTGCTTCAAAAGCGCTGGGTGCCAAGTACACGCCTTGATCCAACATCAAATGGAAGAAGCGTTTAAAGGCATCCACGTCACAATCCATCACTTGTGCGTAGCTGTGGATATTTTTTTCAGTGGTGAAGAAGAAGCCAAACATGGCGCCCACTTGAGTGGTGGTAAAAGGGATGCCGTGTTTATCGGCCGCTGCTTGTAAGCCATTGACCAGCGCTCTGGTGCTGGCTTCCAGCTTATCGTGCAAACCCGGTGTGCAAAGGGCGTTTAGGGTGGCTAAACCGGCGGCCATGGCAATTGGATTGCCAGACAAGGTGCCAGCCTGATACACGGGCCCCGTTGGTGCCAAGTGTTCCATTACTTCACGACGGCCACCAAAGGCGCCTACTGGCATGCCGCCACCTATGATTTTACCGAGCGTGGTTAAATCTGGGGTTACGCCATAGCGCTGTTGGGCGCCGCCCAAAGCCACACGGAAACCACACATCACTTCATCAAAAATCAATAAGGCGCTGTACTGGTCACAAATATCGCGCAAGCCTTGCAAGAAACCATTTGCCGGCGGAATACAGTTCATATTGCCGGCAATCGGCTCGACGATAATGCAGGCGATGTCGTTAGGGGCGGCGGCAAAGGCGGCTTTAACTGACTCTAAATCGTTAAAAGTGGCGGTCAGCGTGTGCTTGGCAAAATCCGCCGGCACACCCGGTGAGTTAGGCTGGCCTAAGGTCAGCGCACCGGATCCGGCTTTTACCAACAAACAGTCGGCGTGGCCGTGATAACAACCTTCAAACTTTAAGATCTTGTCGCGATGAGTAAAGCCGCGGGCTAAACGAATGGCGCTCATGGTGGCTTCGGTGCCGGAGTTGACCATGCGCGTGAGCTCCATGGAGGGCACCAGCTCCTTAACCTTTTCGGCCATGGTCACTTCACTGGCGGTTGGCGCGCCAAAGCTTAAGCCGCGCTCTGCGGCTTCAATGACGGCCTCGCGCACCACGGGGGCGTTATGGCCCAAAATCATCGGCCCCCAAGAGCCGATGTAATCCACATAGGACTGGCCGTCCGCATCATAGATATAGGCACCATCGGCGCGTTCGATAAAGCGCGGCGTACCGCCTACACCATTAAAGGCGCGCACCGGAGAGTTAACGCCACCTGGAATAACGAGGCGGGCCTTGGCAAATAAATCGTCAGACTTGGACATGTAAGCATCCTTTGAATTGAGCCGTGGCCGTAAGTACGGCCAATGTGAGCTGACTATATCAAAAACTCGTATCAAAAACTGCGCCTAGCTCGAATGTGTTGAGCCTGAGATCGCTAAATTAAGGACACGCTAAATTAAGCTAAGCGAAAGCCTTGCTGGCGCCCAAGGCTGTGCTTTGGCACAATTCGGCCTTACCTGATGGAGACGTTATGATGACTAAAGTTTTAGATCGTCGTTTTATGCTGTCTTTAGTGTTTTGCGTGGTGTTGGCATTGCTGCTGGGCTTTAGCGCGCTGCGTTATTACGAGCAAAAACAGTTATTGACGCTGCAAGCCACCCAAGTTGAGCGTAGCCGCCAAGAGTTACTGGCGCTGCGGGTGGATTTACAAACGCTACTCAGTGCCGAAAGCAGTCAGTTGGCACAACTGGATTTGCAGTCACGGCAACTGGCCGAGCAAGCCCAACAGTTGGCCCTATACCGACAAGTGCTGGCTAGCGACAGTGGTGGCGAGCTGCTGTTAACCCATGAAGATATTACGCCGCTCGGTGAAACGGGCTTATTTGCCTACCGACTGGTACTGTTACAACCCACTAAGACAGATAAACGTGTTACTGGCCAAGCACGCTTGAAAGTACGAGCGTTGCAAGACGGTAAGTCGGTGTTACTCAGTGAAGAGACCTTGGGTGTGGCAACTGTCAGCTTAGACTTTCGCCATTTTCAGGTGTTAAGCGGTCAGCTGCAATTGCCCGAGGGTAGCCAAGCCCAGACCTTAGAGTTGCACTTAAATTTAGTTGGCAGGCCGACGCGCACCTTGAGTCTTAACTGGCCAACCGCGGAGCCTGCGCCGGTAATCGGTGTTGTCACAACGCCGCCATAGCTAAAGGTCTACGGACAATACTTGACCTGTTTAGTCGGGTATTAGATAATTTTGGTCGATAACTAATTTTAGAGGTAGTGATGAGCGAAGCAATGTTCTTGCCAATCCAGATGAGTGATGCGGCAGCCACCAAGATCCAAGCCTTAATCACCGAAGAAGAAAATCCCGAGTTGCGTCTGCGTGTTTACATTACCGGAGGCGGTTGCTCGGGTTTTGAATATGGTTTTACCTTCGATGAAAAAACCAATGACGGCGATACCGTGATCGAGAAAAACGGCGTCATCATGGTGGTCGACAGCATGAGCCTGCAATACCTAATTGGCGGCACGGTCGACTATATCGATGGCCTCGCCGGTTCACGCTTTTTGGTTACCAACCCTAACGCCACCAGCACCTGTGGTTGTGGCTCATCGTTTAGCGTTTAATTCTTATAGACGTTTAAGCCCTTAATTGAGAGGTGTGCTTATGTCAGTACTTGATTGGTTTAAAGACTTGTCGCCCGAGTCAAATTCGGCCGCGCCTATCGTCGAGAGTGCGGCGCAATTAGCCCTGTATGAAAAAGACTGGTGCCCCTATTGCGAGCGGGTAAAAAGTGTCATTAACGAGCTGGGCCTGGCGATTCAAGAGTGTGATATTAATCAGCCCGAACACTTACAAGCTTTGATGCATGGTGGCGGCCAGCGCATGGTGCCTTGCCTGCGCATTGAGTCTGAGCCCGGTCAATTTTTTTGGTTGTATGAATCCGCAGATATTATTGCTTATCTGCGCTTGCACGCGGCCGTGCTTAAATGAGCGAGTTTTGCTTACACCCGCAATTAGTGGCCGATAGCTTGCTCTTGGGTGAGCTGCCCTTGTGTTTGGTGTTACTGGCGAACGACCGTCAATATCCGTGGTTGATTTTGGTGCCTAAGCGCGCCGAGCTGCGTGAAATCCATCACTTAAGCGAGCAGGATCAGCAACAGCTGATGCGTGAGTCTTGTGCGGTAGCGGCCTTGTTGGAAAGTGAATTGAGCGCGCAGAAGATAAACGTAGCCGCCTTGGGCAATATGGTGGCGCAGTTGCATGTGCATCATGTGGCGCGCTTTAGCAGCGATGCCGCGTGGCCTGCGCCAATTTGGGGCAAGCATCCCGCCTTAGCTTATGATGCACCTGACGAGCAAATAAGCGGGTGGCAAGGCCGCTTAAAGGCGCTAGTCGGCTTCACTGCGGCGTAAGCGTGCAGTGTTAGGCGTGAGTGTTACCCTCACGCCACACCTTTTCTACTCGTTATTGCTCGCCAACATAATGTCACTCACCTTATTCAGCTGTGCCATCAGGCGGTTAGCCTGGGGTTTAAAGCTGGCTAATTCGGCTGGTGATAATACGGCGGCTTGAGGCATATCGACCGTTTTCGGGTCTTTGTGCACGCCGTTGACCAAGAACTCATAATGCAAATGTGGTCCGGTTACTCGACCGGTGGCGCCCACGGTACCAATTTGTTGTTCTTGTTTTACCTTTTCGCCTCTATTCACCATGCGCTTATGTAAGTGCAAATATTTGGTGATGTAGGTGCTGTCGTGGCGGATCACCACATAGTTGCCATTAAACGGGCTAAAGCCAGACTCCAACACCAGGCCCCCGCCGGCAGCCACAACCGGCGTGCCGGTGCGTGCTGCATAATCGATACCGCGATGGGCTTTGATTTGACCCGTGACCGGATGCAGGCGGCGCGGATTAAAGTTAGAGCTAATGTGCGAAAAGTTGACTGGGGCCCGCAAGAAACTCTTGCGCATATAGCGGCCTTCTGGCGAATAATAATTACCGTCTTTATGGCGTATGGCGTTATATACCTTGCCTTGGTTGGTAAAGGCTGCGGCTAAAATATTACCGGAATTGACTAAAATGCCGTCTTTAAAATGCTGCTCATACAAAACGGTAAAGCTGTCGTTGGCGCGAATGTCCAAGGCAAAATCCACGTCCCAGGCAAACATACCGGCCAAACTCATGATTTGATTGGGCGTGAGGCCGGCACTGGCGGCAGCGTTCCAAAAGTTAGAACTTACCGTGGCTTGGGCAAATTCGGTGCGCAACTCCAGCTCTTCGCTGTCAATTTTTGAGCTCAAGCCAGTCGCCGTTTGGCTAATCAGCAGGGTACGGCTGTCATCCAATGGATAACGCAAACTGCTAAAGGCGTTGTCTTCATCCAAGGTAACATTCAGCTGCTTGCCAGGATAGAGTTTTGCCAGCTCCTCACCGGCGCCCTTGAGCTGGTTAATATCATGCACCAGCTGAGAGGGCAGGCCGCTGCGGGCAAAGATGGCGGACAAGGTATCGCCACTGCGTACTGTGATGGTGCGTTCGCGAGTCAGTGGTTGTGTGTCTAGCTCTGCCGACTCTTCTATGTTGAGTTCTAAGGCCAGAGGCTGGCGCTCACCGACAATGTGGGTAACAAGCTCATGTTCAGCCTGGGCGCGCCCGGCTAGGGCGGTTTCAGAAGGCGCGAACGACAGCAATCCAACCATTACACTCAATACCGAAATCGCCACCTTATGGGGGCGTGGAAGTTGTTTGAAGCGTCTAATCATGAGGGGCCTAATGCTCTTCCTTGAAAGTATGAAAGATTTTACAGGCTTTCCAATTTATCTGCCATTCCAGTAATATGCTCGCCTTATTTTGTTTGGTTTGTCTACATAGCCATTTCGAACAGCGAGCGTCTTTGACTGGATGTTCAAAATCGCTATTTAGGTGCACAGCACAGGAGTAAAGTTGTCATGTCCGAGCTAGAAACGGCACTGGCGGAAATTAAGCGCGGTGTAGAAGAGATTTTGGTTGAAGAAGAGCTGGTGGCTAAGTTAAAGCTAGGTCGGCCGTTACGCGTTAAATTGGGCATGGATCCTACCGCTCCCGATATTCATTTAGGTCACACTGTGATCCTCAATAAACTGCGTCAGTTTCAAGACTTAGGTCATGACGTGTTATTGCTGATTGGCGATTTTACCGCCCAAGTGGGTGACCCTAGCGGTAAGAACAGCACCCGCCCGCCGCTGACGGCGGAGCAAGTGGCCGACAACGCTAAAACCTATGCCGAGCAAGCCTTTAAGGTGCTTGACGCCGATAAAACCCAAATCGTGTACAACTCCAGTTGGTTAGGCGAGTTGGGCGCCACCGGCATGATTAAATTGGCCTCTAAGTTGACGGTAGCGCGTATGTTAGAGCGCGACGACTTTAAGAAGCGCTACGCCGGTGGCCAGTCGATTGCCATTCATGAATTTATGTATCCCTTGTTACAAGGCTATGACTCGGTGGCATTAAAAGCCGACATTGAGCTGGGCGGCACCGACCAAAAGTTCAATCTCTTGATGGGCCGTGAGCTGCAAAAAGACGCGGGCCAGCCGGCACAAGTGGTGATTACCATGCCGTTGTTAGAAGGCCTAGACGGCGTGAAAAAAATGTCTAAGTCTGCGAATAACTACATAGGCGTGGATGAAGCGCCGAGCGAAATGTTCGGCAAAATCATGTCGCTGTCTGATGAAATCATGTGGCGCTACTTCGAGCTCTTATCTCGTTTGAGCTTGGATGAGATCGCCGGCCTCAAGCAACAAGTGGCCGAGGGCACCAACCCGCGCGACATTAAAATCTTGCTGGCCAAGGAAATCATCAGCCGTTATCACGACGCTGATGCCGCAGAACAGGCGCACCAAGACTTCGTGAATCGTTTTCAGAAGAACGCCATTCCTGATGATTTACCAGAAGTGACCCTAAGTGTGGAAGCGGAAGGTATGGCCATCGCTAATCTGTTGAAAGAGGCCGGTTTAGTGGCTTCCACCTCGGAAGCGCTGCGCATGATCAAACAAGGCGCGGTTAAGGTGGATGGCGATAAGCTGGAAGACGGTAAGTTGCTGGTGACTGCTGGTACAGCCGTGTATCAAGTGGGCAAGCGCAAGTTCGCTAAGGTGACCTTGGCTTGAGTGTGAGGAGTGAGGGGTAAATAGTGAGGAGTAACACACCGAATTTGTAGACGGAGATGTTATTCTTTTACGCCTAAGCACAAAAAAGGCCTCCTGATAAAGGAGGCCTTTTTACTTTGCGCCACAAATCTTGTTACACATCCTAATAGCGTGTTTAAAATTTCGCCTCACGCCTCACGCCTCACGCCTCAGCGATTCAACGAAAACGCGGGTAGCGACAGGTGCCAACGAATGGCGGCGATGCGCAAGATAAAGGTGCCTGACATGCCCAGTAAGGTGGCCAATAGCGGCGTGATACCCAGCGCTAAGGAGCCAGTGTAGAGTATGCCGCCCAAGATGCAGGCGGTGGCGTAAATTTCACGCTGCAACACCATGGGAATTTCGCGAGCTAACACATCGCGGATCATGCCGCCCGCCACGCCTGTGATCACGCCCATCACTACCGCCACCATGCCTGAAGTGCCGTGACTCAAGGCTTTTTCGGTGCCAATAATGGTAAAAATGGCTAAACCAAAGGCATCGGCTAGCGGCAATATATACCAAGGTAGGCGTCGAGGTAGTTTGGCTATGTATTGGCCTAATAAGGCGGTGGCTAAGATCACCCACAGGTATAAAGTATTTTCGGTCCAAAATACCTTATCGGCGCCGATAATAAGGTCGCGAATGGTACCGCCGCCGATGGCGGTTACGGCGGCCAGTACGATGACGCCAAAGCCGTCCATGCGCAAGCGCCCAGCCACCAGCACTCCGGAAAACGCGAACACAGCGGTGCCAAACAGATCACTCCAGTAAAACACCGACTCAACCAAGGGCTGCATTCACGGTTACCTTATAAAAAGAGTTAAAAAAACAGCGCTATTGTATAGAGGCGCCGAAATGAACTCAATTAGGAAGCGTGTGCGTGGCGCACTTTATCCATTTGCTCGCAAAGTTGGCGAATGCCTTGGGTGGTGCGGGTGGTAAAACGATGCATCAAGTTGGCATCCACCGTCAGTAATTGCCGATTGGCCACGGCTTGCAGCGCCGGCCATTGTTGCCAGTGGCGAAGCTCCGCATTATCTGCGGCCACTATCACGTCTGGATTTTGCGCCAACACTTGCTCGGCGTTCACTTGCGGGTAGGGCGCAAGGCTGTCTTCCATGATATTCACGCCACCACACAAGGTCACCGCTTGGCTCATCCAAGTACTGCCATTGGCAGACATAAGGGGCACTTCGGCGATTTGATAAAATACCGTCAGCGGCGTGCGGTCTTGATACTGGAGTTTCAGCTCACCCAGCTCTTGCTCATATTCTTTGATAACGACGCCAGCTTGTGCTTGATGGCCGGTTAACTCACCTAATTGCTCAAGCTCTGTGCTTAAATCCGCGAAAGTAGCAGGCGCCGAAAAAAACACCGACATACCTAACTGCACCAGCGGTTGCACCACTTGGCTCTGGGCCGAGCCCCAAGCCACAATCAAGTCTGGCGACAACGCCAAGATACGCTCGGTATTAAGCGACCTATAGTTGGCGACCTTGGGCAAGGTCTTGGCGGCGGCGGGATAATCGCTGGCATCGTCGATGGCGACCACTTGTCCACCGGCACCTATGGCAAACAGCAGTTCGGTAATGTGTGGCGCCAAGCTAATAATGCGTTGGGCAGGCTTGGTTTCGGGACTAAGGGCGGTAACTTGAGCCGTTGCGTTAGCCGCTGTGCAAAGTAATGCGGTGATAAAGAGCGAATAAAACCAAGCGGTTTTAGGCTTCATATTAATCGTCATGAGTCCATTAACCATTTAATAAAGGAATAAGCATTAAGGCCCAGGCGATCGATAACCAAAATAATAAGGCGATGACCAGTCGCCATAAAATAGCGCGGGTAGCGGCCTCATTAATATATAGCTGGCTGCCTAATTTAGGGTAGTAATCGGTGGCGTCCGTATAACGCCTCGGGCCCCCGAGTCCTACATTTACGCCTCCGGCCACCACGGCTAATAACCGACCACTGGCGGCAAACGCCCATAATCGGCCTTGAGGCCAAGCCTTAATGGCGCGTATTGATCCCGGATAAATCAGTAAACTGAACGCAAACATTTGAAAGGGTAGCCAAGCCAGCGTGCGATAAGCCAAGGAGGGAAACCAGCCAAAGGCGCGCCATGCCACTAGTTTATGGGGCCAAGCTTGCGCCGCGTAACGTAACACCCCAAACAGTAGTGCGGCGTAAATACCGGCTACTAAATACCAAACCAATAACGCAAAATCGGCAGCAAGGCGCAGTATTGTCACCTCGGCCAGCGTTTTATACAAACCTAAGGGCGACAAGGGGTCGGTTTGGCGCAAGCATAAAGGCGACAGCGCCAAGCGCGCTAAGGGTCTGTTATCTACGCTATTACGCATGCAAGTGGGTAGCGCTCGGCTGAGCCGCCCCATGTCCAAACAGCACCACAGTAATAACGGCTCGAGTAAATGTGGCCAAGGAGCTAACACCGCCAGCGCCCAATAAGTGGCGACCAGCGGCAGCAGCAAGCATAGCAGCGCGCCGCTGCCGGCCCGTTTGAGATAACGAGGGCTATAACGCTCGCCATTCAAGCGCTGACCCAGCAACTGCAGCCCTTGGGTTATTAGCTGTTGTACCCGAGTAGCGGGCAGTATTAGGCTGAGCACAACACCCAAGGTGAGCAAAATAACAGGCTGCTCAAGCAGCGACAGAGTTAGCATGGCTGCTGTGGCTTAGTTTGGCAAACGAGCGAGCATGGCTTGCACCATCAGGGATGAGTGCGCTGCCGCCACTTCTAAAAATGCCTCAAACGACTCGGCTTGTTCTTTACCGGCAATATCAGACAGCGCGCGCACGACCACAAAAGGTACGCCAAATTGATGGCAAACTTGGGCAATGCCTGCCGCTTCCATATCACAGGCTTTCATTAGCGGAAACTGAGTGACGGCCTTTTGCAGCTGATCTTCGCGGTGCATAAACTGATCACCGGTACAAATTAAGCCCACCGCTGAATTAATGTCATTCTGCTCGGCTAGGCAGGCTTCTGCCAAGGCGATCAGCGAGCTGTCTGCGATAAAAGCGGCGGGCTGTTGTGCCATCTGGCCCATCTCGTAACCGAAGGCGGTCACGTCTACGTCGTGAAAACGGACTTCACTGGACACAATAACGTCACCCACTTTAAGGTTGGGGTCAAAGCCACCCGCTGAGCCGGTGTTAATCACGGCCTTAGGTGAAAAGCGCTCCAGCAATAAGGTGGTCGCGACACTGGCCGCCACTTTGCCAATACCCGAGCGCGTAATCACTACATCTTGGCCTGATAGCGTGCCTTGATAAAATTCACAGCCCGCTACGGTAATGGTGTGGGTGTTCTCCAGCTTGGCACGAAGTACGGCAACTTCCTGCTCCATGGCGCCAATAATGCCGATAGTCATAAGGTTCTCTCGCAACGAAAATAATGGGGAGAGTTTATCACTATCTAAGCCGTTCGGCGTCACTGCGGCATAAAATATCGCCACCAGATGCTTATTGTCAGCTGCAATAGAGACCAAGTTTTAAAGAAAGTTTTTGCCACGAAATACACGGA
Organism: Oceanisphaera sp. W20_SRM_FM3; assembly: GCF_052119705.1. Classification (NCBI taxonomy): domain Bacteria; kingdom Pseudomonadati; phylum Pseudomonadota; class Gammaproteobacteria; order Aeromonadales; family Aeromonadaceae; genus Oceanisphaera; species Oceanisphaera sp. W20_SRM_FM3. The sequence continues at coordinate 20,912 of NZ_JBGQOP010000009.1, read as the reverse complement.
CATAGAGCAAGAATAAAGAGACATTTATATTTTCCTGATTACTTATGAACCTCAGCCATTATGTCCGATGTTTGGGTTTGTTTTTTCTCACTGCCCGGTTGGCTCCAAGGCCAAGGGGCTAGCACTTGTAGCAGCCCGTCTCTTTAATAAAGAGGACTTCGGCTGGCCAGCTCCGCTGGCTGTTTGTGAGGTTTAAGAATAAAACCAAAACCGTGCCGAAGTCCTCTTCGCCGAAGAGACGGGCACCTACAAGAGAGGAGACGGGCATCCCCCTGTAACTTATTGAATTCATTGATGCTGAATTAACTGAAATATGGCTGAGCTTTCTGGGTAATCAGGTATATTTTTAAGGTCTTACCAGCTCAAAGTTAGTTTTTTCATTTTCGCTTTCTGTGTCTTTCCGTGTATTCCGTGGCCAATAAGTCTTTAATCTGTCATCGCAAACTTGCTACAAAAAAGGCCGCTCGATGAGCGGCCTATCATTGCAGGAAAGCAAGCTTATACCCCGATATAGTCCAAGATGCCTTCGGCGGCTTTACGGCCTTCGGCGATGGCGGTGACCACCAAATCCGAACCCCGTACCGCGTCGCCGCCGGCGAAGATTTTGGCGTTGCTGGTTTGAAAGGCGAATTCGGCTTGCTCGGGGGCGACAATGCGGCCCGACTGATCGGCCTCTATGCCAAACTCCTGCAGCCAAGGTTGATCGTGGGGCTGAAACCCGAACGCCATAATCACCACATCGGCGGGCAGCACTTGCTCGGAGCCCGCGATGGCTTCTGGCCGGCGACGTCCCTTAGCATCGGGCTCGCCCAGCTGGGTGGACACCACCTCGACGCCGCTGACTTTGCCGTTGGCGTCAACCTGCACGCCAGTCGGCTGCAGGTTAAACATGAAGTTCACCCCTTCTTCGCGGGCGTTTTGCACCTCGCGGCGTGAGCCCGGCATATTGGCTTCGTCGCGGCGATAGGCACACAGCACATCAGCGGCACCTTGACGAATAGAGGTGCGTACACAGTCCATGGCGGTATCACCACCGCCCAGCACCACGACTTTCTTGCCGGCCATGTCGATGTAATCGGAGGCCTGCTTCTCGAAGCCCAGTACCCGATTGGCGTTGGAGATCAAAAATGGCAGCGCATCATAAACGCCTTCGGCATCTTCGTTGCTCAAGCCACCGCGCAGATACTTGTAGGTGCCTACCGCCAGAAACACCGCATCGTAATCCTCAAGCAACGACTGAAAACTGACGTCTTTGCCTACTTCGGTATTGAGGCAAAACTCTATGCCCATATCGGAGAAAATCTCACGGCGATTGCTCATCACCGACTTTTCCAGCTTGAAAGAGGGAATACCAAAGGTCAGCAAGCCGCCAATTTCCGGGTAACGGTCAAATACTACTGGGGTAACACCATTACGCGCCAGCACATCGGCACAAGCCAAGCCCGCCGGGCCCGCACCAATCACCGCCACCTTGCGATCGGTTTTTATTACCTTAGACATATCAGGGCGCCAGCCCAGCTCGAAGGCCTTGTCGGTAATGTATTTTTCGATATTACCGATAGTTACGGCACCAAATTCGTCGTTCAGCGTGCAAGCGCCTTCGCATAATCTGTCTTGCGGGCACACCCGGCCGCACACCTCGGGTAGGCTATTGGTTTGATGACACAAGTCAGCCGCCTCAAAGATGCGGCCCTCGTTGGCCAGTTTCAGCCAGTTGGGAATATAGTTGTGTACCGGACACTTCCATTCGCAGTAAGGGTTGCCGCAGTCTAGGCAGCGATCGGCCTGCATCTCGACCTGATTGTCGGAGAAGGGCTCGTAGATTTCCACAAACTCGATTTTACGGGTGCTGATCGGCTTCTTGGCCGGATCGACCCGTTGCACATCGATAAACTGAAATACGTTCTGACTCATCACACTCTTCCTTTACTGTGCATGGACACGCAGCTCTGCGCTGGAACGGCTTTGATGGCCCAACAAAGAAGTCACATCACTGGATTTTGGTTTAACCAACTTAAACTTGGGCAAGTATTGGCCGAAATCGGTGAGAATTTGCTGTGCTCTTTGGCTGCCCGTTTCTTGCAGGTGCTGGGTGATAATGCCGCGCAGGTGTTCTTGGTGGATCATCAAGTCACCCAGCTCCAGCAATTCCACCAGCTCGAAGTTGGTTTTCAGTTCGAAGTCGTTCGCCTCATCCAGTACATAGGCAAAGCCGCCTGTCATGCCGGCCGCAAAGTTAACGCCGGTGGAGCCCAGCACTGTCACTATGCCGCTGGTCATGTATTCGCAACCGTTGTCGCCCACGCCTTCTACCACGGCTAGGGTGCCGGAGTTGCGCACCGCGAATCGTTCACCGGCACGACCCGCCACGTATAAATGGCCACCTGTGGCGCCATACAGGCAGGTGTTGCCCACCAGTGTCGCTTCGTGCGAGGCAAACGCCACGCCCACATGAGACTTGATCACCAGCTTGCCGCCTGTCATGCCCTTGCCGACGTAATCATTGGCATCGCCGGTGAGTATCATCTCCAGACCTCCGGCGTTCCAGACCCCGAAGCTTTGGCCAGCGGTGCCATCCAGATGGATACGAATTGGGTCTGCCGCCATGCCTTGGTTGCCGTGACGCCGAGCGATTTCGCCAGACAAACGGGAGCCCACCGAGCGGTCGGTATTGCGAATCGAGTAATAGAAGTCGCCACCGCTGCTGTTTTCCACCGCACTCAGGGTGTCTTGAGTGATCTTTAGGTTAAGCTCGCCCTTGTCGACGTTGGGGTTGGCTGCCTGACAGAAGACGCCCAGCCCCGGCTTGGGTTGAGGTTTGGCAATGATGTCAGACAAGTCCAGTTTCTGCTGCTTGGCGGTCAGGCCGGGCAGTATTTCCAGCAAATCGGTGCGCCCGATGAGATCTGTCAGCTGGGCCACACCCAATTGAGCCATCAGCTGGCGGGTTTCTTCGGCGATAAACTTAAAGTAGTTTTCTACCATCTCGGGCAGGCCAAGGAAGTGATCGCGGCGCAGTTTTTCATCCTGAGTGGCCACGCCGGTGGCGCAGTTATTCAGGTGGCAAATACGCAGATACTTGCAGCCTAAGGCCACCATGGGGCCAGTACCAAAGCCGAAGCTCTCGGCACCCAGAATGGCTGCCTTAACGATATCCAAACCGGTTTTCAGGCCGCCGTCTACCTGTAGTCGTATCTTGTGGCGCAGGCCGTTAGCCACCAACGCCTGTTGAGTTTCGGCCAATCCTAACTCCCAAGGGGAGCCGGCATACTTAACCGAAGACAGCGGGCTGGCGCCCGTGCCGCCATCGTAACCCGAGATAGTAATCAGATCCGCATAGGCCTTGGCTACCCCTGTGGCGATAGTGCCGACCCCAGGCTCGGACACCAGCTTGACCGAGACTAAACAGTTGGGATTAATTTGCTTAATATCGAAGATCAGCTGGGCCAAATCCTCGATAGAATAAATATCGTGGTGCGGCGGCGGTGAAATCAGCGTTACCCCAGGTACCGCATAGCGCAACTTGGCGATCTCAGCCGTCACCTTGTGACCGGGCAACTGGCCGCCTTCACCGGGCTTGGCACCTTGGGCTATTTTGATCTGAATCACTTCGGCGTTCATCAAGTAGTGGGGCGTGACCCCAAAGCGACCGGAAGCCACCTGTTTTATCTTGGAGTTCTTCAAGCTATTAAAACGCCGCGCGTCTTCACCGCCTTCGCCGGAATTACTCTTGCCGCCGAGGCGGTTCATGGCGATGGCCAATGACTCATGGGCTTCTGGGCCTAAGGCACCTATGGACATAGCCGCACTGTCGAAGCGGGGAAAAAGCTCACTGGCTGGCTCTACTTGATCCAGCGGTATGCCCGAGCCATTTACTTTAAGCGCGAGCAAGTCACGCAGCGTGGCCACCGGGCGCTCATTTACCAGCTTGGCGTACAGCTGGTAGTCTTGGTAATTGCCGGAACGCACCGCAGTTTGTAGAGTGGTGACCACATCTGGGTTATAGCTGTGGTATTCGCCGTCGTGCACATACTTGAGTAGCCCACCTTGATTAAGGGGCTTGCGATCGATCCAAGCGACTCGGCTCAGGTTGAATAAATCTTGCTGAAAGTCTTCGAAAGAAGCCCCTTGCACGCGACTGGAAACCCCCTTGAAGCACAGATTAATCACTTCCTGATGCAGGCCTATGGCTTCAAATAGTTGCGAGTAGCGGTAAGAGGCGATGGTGCTGATGCCCATCTTGGACATCACCTTGTACAGGCCCTTATTGATGGCGTTGCGAAAATTAAGCAGCGCCTCACGCAGCGGCATTTTGAGCACGCCGTCTTCCACCATGCGCGCCAGCGTTTCATAGGCCAAATAGGGATAGATGGCGGTGACGCCAAACCCAAGCAACACCGCAAACTGATGGGGGTCTCGGGTGCTGGCGGTTTCCACTATGATGTTGGAGTCGCAGCGCAGGTTGTGTTCGACCAAGGTGCGCTGTACCGCACCGGCGGCCATGGCAGCTGGAATGGGTAGTCGGTCTTTACTGATATGACGGTCGCTCAGCACCAGCAATACGCTACCATTTTCAACGGCGTCTTTGGCATCGTCACACAAGCGGGTAATGGCCGCTTGCAGGCCCTCTATTGGATCGAAGTTCAGATCCAGCACAGTGTGTTTATGGTGGGTTTGATCCAAATTCATCAGCTGATGAAAATCGGAATACAGCAAAATGGGTGATTCAAACTGCACCCTATGAGCGTGACCATGGGTTTCGTTAAATACGTTTTGCTCGCGACCGATAAGGGTGGTCAGCGACATAACGTGATTTTCCCGCAACGAGTCGATAGGCGGGTTGGTTACTTGGGCAAACATTTGGCGGAAATAATCATAAAGGGAGCGCGGCTTGCTAGACAGCACCGCCATGGGAGTATCGTCACCCATGGAGCCCACAGCTTCTTGGCCGTTTTCACCCATTACTCGGATCACCTGCTCTAAATCTTCTATCGAGTAGCCAAACAGCTTCTGATAAGTGCGCAGGGTATCGGTGTCCAGCTCGCTTTGGCCGGCCAGATCGTCGGGTAAATCCTCGAAGCGGGTGAGGCGGCGCTTGTGCTTGGTCATCCACTCTTGATAAGGATGGCGACACTTAAGGTCGTCATCAATCTCGAAGCTGGTCCAAATCTTGCCCTTAGCGGTGTCGACTACGAATAATTCGCCGGGGCCGACACGGCCTTTTTCGATGACTTCATCTGGGGTGTAATCCCAGATGCCGATTTCTGAGGCGAGCGTAATAAAGCCGTCTTTGGTACGCACAAAACGCGCAGGACGCAGGCCGTTACGGTCTAGGGCACAGGCGGCGAAGCGACCGTCAGACATCACTATGCCGGCGGGGCCATCCCAAGGCTCCATATGCATGGAGTTAAAATCGTAGAAGGCGCGCAAGTCTTGATCCATGGCGGTATTCTTCTGCCAAGCGGGCGGGATCAGCATGCGCATGGCGCGGAACAAGTCCATACCGCCGGCCAGAAACAGCTCCAACATGTTGTCGAGACTGGAGGAGTCGGAGCCGTCTGTGTTAACGAAAGGCGCCGCTTCTTTGAGATCTGGCAATAATGGCGAGCCAAATTTGTAAGCGCGTGCCTGAGCCCAGCGCCGATTACCGCCTATGGTATTGATTTCGCCGTTATGGGCCAGAAAACGGAACGGCTGAGCCAGCGGCCAGCGCGGTTGGGTATTGGTGGAAAAACGCTGGTGGAATACACAAATTGCCGATTGCAGGCGAATGTCTGCCAAGTCCAGATAGAAGCGCGGCAAATCCGCGGGCATGCACAGGCCCTTGTAGGTCATCACCAAATTAGACAGGCTGACCACATAGAAGTACTCGTCATTAATGCGTTTTTCAATCCGCCGGCGCATGATGTAGAGTCGACGTTCAATGTCTTTTTCTACCCAACCGGTGGGCGCATTAATAAATACCTGCTCGATACGGGGCAGTGAGGCCATGGCTATTTCGCCCAACACCTGAGTATTAATCGGCACCTCTCGCCAGCCCACCAAGCTCAGGGTTTCTTTTTCCAGTTCTTCATTAACGATGCGCCGACATTGCTCGGCCAGCACTGGGTCTGGATTAAGAAACATCATGCCCACCGCATATTTACGGCCGAGCTGCCAATTTTTGTCTTTGGCAATGGCGTGAAAGAAGCTATCGGGCTTTTGCATTAACAGGCCGCAACCGTCACCGGTTTTACCATCGGCGGCGATACCGCCGCGGTGCTGCATGCGATCGAGCGCCGAAATGGCCAGCCGAACCAGCTTATGGCTGGCATCACCCTCTATATGGGCGATCAGGCCAAAACCACAGTTATCCTTCTCAAGCGTGGGGTCATAAAGAGGCATTTCCATTTCTCCATTACTGCACTAAGACGAGCGCACTATTACATTCAAGCACTATGTGGGTGAGGTAGCATGCCTTTTTTGTCGCTTATCCAATATAGTATTTTTTATGTGACAGCAATATCAGAATCATGGGCATCATCACATGTTTTTCACTCTGATCGGCGCTTGCGGGTGCTTATTTAAGGTAAAGAAGGTGAGCTATCACGGCATGACAGTTTAGGGTTAAGTCGGTATCCTGCGCTTATACCTCATGGATGGAAAAGAGTGATGAAACCCATAAAAACTTGGGCCCAGTATTACGTCGATTTGATGACCAAATTAGGCATAGTGCGTTTTAGTATGCTGTTGGCCACCTGTATTATCTTTCTGGCAATTTTTATCCAAGTAGGCGTGACGCTATTTTTGCGCGGTAACGTGGAGTCGGTGGACTTAGTACGCTCGGTATTTTTTGGGTTATTGGTTACGCCTTGGGCCGTGTATTTTTTATCTGTGGTGGTGGATCAGCTTGAAGACTCACGCCAGCGCTTGAGTCGCTTGGTGCAACGACTGCAACAGATGCGCGAGCGCGATTTAGAGCTCAACAATGAGCTACAAGAGAAAATCGAACTGCTGAATTGCCAAATAGAAGAAACCCACAAGGCGGAAACTGGCCGCGATCAGGCAATAGAAGATTTAGAAGCGGAAGTCTATCAGCGCGAAAAGGCACAAATGGAGTCTCAAGAGCGTATGGCCTTGCTGCGCTCCTTTATCGATACCTCGCCAGACTTAGTGTATTACCGCAACGAGCGCGAACAGTTCTCGGGTTGTAACCGCGCCATGGAAAACCTACTGGGCAAGCAAGAAAAAGAGCTGATCGGCTTAACGCCCTATGATGTGTATCCTGCGGATGTGGCCGAAAAAGTGGTCGAAACCGATAAGGAAGTGTTTGCCCGCAATGAAAGCCAAACCTATGAGCAATGGCTGCAATATCCTGAGGGTCGCCGTGCCTGCTTTGAATTGCGCAAGGTGCCGTTTTTTGACCGCAATGGTAAACGCTTAGGATTATTAGGCTTTGGCCGGGATATTACCGAGCGTAAGCGTTATCAAGAAGAATTAGAGAAAGCCAGTCGCGATAAAACCACCTTTATCTCTACCATCAGCCACGAATTGCGCACTCCCTTAAACGGCATAGTGGGTTTAAGCCGTATTTTGCTGGCCACCAAGCTAGACAAAGCACAGCACCAGCATATGAAAACCATTCACTTTAGTGCCGTCACCTTGGGTAATATTTTTAACGATATTATTGATTTAGATAAAATTGATCGCAGCCGTTTGGAGCTGGCGCCTGAGCCCATGGACTTTCCCGGCTTCTTAGACGATTTAGAAAGCTTGGCCCGCTTGCAGGCCGAGCAAAAAGGCCTGTATTTACACTTTGATCGCGATGGCGATATTCCCGACTGGATCATGGCCGATGGTACCCGCCTGCGCCAAGTGTTGTGGAACTTGGTCGGCAATGCGGTGAAGTTTACCGATGAGGGCGGCGTGACCATTCGTTGCATGGCCGATGAGCTGATGGTAGGCGAGATAACCTTACGCTTCGATATTGAAGACACCGGCATCGGTATTCCGCTAGGCCTGCAAGAGCAAATATTTGCCCTCTACTTTCAGGTAGAAGGCGATAAATATGCCACAGGTACCGGCATTGGTTTGGCGGTGTCTAAGCAGTTGGTGGAAGCCATGCGCGGCACCATTGAACTCGACAGTGAACCCAATGAGGGCTCCTGTTTTAGCATCACCATTAAGGTACCCAGAAGTGTGGCGCCGGTTGATGACCCAGTAGTGGCGCACCTGCCTTGTTTGTCTATGCTGCTGGTAGAGGACGTAGAGCTAAACGTCACTGTGGCCTGTGCGCTGTTAGAAAAGCTGGGTCATCAAGTCACGGTCGCCCGCGACGGTAAAGAAGCTTTTGCCTGCTTGGCGCAGCAAAGCTTTGATCTGGTGTTTTTAGATATTCAACTGCCGGACATGACAGGCTTTGATATAGCGGCGCGACTGCGCCAAGAAGCGAGCGAGCAAGGGTACAGCTTGCCGCCATTGGTGGCGCTCACCGCCAACTTGATAAGCGACAAGCAAGAATATCTGGCCAAGGGCATGGACGATGCCATTAGTAAGCCCTTGTCTTCTAAGGCCATTAAAGGTGTATTGGCGCGCTTTTTTGCCCATAAGCCCAGAGTCAGTAGCCGTGCTCGCCTGTTGGCTGCCACGTCTACGCCGCTCATGATAGACGCGCCGACCACAGCCGCGCCGCCTTTAGAGCCTGCAATTAATCATGATGAAAGCATTATATTGAATAGCGTATTTCTTAACGATTATGTAGATACGGTCGGCGCCAATATCTTGTTGTCGAGTGTGGATATGCTGGATGATATGGCGGTTGATTACCTCTGCAAACTCAATGAGTTTATGGCGGCGAAAGCGCAAGACCAAATTGTGGAAGAGGCGCACAAGATCAAAGGTGCGGCGGGCTCTGTGGGCTTAAAGCGTATTCAGCAATTGGCACAACTGATCCAGAGCCCTGAGCACCCAGATTGGTGGCAAGAAGTCCCTCGTTGGACGCAGCAATTAAACCAGCATCTACCCGGCGATTTGGCCGTATTGCGCCATTGGCTTGAGAGCCGCGTATGAGTGATTACCAAGATTTTATCTTAAGTGACCGCCAACAAAGCTTGCCTGATGCTCTGTCTGAGACGAAACCAGATACCAAACCAGTGGCGAAAAAAGAGACGGCTTTAAGCGCTATAGAAGCGGATCGCAGTCGTATCGTGCAATGCTCGCCGGTGCGCCGCTTGCAACAAAAAACACAGGTGTTTCCGCTGGACGTAAAAGCCTCGGTGCGCAGCCGCTTAACGCATTCGCTGGAGGTGAAAGAAATCGGCCGACAACTTGCGCTGTTAGTGTTGGCAGGCAATGAAGAGGTGATCGATAAACAAGCCTTTGTTAGCCTAGTGGAGATGGCCTGTTTGCTGCACGACGTGGGCAATCCGCCCTTTGGCCATTTTGGCGAAGTGGTGATGATTGACTGGTTGCGCACCCGCTTGCCGAGTTTATTTTCGCAAGCCCTAGGCCAAGGCTCTCGGCAATGGCCGATGTTACTGGCGGACTTACAGCAGTTTGAGGGTAACGCCCAAAGTTTGCGCTTGTTGCACAGTGTACAGAGTTTAAATTTAACCTTGAGTCAGCTGGCGGCCTTGCAAAAGTACGTGCGTGGCGGCTATCAGCGCCAAGGCCAAGCTCAAGAAGGAAAAAAGCGGCCTTGGCAACAAAAGCCCGGTCATTACTTTAGTGAGCGCCCGCTGGTACAAGAGATCAGGGCGCTATTTCCCAGTACTAGGCGGGGGCGCTATCCGCTAACGTTTTTAATGGAAGCCGCCGATGACATGGCCTACGGCGTGGCAGATTTGGAAGATGCGGTTGACCGCGGCGTGCTCAGTATAGTGGAGCTGGAGCAGGCGATTTTGCGTGACGGCAATGCGTATCTGCAAGACTGCTGGCACCAAGCGCTAGCCGCCGAACCGGGCTTTTTCGCTCGTTTTCGCCAACTGTTGAATGATGATTTATTAGTGCTAGTGAGCGAGCAATATCTTGCGCATCAGGCGGCTATCTTGGCTGGCAGCCATGATCAACCCTTGCTCGCAGTAGAGCAGGCGCCGGCTCAGGCGTTGCAGTGGTTGAAAGACTTTGCGCAGCGCGAGGTGTTTAAGCATCGTGAGGTGGAAGCATTAGAATTAGCGGGCTTTGCCGCACTGAAAGGTATTTTGGGTGCGTTTGCGCCCTTGCTGGCCTTACCGGAGTCTGAATTTACTAGCTTAGAAAGACGCCAAGATGCAGAAGGACTGTTACTGCGCCGTTTATACCACAGGCTGCCACCGCGCCATTTAGCGGCGTATAAAAGAGACAGCCAACATGCGCCTTTGTTTGAACAGGCGCATGAGCGTGAGTGGTATTTTAGAGTCCGCCTATTACTGGACTTCGTGAGCGGCATGACAGATACCTACGTGCTCGAAGAGTATCGGCTCTTGTGTGGTTTTCAGGGCTAGAACGTGGTGTTTAGGGTTAGTGTGGTTTTAAGGTTAGCTGTTTTATGCCTTCCTGTTCACTGACTCTTAGCTACCCGAGAAAACTCTTCGACACCAAAGCTGGTGGAGGTTTCTTTCTGCAATAGAGTCAACAGCAAGATGGCGCGCATTTCGCCGTCGGCTTCGAGATAAATCGCTTCTAGGCCGGCAAAGGGGCCTTGTTCTATCCGCACCGTCTCGCCCTTTAGCGGCACATCGCTTAACTGCTCTCTGAGCGCATCGCTGTCGCAATGGGCCATCAAGTCATACACCAATTCGCTCGGTACTACGCTTGGGCCTCCGCCAAAACGCACTAAGCTGCGCACTCCTCGGGTGGAGCCTATGGTAGTGGAGCTGACAAGTTCAAGGTCGGCATGCACGAAAATATAACCTGGAAATAAGGCCTCGGTGCGAGTCACTAACTTGTTGCGCACGCGCTTTTTTACCTCGGCGTAAGGGTAAAAAGCGTCTATATCCTGATTATTTAAGTTCTGTAAGGCGCGATCTTCTTCTCGGGGGCGACACTGCGCCAAATACCACTTTTGCATACTAGGCCCCTATCAACATTACGTGAGCATTATTATGACAGCACAATGAAAAAAGGCCACGGCAAGCCGTGACCTTTCGTCGAGTGAAGAGTTGATTACCAGCCCTTAACTACTTATTTTTAACTACCAGCCTTTGACCACGCCGCCTTTAAACAGCTCTTTCGCTGCTTCATAGACTTCATCGCTTTGATAAGCCTTAACGAAGGTCTGTACGCGCGCATCTTCTTGGTTGTCTTTGCGTGCCACAATTAAGTTGGTGTAAGGGGAGTCTTTGTCTTCCACAAACAAACCATCACGCTCTGGTAGCAAATCGAGCTGTGAGGCGTAAGTGGTGTTGATGATGGCAAAGGCCACGTCATCTAAAGAGCGCGGCAATTGTGGTGCTTCTAGCTCGATAATGTTCAGATTTTTTGGGTTCGCAGTAATGTTTAATGGGGTGGCTTCGAGGCCGGCCGCATCATCCACTTCAATCAGGCCTTGCTGTTCTAATAACAGTAAGCTGCGACCTAAGTTAGTAGGATCGTTAGGCACGGCTATCTTGGCACCCTCTTCTAACTCGTCCAATGACTTGATGACTTTAGAATAAGCGGCAATGGGGTAGACGAAAGTTTTACCTACTTGCACTAACTCATAACCGCGGTCGGCAATTTGTTTGTCGAGGTAAGGCTGATGTTGGAAGGCATTAAGATCTAAGCTGCCATCGCTTAACGCCACGTTTGGCGTTACATAATCGCTGAAAGAAACCAGCTCCACGTCCAGATTGTATTTTTCTTTGGCGACTTTGGCGGCCACTTCGGCCACTTGCTCTTCGGCACCGGCAATCACGCCTATGCGTAGGGGTTTAATGGCAGCGGCAGGTTCAGCGGCGGCGGTTTCTTTGGGTGCTTGATCGCAGGCGCTCAGTGCGAGCGCCGACGCTAAGACGCTGACGGTGGTTAATGCTGAAAAACTAAACTTCATAGCCTAAATTCCTTGTTTAATTAACGATGATCTACATAAGTAACCAGACGATCGCCGGCGCTTTGAATAACTTGTACTAATACGACCAAAATCAAGATAACCAACAGCATCACTTGCAAGTCGAAGCGCTGATAGCCGTAGCGAATACCCACATCGCCTAAGCCTCCGCCACCTACCACACCGGCCATGGCCGAGTAATTCACCAGTGTCACCAGTGTAATAATCACGCCGTTGAGCATGCTGGGCAGGGCTTCGGGCAGCAAGACTTTGCTAATGATCTGCATCCGCGTCGCCCCCATGGCCTGCGCCGCTTCTGTGAGTCCGGCCGGCACTTCCATCAGTGCGCCTTCCATCAATCTGGCGACAAATGGAATGGCTGCCACCGTAAGCGGTACCACGGCGGCCAGAGTACCAATACTGCTACCGACAATGAAGCGGGTAAAAGGAATAATGGCCACTAATAAAATGATAAAGGGAATGGAGCGGCCGATATTTACCACAGCTCCCAGAAACCAGTTAAGGGTGGCGTGTTGCCAAATTTGGCCGGGCTTACTCACGTGCAGAGCCACACCTAGGGGAATGCCAAACAAACAGGCGAGCGCCCCCGAGCCAAAGGTCATCAGCAAGGTTTCCCAAAACGCGGATAACAACAAATTAATCATGGCGTCGGACATAACCTAATACCTCTACTTGGATCTTATGGTCTTGCAGGTAAGCCAATGCGGCCTGTGTTTGAGCAGGCTCGCCTTCGAGCTCCGCCAGCATAAAGCCAAACTTAACGCCGCCTGCATATTCCATGTCGGCACTTAAGATGCTGACATCCACACCCAGCTCACGGCTTAAAATAGAAATCAGCGGGCTATCGACGGTTTCGCCACTAAAGCCAAGGCGCACCAAAGGCAAACTGTCGGCGCAGGGCTCGGCCTGTAAGCGAGTTTGATAATCTTCCGGAATGCTCAAATTAGTGGTGGAAGCAATAAAACGGCGTGCCAGTTCTGTTTTCGCATTAGCAAAAAACCAAGCCACTTCGCCTTGTTCGATTAGCTCGCCGTCACTAATGATCGCCACCCGGTCACAGATGGTTTTGACCACCTGCATCTCGTGGGTGATCAGCAGTATGGTGAGACCAAGCTTGCGATTTAAGTCTTTAAGCAGTGCCAAAATTGATTGCGTCGTATTAGGGTCCAGCGCCGAGGTGGCCTCATCACATAACAACACATTAGGCTTAGGCGCCAAGGCGCGGGCGATGGCGACCCTTTGCTTTTGTCCGCCCGACAGCGCATTAGGATAAGCGTTAGCTCTGTGGCTTAAGCCTACTAACTCTAATAGCTCCGCCACTCTGACTTTAATTTGCGCTTTATTCATGCCGGCCAGCTCGAGCGGCAAGGCGACGTTGGCCGCTACGGTACGGGACGACAACAAGTTAAAATGCTGAAATATCATGCCGATTTTGCGTCGTGCCGCCGGTAACTGATGTTCTTGCAGCTGGGTTAAATCTTGGCCGTCGACTAAGATTTGGCCACTGGTGGGGCTTTCTAACATATTCACGCAGCGGATCAGCGTGCTCTTACCCGCGCCCGACTCGCCGATTACGCCCATAATTTGGCCGGCGCTCACTGCTAGGTTAATGTTTCGCACCGCATGCACGGCCTGTTTGCCGTCGCCGTAGCGTTTACTGATATTGATTAGCTTGATCATCAATGGATGAGCCTTTGCGGTAAGGTTTTCACTATTTTAACAGAACACAATTTTAACATAATACAATAGTGACAAGTCACAAAAGTATGACCAATAACGGCTGATGCTAAGCCGTCTAGATGTCTGAGTCAATGCAAAATACACTCTGTTTATTATAAGGTGAAGCCCGTCTCTTTCTTGCTTAGCGAGGCTCAGGTAGGCTAGGGTGCTCACAGCGTTATTTCCACGCTTTCAGGGAAAGAATTTAAGGAAAACAATGGCTCAGTATTTTTTGCGGCGCTTATTGCTGCTGATCCCGACTTTTTTGGGGATCACCCTAGTGGTGTTTGCCATTACCCGTTTCGTGCCGGGCGGCCCCGTCGAGCGCATGTTGATGGAAAGTCAAATGCAAAGCAGCGAGTTTAGCCAAAGCTCGCGTGGCAGCCAGATGCTCTCGGCGGAACAAATTGATGAGCTAAAAGCCTTCTATGGCCTAGATAAGCCGGTGTTCGAAGCCTATCGCGATTGGCTAACTAAGTTGGTGCAATTAGACTTGGGCGAGTCGAGCCGTTATTTTTTGCCGGTGTGGGAGCTGATTAAAGAGCGCCTTCCGGTGTCCGCCTTCTTTGGCATCTGTACTTTTATCCTCAGTTATCTGATCTCTATCCCGCTTGGCATCCTCAAGGCGCTGAAACATAACAGCCGCTTTGATAGCATCAGCTCTATGCTGATCTACGCCGGCTATGCACTGCCCGCTTATGTGGTGGGCATTTTCTTGCTCACGATTTTTGCTTTTCAGTTGGGCTGGTTTCCCATGGGCGGCTTCGTAGGCGATGACTTCTACTACTTAGAAGGTTTCTGGCCTAAGGCGCTGAACTTGTTTCATCACGCCTTCTTGCCGTTAATCGCTTATGCCATTGGTGACTTTGCGGTGCTGACCATGACCATGAAAAACAGCCTGATGGAAAATCTGTCGGCGGATTATGTACGCACCGCCGTCGCTAAGGGCTTGCCGTTTCATAAGGCCGTCACCCGCCATGCGCTGCGCAACAGCATGATCCCCATCGCCAGCCATTTTGGTAACGTGATTTCGGTATTTTTCGCCGGCTCTTTCTTAATCGAGGTGATCTTTAATATCGACGGCCTTGGCTTGCTAGGTTACGAGGCAATAGTAGAGCGCGACTATCCGGTGGTGATGGGCATCTTGGCGGTCACCTCCTTGATGATGTTAGTGGGTAATATTTTATCGGATATCTGCGTGGCGATGGTAGATCCTAGGGTGCGCTTCGATGGCTAATTTCTTCTCAGACGTTACGGTAAAAAAATGGCGCCGCTTTCGCGGTATTCGTCGTGGTTATTACGCCTTTTGTTTATTTATGTTGATGGTCGTGCTGGCGGTCACCGCCGAGCTGTGGGCCAGCAATCGCGCTTTAATCGTTAACTATGAAGGCCAGCTGTATTTCCCCAGTTACGGAGAGGTGATCACCGGCAACACCTTTGGTTTAGGCTATCAATACGAAACTAACTATCGCGAGCTCAAAGCCCTGTTTGCCGAACAAGCGAGCGCAGAACAAGCCAATCCAGAACTCACAAATGCAGACTTAGGCCAAAGCAGCCAATCAAATAACTGGGTGTTATTGCCCGTTGTGCCTTGGAGCCCCTATGAGCAAGATTACAGTGCCAGCGGTTATCCGCCCACGGCACCCAGCGCGGCGCAGGGCCATTATCTAGGCACAGATAGCTCGGGCCGGGATATTTTAGCGCGACTGGTATATGGCTTTCGCACCGCTGTGGGTTTTGCCTTTATCGCACTCACCGCCAGCTACGTAATTGGCGTGCTGTTAGGTTGCGCCATGGGTTTTGTGGGGGGCAAGTTTGACTTGTTCTTTCAGCGCTTTATTGAAGTTTGGTCTCAGGTGCCGTTCTTGTATGTGATCATGATCTTGGTGTCGCTAACCCAGCCTAATTTTATGCTGTTTGTGGGAATTAACGTCTTGTTCGGTTGGATGGGCATTACTTGGTATATGCGCACCCTTACTTATCGTGAAAAAGTGCGCGACTATGTGTTGGCGGCCCGCGCTCAAGGAGCAGGGCTATGGCGGATTATCGTGCACCATATATTGCCCAATACTTTAGTGATGATAGTGACGCTGGCGCCTTTTACTGTGGTCGCCAATATTTCATTGCTCACGGCACTTGATTATTTGGGCTTTGGTTTAGCACCGCCCACGCCCAGTTGGGGTGAGTTATTGCGCCAAGGGGTAAATCATTTAGATGCGCCTTGGATTGTGGGCTCTGTGGTCACGGCTGTGTCTTTGGTGCTGATTACCGTATCTTTTATTGGCGAGGCGATCCGTGAAGCCTTGGATCCCAAACATTTTTCTCGTTATGAATAGGCAGGGAAGCATGAAAAAATTATTCAAAAAGTTAGGTGGCTGGTTACTGGCCTTAGGGCTAGTGGCCAACATCAATGTCAGTGCGGCCGAGCTACCCAGCGGGCTGGATTGGCAGACTAATAATGACGATCCTGTCTTTGCCTCTCCTGAGGCCAAGCGTGGCGGTGTGTTTAATTTAAGCTTGATGAGCTTCCCGCTGACCTTTCGCACCGTAGGGCCCGACTCCAATACCGCGTTTCGCTCTTTTATCTTAGAAAATCAGTTAGGGCTATATTCGCTACATCCCGTCACCCAAAATCCCATTCCCGGCTTGGCCACTCATTGGGCCTTTGGCGACGATAATAAAACCATGTACTTCAAGCTCAATCCCGCCGCGCGCTGGTCTGATGGTAAGCCGGTCACCAGTAGCGATTTCTTATTTGCCATCGAGATGATGCGCTCCGAGGTGATCCGCGCCCCTTGGTATAACAACTATTTCAGCGAAGAGATTGTCGATGTCACGGCCTTCGATGAATACACAATTTCGGTGACCGCGGGCAGCGAAAAAAGTCAGCGTGAGTTACTCAATACCGTGGGCTTAACGCCAGAGCCAAAACATTTTTATACGCTCACCGACGATTGGGTGCGCAGCTACAACTGGGCGCAAGCCCCAGTAACCGGTGCTTACGTGATGGACGATGTAAAACGCGGCCGCTCTATTAGCTTTAAGCGCCTCGATGACTGGTGGGGCAATAGCTTGAAGTATTATCGGCACCGTTTTAACCCCGATGTGATCCGCTTAACCGTGATCCGCGATCTTAATATCTCTTATCGGCATTTTTTGCGTGGCGACATCGACACCTTTGGTCTGATTTTGCCGGAATGGTGGCACGATAAAACCGATACCCCAGAATACAAACAAGGCTTAATTAACCGCATTTGGTTTTATAACGACATGCCTCAAGGCGCCCAAGGTTTTCACCTCAACACTGCCCATCCCCGTTTAAGCGATCAGCGTGTGCGCGAAGGCATGGCGCATGCTCTGAATATGCAACGCATGCTGGACACCATATTGCGCGGTGATTACGAGCGCATGCATACCTTTGGTACCGGTTACGATGCCTTTACCGATGCGGGCATTCATGCTCGCGATTACGACATTAAACGCGCCCGTGAGCTGTTTGCCGAAGCGGGATATGACCAACAAGGGCCTGGAGGCTTTTTACGTAATCAAGCGGGTGATGTGTTGAGCTTAGCTGTCACCTACACCACCCAAGAGCACACGCCTCGCCTCGCCATATTGCGCGAAGAAGCCCGTAAAGCCGGACTCGACTTGCAGCTTAATTTGGTGGATGGGGCCAGTGGTTTCAAAGTCATGCTGGAGAAAAAGCATGAAGCGGCGTGGCTAGGTTGGGCGGGCGGTGGCTTGTATCCCCAATATTGGGAGTTTTTCCACTCGGCTAACGCCAATATTCCACAAACCAATAACCTGTTTAATATTGCCGATGCAGAGCTTGATCGGTTAATCGAGCAATATCGAGTGACCATGGACTTGGATGCTAAAGCCGCTATATCGCAGCAAATTCAACGCCGCGTGCATGAGTTGGCGATTTTTATTCCCGGCTACCAAGTGCCTTATACCCGTGAAGCTTATTGGCGCTATATACGTTTGCCCGAGGTCAAAGGCAGCCGCCATTCGCCATCGCTGTTTTGGCCTATGGAAGGTACCACTTACAGCACGGGTGGCTTGTTCTGGATAGATGAAGATCTTAAAAAAGAAGTGAAAGCCGGCAAGGCGCGCTTTGAACCCGTGCTGGAGATAGATGAAACTTGGCGGCATAAGGAGCAGTAATGGAGGCCCTGTCACAGGTTACAAAAACGGAGCCTTCGCTTTCGGATCCGCTACTACAAGTTGAACATCTGGCTGTGAGCTTCACCACCGAACAAGGTGAGTTTCGGGTGGTAGACGATGTGAGCTTTAGCTTATTGGCCGGCCAAACCCTCGGTCTGGTGGGTGAGTCTGGTTGTGGCAAGAGCGTCACCGCCTTGAGCTTGTTAGGGCTGCTGCCTAAGCCGGCGGGGCAGGTGGTGGGAGGTCAGGCGCTGTTTCAAGGGCAGGACCTCTTAACCTTAACTTGTGATAAGCGTTATCAAGTACGCGGCAATAAAATTGCCATGATTTTTCAAGAGCCGATGACGGCGCTCAATCCGGTGCACACAGTGGGCCGTCAGTTGATGGAGGTCTATCAACTGCACAGGCCTGAAATGAGCAAACGCGAGCAACAGCAAGCGGCCACGGACATGCTGCAACAGGTGGGTATCCCAGAAGCTAAAGCGCGACTCAAAGCCTACCCTCATCAGCTATCGGGTGGCATGCGCCAAAGAGTGATGATTGCCATGGCGCTGGCTTGTGAGCCGGACTTATTAATTTGTGACGAGCCGACAACGGCATTGGATGTCACCATACAAGCGCAAATTCTGCATTTGATTAAAGCCTTGCAGCAGAGAAATGGCATGGCGGTGTTATTTATTACCCATGACTTAGGCGTAGTGGCGCAAATTTGTGACCAAGTATTAGTTATGTATGCGGGGCGCAGCGCCGAGCAAGCGCCGGTATTGCGCTTATATGAGAGCCCAGCCCACCCTTATACCCAAGGCTTGTTGGCGTCTATTCCTCGGCTAAACCAACCCAGTAAAACCGTGTTGGCCACCATTCCCGGCCAAGTGCCCAGCCTAGAAGAGCAGGTGAGTGGTTGTCGCTTTGCTAATCGCTGCCTATATCAAACCGACATTTGCCAACAGCAACCCAGTGTGGAGCAAGTAGCGGAAACGCATACGGTGTGGTGTCATCATTGGCGGGAGTTAGCCTTATGACTAAGGGCATAAGCATCGAGCAGGTGCAGGAAGCCGCCCCAGAGTTGAACGCATCAAAATCAGCCGCGCCTCTCTTGCAACTAGAAAACTTGGCGCAACATTTCACGCTGGGTGGTGGTTTATTACGCCGTGGCCAAACCCTGTATGCGGTCGATGGCGTCAGCTTTACCTTGGCCGCCGGCAAAACCCTTGGGCTGGTGGGCGAGTCTGGGTGTGGTAAGTCGACGCTGGCCCGCTCCTTACTCAAATTACAGCAGCCAAGCTCTGGCCGCATTTATTTCAATGGTAAAGATATTACTGACTATTCGGCTCGGCAAATGCGCCCATTACGCCAGCAAATGCAGCTGGTATTTCAAGACCCTCAAGAATCCCTAAATAGTCGTCATACCATAGCGACTATTTTACAGGAGCCTTTTGTTATTCACGGGCTCGGCACAGCCAAAGAGCGTCAAGCGTGGGCGGGCGAGTTATTGCAGCGAGTTGGCTTACCAATTTCGGCGCTTAATCGTTATCCCCATGAGTTTTCTGGCGGCCAACGACAACGTATCGGTATCGCGCGCGCCATGGCGCTGAAGCCGAAATTGCTGGTGTGTGATGAAGCAGTGTCCGCGTTAGACGTGTCGGTACAATCGCAGATTTTGAATTTATTGCTATCGCTGCAGCAAGAATACCAACTGGCGATTTTGTTTATTGCCCACAATCTTTCGGTAGTTAAGCACATCTCGGATCATATCGCCGTCATGTATCTGGGCCGCATTATTGAGCTGGCGCCTAGTGATGCCTTATACGCCCAAGCCTTGCATCCTTATACTCAAGCGCTGCTGGCCGCGATCCCAGAGCCGGATCCCAGACGGCGCAAGGCACCTTTGATGCTACAAGGCGAGCCGCCGTCACCGGCCAATCCGCCTTCGGGCTGTCATTTTCGTACTCGCTGCCCTTATGCAGGCGAGCGCTGTATCAATGAAGTGCCGCTCTTGCTGCCAGCAGAACCGACTCTTGGCGCAGAACCCTTGTTAAACACAGAGCAAGCTGGTGGCGAAGCCCATCACGTCGCCTGTCACTTTTACCGAGAAATCATGAGTGGTGAACGCTTACCTCAGAATTAGGTGGCTGTGATATTATGGCTCTCTTATATAGAGACTGTTGTCCCAGACATTTCTACACTCTTTTCCAACACCACTTAATAGGAAGTACCCGTGAGCAGAGCAGCAATTTTTCTCGACCGAGATGGCGTTATCAATCAAGACGGCGGCTATGTGTCCACTAGAGATAACTTTGTCTTCATTGAAGGCGTGATCGGCGCCATGAAGCAGCTAAAAGCAAAAGGCTATCAGCTAGTAGTGGTGACCAACCAATCTGGTATTGCGCGGGGCCTGTTCAGTGAAAATGATTTTATTCGTTTAACTGAATGGATGGATTGGTCACTTGCGGATCAAGATGTGGATCTCGACGGTATTTACTTTTGCCCTCATCACCCGACAGAGGGCAACACGGCTAACACTCAAGCCTGCCAATGCCGTAAACCTGCACCTGGTATGTTTTTAGAAGCCATTGCCGATCTGGATATAGATGCCAGCGTTTCCTATATGGTGGGCGATAAGGTTTCTGACCTGCAAGCCGCCCAAGCCGCAGGTGTAACTAACTTAGTATTAGTGCGTACCGGTAAAGAAATCACGACAGAAGGTGAGGCTATGGCGGGCGCCGTGTATCCGTCCTTGGTCGAATTTGCAGAAAAACTCCCCACATTGGTGTGATCTAGCGCATATTGCTCAAATGCTGACCGCTTGAGCGGCTTTTGCTAAAAAAGCCCTTGCGCTAAAACGAGAGCTCCCTATAATGCGCACCACTGACACGGGGCAAGGCGCTCACGGTCACAAGGGTTTGAGAAAACGAAATTTATTTTGAAACAAGCACTTGACGAACACTACGGATTGCGTAGAATACGCATCCCGACCTGAGACACGGTCACGCTCTTTAACAATTTATCAAGCAAACTGTGT
>NZ_JBGQOP010000008.1:0-129387 GCF_052119705.1 Oceanisphaera sp. W20_SRM_FM3 | reverse complement strand
ACCTTGGAGCCAGACCGGCAGCTACAAAAGGGCGAACCGAAACAGGGCGCATAATGGCTGAGGTTCATAAGTAATCAGGAAACAATAAGGCGAGCCCTAGGCTCGCCTTATTATTACTGCAGTTTGCGTCTTACACCTAACGCTAGGCTTACACTAAACCGCGCTTTTCTTTTTTCGCCAGTCGCAGGTCTTTTAATACCGCCCGACACAACGCCACCAATATCCAAAGTGACAGAGCAGGCCACACTAAAATATAGGCGCTTAAGGTTAATTCGTTCATTAAGACTCCTTATTAGCCATTAGGCCATTAGCTTGAGTGAGAAGTTTGAGCTGCGTGAGTCGCCTTAGCATGTGCGGGGCGCTGGCCTTGTTTGGCCTTGGACAGTACGTCATTACGATTATCGTAATGCCCCACGCGCTTGGCGATTAAGTCAAAATCAAAGCGCTCTTGATTAAACAAACTGACCACCACACACACTAAAGTACTGGAGCCGTAAGCCACCAGTGATGAGAGCAATACCGTGTATTCACGTAAGAAGCCGGTCGCGAAATAGGTCATGGCCAAGGCGGCGAGGGTGCCGGCCACAAAGCCTGCCCACTTGCCGAAAAAGCCAAAGGCCATCAAGCCGATCACCACGCCAGCGCCAATACAGGCCAGCAATTCAAAGCCCAATGCTACCGTACCCACCATGGGGAACAGCTTTGATCGTGCCACCAAGAACAACACTAAGCCGACCACTACCGCACTGGTAAAGGCGAGGTTGGTGATCCTGTCCCAATAGCAGCTGGCAATGACCGGGAACACTATGGCTCCCCATAAGGCACCCACAAACACCAGCATTACCAAGATATCAAAGGAGTAGCTGGCCAAGATGATACCGATCATGGTGGCGGCCACCATGGTCATGCGGCCTATAAACAGCATGCGTTTGGGGTCGACTGTGCCACGGGCCAGATTCTTACCGTACACGTCGGCCATGACGATGGCAGACAGCGCCGATAAGTCCGAGTCGGCGGTGGAAGACAAAGAGCCAATCACCAAGATAAAGAATAAGCCGATGAAAAACGGCGGCAAGTAGGACGACACCATTTGTGGGATCAGGTTGTTTTCTTCCCCATTAAGCGGCTGTACGCCCAAGGTTAAGGCCATTAATCCTATCATACCCAAACCAATGACGATGGCGCCGTAACCGAGAGTGGCAGTTAAGAAGGTCGATTTAATGTGCTTTTCATTCACCGCAAACAAGCGCTGAGAAATAGTCTGGTTACCGATGGCATAAGCCAGCACCGCAATAAAGAAGGGCGCTCCTTGGTTTAAGATGGCATCCATCGAGAACAAATCCACCTGCTCCGAGCTCATATTACTAAAACCTTCCAGCATGACGCTTGGGCCACCCATGGCAAACAGCACCGCAGGAATAATAACAATGGCGATGCCCATCAGAGCTATCAGTTGTGCAAAGTCGGTAAACACCGAGGCCCTAAAGCCCGACCATAGCGTGTAACTGAGCACACCAAACCCAGCAATCACTATCCCAGTTTGAAATGACAAGGGAGAGAGCACGGCCACCAAAGCACCGGCGGCGGTAAAGTTCACCATTAAACTGATGATGCTGCCCAAGATATTAGAGAAGGCTAAAATCAGCTGGCTAGATGAACCGTGGCGCGCATGAATAAGCTCGCCTAAGGTGTGGGCCTTAGGGGCCAAGGCTCGAAAGCGACGACCAAAGGGATAGATGAATAAAATCATCAGCGCGCCCCACAGGCCATAATGCAAAGGCCCTGAGATACCGTATTTATAGCCAGAGGTAGCTGCGGCGTAAAAAGAGGCGGCCCAAATCCAAGTGGCGGTCATGCTGGCCGCCCCCATGCCATAACCGATGCGTTGATTGGACACCATAAAGGCATCTGTATCTTCATTGTCTTTTTTAATAAGGGTGGTTAAAAAGTAGGTGCCGCCGTAAAAGGCGGCCAGCAACAGCAACACTGTGCTGCTAGAAAATTGATAGAGTTCCAAAATCATCTCCATGATTCAAGCGAGTGAGCACTCGTGAATAACAGGGGCAAACGCGCGGCTACAGTGGCGGTTTAGGCAACTGCAGTGTCATAAATGTGGCGTAAGTAAAGACGACTAGGCTTGCGACAACGGACGCGAAAAAGCGCTAATAAACGATATTAAAATTAAAAGCTAGAGAGGTTGGTGAGCGCAGAGTGATGTGCGGTCGACGACACAAAAGGTCGTAACTTAGGGCAAAGCTTCAATGAAACCAAACATGGCGGGGACACCTCCTATTACGGGATTCAACTGCACTCATCTATAAAAACAAGCAGTTATCCTAACCCCAAGCTCAGGTTTTGTCTAGCCAGCCCCAGAATCTGGGTTACTTCACTAGCCGACAAAGTCCCGTTTCGCTATAATTGCGCACCCCCCAGAACCACCGAAATGCTGAGCGAGTTTGTGCTGTGCTTAACGCAGTAATCAACCGCCTAAAACCTTGTTAACCAGGAGTAGTCATGCAAGCAAAAGTTGCCGTCATCATGGGCTCAAAAAGCGATTGGCCCACCATGCAAGGCGCCGCAGAGATTATGGATTTATTGCAGGTGCCTTACGAAGTGGAAGTGGTGTCGGCGCACCGCACGCCTGACCGTTTGATGTCTTTTAGCGCAGAAGCAGTAGGGCGCGGTTTTGAAGTGATTATTGCCGGCGCCGGTGGTGCAGCGCACTTGCCGGGCATGGTCGCCTCTAAAACTCGCTTGCCCGTGTTAGGTGTACCGGTGCAAAGCCGAGCCCTTAATGGCATGGACAGCTTATTGTCTATCGCGCAAATGCCCAAAGGCGTGGCCGTGGGCACGTTGGCCATAGGTGAAGCGGGGGCCTTTAACGCGGGCTTGCTGGCTTGCCAGATGTTAGCCAATAACGACGCCGCCTTAGCCGAGCGCCTAGAAGCATTTCGCCAACAGCAAACCGAGACTGTACTGGCCAATCCCGATCCGAGGGCACAAGCATGAGCCGTATTTGGGTACTGGGTGCCGGCCAATTAGGCCAAATGTTGAAGCATGCCGGCATGCCGCTTAATTTAGACGTGCAACCGGTTGATATAGAGTCAGAAGAAACGCTGCCCCTGCAGGCGCACGAGCAAGTGACCGCCGAGCGCGAACAGTGGCCCGATACAGTGGCGACCCGCCAACTGGCCAGCCACGGCGCCTTTGTGAACTTGCAAACCTTCCCTCGACTCGCGGATCGCTTCACCCAAAAATCCCTGCTCGATGAGTTAGCGTTAGCCACCGCACCTTGGCAGTTGGTGGGCACCGACACCACAGCCGAGGGCTTGCATGAGCGCTTAGGTGAGCGAGTATTATTAAAGCGCCGCACCGGCGGTTACGACGGCCGTGGCCAACATTGGCTGCGCGAGCCGGGTCGCGATGCGGTGCCTCAAGATTGGCATCAAGAGTGCATCGCCGAGCAAGCCATCGACTTCGACGAAGAAATGTCGGTAGTGGGCATGCGCGGCCGTGATGGCCAATGTTTCTTTTATCCGCTGACTTTAAACTTGCACGTAGACGGCATCTTACTCGGCTCTGTGGCGCCATTGGCGCGCCTCGCGCACTTGCAAGCCAAGGCCGAGCAAATGCTGGGTAAGCTGATGAACCATCTGGACTACGTGGGCGTGATGGCCATGGAATGCTTCAGATTGGGCGATACACTGTTGGTGAACGAGCTGGCACCTCGGGTGCACAACAGCGGCCATTGGACCCAAGCTGGTGCCAATATTAGCCAGTTCGAGGCGCATTTACGCGCCGTGGCCACCTTGCCGCTAGTGCAACCCACCGTTAAAAACACCAGCGTGATGGTGAATTTAGTGGGCGTAGATTATCAAGACGCTTGGCTGACCGTACCCGGCGCCGAGCTGTATTGGTACGGCAAAGAAGTGCGGGTGGCGCGCAAAGTGGGGCACATTAACTTCTGCCTCGACAATCATGCCGACACCAAAGCCGCACTCGATATGCTGCAAACTATGCTGCCGGTGACGTATGTAGAAGTCCTTAACTGGCTGCGCAGCCAGCTGGATTAACTTCTGCTGCTTGTCAGTTAAGGCGCACAAAAAAGCCCCGACCAGCCATGCTGCTCGGGGCTTTTTATTGCATTTCAATTATAAGCTGGCTTTGGGCGATAGCTCGGCTTTAACTGCCGGTTGAGGATAAATAGTGCGCCCCGCCTTTATGGTTTCTAACACCTTGATCTCGCGAATTTCGCTCACTGGCACTTTGAGTGGATTTTTATCTAACACCACTAAGTCCGCTAATAATCCGGCCTTGAGTTTACCTTTGCGTTCCTCTTCAAAAATTTGATAGGCCGGCCCAGTGGTTAAGGCTTGCAGTGCTGTGTAGGCATTCGCACGTTGGTCGGCTCCTAAAATAACGCCATTACGCGTTTCCCGTGTTATGGCAGTCCACAACACAAACAGGGGATCGAGTGGCGTCACATTAAAGTCGGTGTGATTTGAGGTAACTAAACCTTTGGCGTTGGCCGACATCAATGGGCTGATAAAGCTGGCTTTTTCAAGGCCCATATTTTCGATATGCACATCGCCCCAAAAATAGACGTGGTTACTAAAATACGACGGACTAATGCCTAACCGCACATAGTCATCCAACTGCTCTGGGCGCTGAAACTGCGAATGAATCACCACGGTCCGCGCATCATCTTTAGCGGTCAGGCCTGCGGCATCTATGGCCTTAATGGCTTGGTCGATAGTGGCATCGCCATTGGCATGAATAAAGACTTGTACCTTATTGTCCACCGCAGTTTTCACAATGTTGGCAAAGGTCGGATAGGGCACAGTCGTTTCGCCGCGCCAATCTGTCTCGCCATCTGGGCCACCGGTTAAATAGGGTGTGCTCATATAGGCGGTTTTGCCTTGTGGTGAGCCATCTTGAGTAATCTTAATGCCTTGTAACTTAACGCCGTTTTGATAGGTACCCAGTGTATATTTAGGGTTGTTTAGCCAAGTATCCAGTTCGGTAAAGTTGAGTAAGGAGGCGATATCCAGATAGACGCGATTTTCTGCCGCGGCTTGCATTAAAAAATCTGCATCGGCCACATGGCTAAAGCCTTCTTGAGCGTGGGTATAACCTTGGCTGGCATACATCTGCTGGGCCGCATCCATTAACGCCAATTGCTCCGCGGTACTGGCTTTAGGTAAATTAGCAAACACGGGCAGATAGGCGGTTTCCATCAGCAGGCCGGCTGGCTCCTGGCTATTGGGCAGGCGGGCAATAATGCCGCCCTCGGGTGTTGGCGTATCGGCATCTATCTTAGCCCAGCTCAAGGCTTGCGAATTGAGGACGGCGCCGTGACCAGAAACATGGATAAGTAGCACCTTATGATTGGGAAAGCGCGCGTCGAGATCTAATTTAGTGAGGTGACGCTGCTCAGCCAACCCCATGTGATCATAGCCCCAGCCAATCAGCCAGCCGCCTTCTGGGATCTGGCGTGCTTGCTGAAACGCATCCAACTGGTCGAGTAAGCTTGCCAGACTGATTACCTCTCCCACAGGTGGGTTTGCCACATTCACTTGATTAACCATGTTCAAGGCAAACATAAAATGGCTATGGGCATCGATAAAGCCGGGCATCAGCGTTTTGCCATCGAGGTCTACAATTTGCGTGTTGGGGCCTTGCAGGGCTTCTAGCTCAAGGCGCGTGCCTGTTTGTTGTATGTTTCCTGCCTGCACCGCGAGCGCTTCTACATACTGAGGTTGGTCACCCTGCATGGTGAGAATGTCGCCATTGGTATACAAGGTATCTGCCACGCCTGATGCGTTAGCAGCCAGAGACAAAGGAGAAACAGTAAATGAGTCAACATTGGGTGGTGTTGCCGCTATCGGTACACCGGCGAATACTGAGGTTGTTAGCAGTAAGCCTGTGCCTAAGATACTCATGGCTGTGCGAGTGTGAGCTTTACGTAAGATTGCGCCAGTATGGGGCAGCGTCATATCAGATCCTTTGATATCAGAGGGGCAGAATGGATAAATAAAAGCAGCACTGCTTATTGCGCTCAAGAGTTGAAGCTTCAAACAAGCCCAGGAGCTTTAAATAAGCGTAAGAGCTTTAAAAAAATAGCAGCTTTAAAAAACAATAAGAGCTTTAAGAAGTTAAGTTAATGGGCTTAGTGGTCTTGTGCAAGACAAACTCAGGGTAATCATTCTCTTTCTAGCCTGGCATGTGGCCACTACCTAAGGTGGGGCTCATATCCGATGCTAGATCGCCACAGAATGCCCCGCTCAGCAAACTGAGCGGGGCTATTTTATTGAATTGCTATGTTATTGAATTTACATCAGGGGATAACTTTCGTTAGTGCAAAGCTTTAAGTGGTGCCTAGTTAGACTAGCGGTTGTCCCATCTTATCTTGAGCAATCAAACGCACTACATAAGCCAACTTAAACAGCGCAGCACTGATCACTAAGGTGATGTGCATAAATACAGTCATGCCTAGCGACACTTTCTCTTCTTGCAGGTAAGCAATGCTTAAGGCGCCACAGGCTACCACTAAAAATATCACCATAGACATGTTCGCAAAACGAAGTAATTGGGTATGACTCATAATATGCACTCCAGATGCTTGTTTTAATTATCCTATGCCTGCCTGACTAATGAGTCAACAATAAATGCCCCTATAAAAACAGTATTGTGCTTTGATGTAGATCATGAAAAATGTGAATTGTGAGTCGTGAAAGTGGGGCTTCTAGGTTGTAATAAGCGGGTTGAAATAAACAGACGGGATAGGTGAGTTAGGCGGGAGTTAAAACTGACGTTAAGTAACGACACGCCTGAGCGTGCCGCTTTTTGAGTATTCAGTATAAGTGCTGTGTTAGCCAAACAGGGCCAACTGTTCGCGATAGGGCGTGAGGTCGCCTATGTGCTCGGCCACCCACCCTGGGTTGTAATAGGTGTCTAGGTAACGCTCGCCGCCGTCGCACATTAAGGTGACGAGTGCGCCTTGCTCGCCGTTTTGCTGCATGCGCTTAGCCAGCTGCAACACGCCCCACAAGTTAGTGCCGGTGGAGCCACCGGCCTTGCGGCCTAAAATATGCTCCAGCCAGTGAATGGTGGCAATGCTGGCGGCGTCCGGCACCTTGATCATTTCATCGATTACCTCGGGTAAAAATGAGGCTTCGACTCTGGGTCGGCCTATGCCTTCGATGCGCCCTCCGGCGTGACTGACCAAGCTGCTATCGCCGGTTTGATAGCTGTCGTAAAACACCGAATGCTCAGGGTCTACCACCACCAACTTGGTATCTAACCCCAAATAACGCACATAACGGCCCAGCGTAGCCGAGGTGCCGCCGGTACCGGCGCTCATCACTATGGCGTGCGGAATGGGGTGCGGCTCTTCGGCCAGTTGGCGAAAAATGCTCTCGGCAATATTGTTGTTACCACGCCAGTCGGTGGCACGCTCGGCAAAGGTAAATTGATCCATGTAATGGCCTTGGCTTTCTCGGGCTAATCGCTCGGCCTCGGCATATACGTCCGCTGCATGGGCTACAAAATGACAGTGGCCGCCCAAGCGCTTAACTTGTTCCACTTTTTTGCACGTGGTGTGGCTTGGCATAACGGCGGTAAAGGGCAAGCCCAGCAGCTTGGCAAAATAGGCCTCCGACACCGCAGTACTGCCCGATGATGCCTCCACCACATGGGTGCCTTGCTGAATTTTGCCACTGCAAATGGCGTGTAGAAACAAAGAGCGCGCCAGTCTATGTTTGAGGCTACCGGTAGGATGTGTGCTTTCGTCTTTCAGGTAAATATCTATGCCATGTAGGCTGGGAATATCGAGTCGATACAGGTGGGTATCTGAGGTGCGCAGTTGATCGCTGGACAATATTTTAAGGGCGGTGCGAGTCCAATTGTTCATGGCAGAATCCGAGGCTATGGAGTTAAAAAAGCATTAACAGAATTATATCCTCACTATCGGCATTATTTTTTACTATTTTCCAAGTATTAGACTCTTGGTAGTAAATTACCCTCTTTATTTGCTGCTTGATCGGTGAATAGTACTGATAAAGGACGGGTTTTTCAGTTAGATAAACCTAAGTCACTTACTTGACAAGGTATTCCCCAGGCGGTTTGCCAAGCAAGGCTTTAAAAGCGGCAATAAAGGCCGATAAGCTGTCGTAACCACAGGCTAGCGCCACATCGGTAATGCGCTCGCCGCGCTCTAATAAGGGCAGGGCGGCCAACAAACGGCTGCGTTGGCGCCACTGGCGAAAGCTCATGCCCGTATCCTGCTTAAAGGCCCGACTCAGGGTTTTATCGCTCACCGCCAGCTGGGCACTAAAATGGCTTAATGGCAGGCGGCAATCCGGTTGGCTGGCCAAATAACGACACAGCTCGGTGAGGCGAGCATCGGTAGGCCAGGGCAGCATTAAATCACTGGGCTTCGCCTGAATGAGTCTGTCTAGCAAGACCGCCACCAAGCGGCCATCGGCGCCGTGCTCGTCATATTCCACCGGTAATAAGCCAAAGGCGACAATCAATTCCCGTAATAGTGGGTCTATGTCCAACACTTGGCAGTGTTGCCAAGGCAAGTACTGGGCATCGATATAAAGGCTGCGGATCACCGTATGCGCAGGGCAATGCACGCCATGCTCAACCTCTGGTGGCACCAACACCGCACGGGTGGGCGGCGCCACAAATTGGCCGGCGGCGGTTTCGACCGTGAGCACGCCCTTAATGGCATAAGACAACTGCGCCCACGGGTGACGGTGCGGCGTGCCAATGGCGTGATTAGGCAAAGACACCACTTGGCCTAACACGGGGCGGGGCAGTGTGCTGAGCGCGTTAAGTTGACTGAGCAACTCTTGTTGTTGTACCAGTTGCAAAAGGGGGTGGGCAGTATTCATAAGCAGATGATGCAGAAGCTGCAGCCGATTAACAACGGCTAAAACGATAACACGTAAACCAGACGATGAGCTTGTGCATCACGGGGCCATCTTAACCGCAGGCTGCAGTTCTTTCTAGCTTATGGTGTGCAGCGGATGGCGTGAAGCATAAGACATACAGCGAAAGGCCTATACTTGTCCGATAGGCGACACTTGTGGTCCTAATGGCGATAAACAGCGCTGTGATTTTACGTTACAGTGCCTCCTCTATTGAGAGGAGTATCCCATGTTTGGCTATTTTCGCCTGCTGTTTGATAATTTTACGCTGATCTTATTAGCGGTAGTGGCCGCCGCTACCTTGTTGCCCGCCCAAGGCCAAGGAGCGGTTTTTTTTGACGGCTTAACCGTGGCCGCCATCGCCTTATTGTTTTTTATGCACGGCGCTAAGCTTTCTCGCCAAGCCATTATTGCCGGTATGACCCATTGGCGACTGCACAGCTTGGTGTTTGCCTGCACTTTCTTGATGTTTCCTATCATAGGCCTGCTGGCTAAACCCATGCTAATACCGCTGATTGGCGACCAACTCTACATGGGTATGCTGTTTTTGTGCGTGTTGCCCGGCACGGTACAATCGGCGATTGCCTTTACCTCACTGGCCGGAGGCAACGTGCCTGCCGCCGTGTGCAGTGCCTCTGCCTCCAGCATTATTGGCATTCTATTAACGCCCTTGTTAGTGGCGTTGTTAATGCAAATAGATGCCACAGAGGGCAGTTCAGCACTGCATTCGATCGGCTCTATTAGCATGCAGTTGCTGCTGCCCTTCGTGGTGGGGCACGCCATGCGCCCACTCATTGGCAACTGGGTTGATAAGCATAAAGAGAACCTCAGTCGCCTCGATCAAACCTCCATCTTACTGGTGGTATACACGGCACTTAGCGCCTCGGTCGTTGAGGGATTATGGAATACCGTATTGCCCAAGAACTTGTTGGTGTTAACTCTGGTGTGCTGTGTGTTGCTCGCCGTGGTGTTGTTTTTAACTGCGTGGCTGGGTGAGCGCTTTGGCTTTAGCCGAGAAGACAGGATCACTATCGTCTTTTGCGGCTCGAAAAAGAGCATGGCCACGGGAGTGCCCATGGCGCAGGTGTTGTTTGCTGGGCCCTTGCTGGGGCCGGCTTTATTACCTTTAATTATCTTCCACCAAATTCAACTTATGGTGTGTGCTGTGATGGCGCAATATTATGCTCGTCAAGGTGAGGCAGTCACTGCGCATAATTAGCTAACGCTTATTCATGCTTAATGATAATAAAGCCCAAGGCGATAACCTTCCCTTGGGTTTTATTTATTAATAGGTTTTTTTAAATTTATGTGGTGCCACTTAGTCTGCTTGTTATTAGACAAAAGCTGACGCAAGCACTGACTTTTTAAATTTAAAATAAAATAAATAAACGCTTAATTAACTGCGCTAAACAAAGTGTCGCACTAACGGACTATTATTTAAGTTGTTGATTGTTAAGTGTTATTGGTGGTGGGGTCTTGTTTTTAATATAGATTGTTTGTCTTTTAGTAGTGTTTTATGCTGAGTAGTGATGGGTTTTTTATTAATATATTCACTTGCACCCCTCGATTCATTAGTCTAGAAATATAACGGAAGCAACGAGTGAAATGTCGTTTTTTATTTTTTAATTTTTATAATTATTTATAAAGTGCCGTATTTATAAATCAGTGTTCAAATAGCAACGAGAGGAAAATAACGATGAAAAAAATAACATTTTCACCTTCAATGATAGCTGTTGTGTTGAGCTCCGTTTTAGCTGGCGGCAGCGCCTTTGCAGCAGACTCAGTATCTGAAACAACGAATACTATCTCCACTAAAGCTGAAAGCGCCGTTGAGCGCACTGGCGATACGCTAAGTCAGGCAGCCGAGGCCACCAAAGGCACCATAGATGACGCCATGATCACCACTAAGGTTAAAGGCGAATTATTGAAACACGATGCCATCAACAGTGGTGATATCTCAGTAGAAACCACAGATGCTGTAGTGACGCTCTCGGGCTTTGTGACCAGCCAAGAACAAATTAAGCAGGCCGCAGAGATCGCAGGTCAAGTGGAGGGCGTAGCGTCGGTAAGCGACAAGCTTATTGTAAAAGACAAGGCTTATCAGTCAGTCAAAGAATATGCCGATGATGCCATGGTAACCAGTGCTGTTAAGGCTAAGTTTCTTGCCGCTGATGGCGTGCCCGGCCTGTCGGTATCTGTAGAAACCCAAGATGGCGTGGTGCAACTCACCGGCGAAGTCGACACTCAGGCGCAAGCAACTCATGCCGAAAACGTGGCCAAAAGTGTGGATGGTGTACAAAGCGTTAAAAACGACCTCATAGTCACGCAATAATAAGGTCTCACTTAACACTGACTGCCCATTTTACGTGGGTTAGCTGGGGCTATTAGTTGAGTACCACTCCTTAGCTAAACATAAGCTTGGGCTCTGAGCGTAATTTGGAGCCCAAGCAAAAGGTTGAATTTATGGTTCGTCTGCTACATTTAAAACGAACAATCAGAAGGACATGTTACTCAGCTACGATTTCCACTTAGGTAAGGAGCAGTTTATGTTTCGTTGGGGAATTATATTTTTAGTCATCGCTCTCATCGCCGGTGCACTCGGCTTTGGCGGTATGGCAGGAACGGCTGCATGGGCAGCAAAACTGGTCTTTGTGGTGGGGATTATCGTCTTCATTATTAGTTTGATCAGCGGGCGACGAGCCCCCTAGCTAACAAAAGTGAACATAATCAACATAAGCTAACCCTAGCTTTAGCCTAGCCGTGTGGGCTGATAGACTAAGCCCATTGTTAGGGTATAAGTACAACACAGGGCGGCACTAGGTTAAGGTGAGTGATAACTACCACACAAATAATAGCGAGACCCAGTCTCGCTATTATCGTAATGGTCCCGACCATACTCACGGCGAGATCATCGACTTTGTGCAGGTGCGCCGCCGCTTTGATTTCACCAGTATCGAAATTGGCCGTTGGGTCACCCGCATTGAGCGAGAACGCGCCGCTGGCTTATTTTTTGATGCGCTTTGCGATCTTATGCTGATTCTGCAAGGGCCTGAGTCACTCATTTCCCTGCGCGGCAGCTTGTCATTGCAATACGGTATTGGCGGTCGCTTAGGTGTTTCGGCCCACTATAATCCTGCTACACGCACTTTTTCTCTGGCCAAAAACGCCGGCCCCGGCAGCATAGCCCACGAGTGGTTTCACGCCTTCGATCACTATATAGCGGCAAAAAGTATTGCGGCGAAGAGTCTTGCCGGCAAAAGCATGACCCAAGCCGGCACTCGCACCTTTGCCTCTCATGCTTGGCTTAATAACGCCGCCACAGTAGCGCATCCGCTTAACGACTTATTGTTTGACTGTTTTAAGGCCATTTTATTAGACGCTTCAGGCAATGCGCCCAGCCCCTTGTTTATGGCGTCTGCCGCCGCCGACAGCCAACTGAACACCCTTTATTACAGCCAGCCCGAAGAGCTGTGTGCTCGCGCCTTTGAAGCCTTCGTACAAGATGCGATAATCAAAAACGGTTTTTTAGTGAAGGGCACGAAAGCCACCAAAGAAGCCGAGCTGGGTTTATATCCCCAAGGCGAGCAGCGTTTACAGATAAATGCCGCGTTCAGCCGTTATTTTCGTACTCTGGGTGCGGCACTCAACCACCAAGCGTAATCATTTTTATCATCAGGTATAAGGAACATCATGAGCGACACTCAAGACGATAACCGCGAGCAGGTAAAAGCCGAGCGCCACCAGCAGCGCCAGCAAAAAGTAAAAGCAGCGGTAGACGCCAAAGTGGCCGAGGCCCAAGAAGAGCGGGGCGTGCTGATGGTGATCACCGGCAACGGTAAAGGTAAAAGCACCGCCGGTTTTGGCAACGTTGCCCGCGCCGTGGGCCACGGTAAAAGTGCCGCCGTGGTGCAGTTTATTAAAGGCGGTTGGGAATGTGGCGAGCGTAATTTGCTACAAAAAGTTGGTGTGCCGTTTGTGGTCATGAACACCGGCTTTACGTGGGACACCCAAGACCGTGAAAAAGACATGCAAGCCTGTGAAGAAACCTGGGCGCCGGCCGAGAAGATGCTAGCCAATCCCAGTATCGATCTGGTGTTGCTCGACGAGCTAACTTACATGGTGGCTTACCATTATCTGGATTTAGAGCGCGTGATCACCGCCCTAAAAAATCGCCCGCCACATCAACATGTGATCATTACCGGCCGCAGCTGCCACCGCTCCCTGATTGAATTAGCCGATACTGTCAGCGAAATAGAAGCGGTAAAACACGCCTTCGATGCCGGCGTAAAAGCCCAAGTTGGGTTTGATTACTAAGCTGGATTTTGATTCTTGAAACTCAAGCCTGAGCGCAGAATTTGGCTCAGGCCTTAGCTTACTGTTAAAGATTAAGCCTTCCCGTCGGCCGCACAGTGTCTTGTGTTTTGTAGGCGAACACTTGTTCTCGCATTACGCCGCAGGCGTAAAATTGAACACAGCTATTACTTTCGCTCAGACCACTTTTCAGCGTGGATCACCTTACTTATATCCATTCTTTCAAGCCAGCCGTGCTTTTCAAGATCGGGCTGTTCACTAAATTCAGACACATAGCCCAAGCAAAGATACGCAATAATCTCTATGCGCTCCGGAATATCGAGTGCGGCGCGCAGCACGGCATCATCAATAATACTCACCCAGCCTAAACCAATATTTTCCGCTCTGGCAGCCAGCCACATATTTTGAATGGCACATACCGTACTGTAGAGGTCCATTTCTGGTTTTATGGTCTGCCCCAGCACGATTGGGCCATTGCGCTCTCTATCGCAGGTTACGCAAATACCCAGCGGCGCGTCCATAATGCCTTCCAGTTTTAAACTCTTATATTGCTCTTGCCGCGTACCCGAAAATAACTGCGCCGACTGCGCATTGGCCGCATCAAACCCTTGCTTAATTGCCATTTTGGTGGACTCTTCGCGCACCACTACAAAGTCCCACGGCTGCATAAAGCCCACACTCGGCGCATGATGGCCCGCCTTCAAGATCCTTAACAGCACCTCATTAGCCACGGGTGTCGCCATAAACTCAGATCGCACATCTCGTCTGCCGTAAATAACCTTATATAACGCATTTCGTTCTTGTTCATTGATCAGCATTTTTATTCCAGAACGGATGTGGTTATAAGAAATAACGATTAAGCTAAGGGGCTGGCTTTAGCCAGTCCCAGCGAACGAAGTGAGCTATTTGAGCGCATTGTTATACGCGCCCACTCGATATCTTGTTGCCTATGTGTATGGCGGACTCAAGAATTTTTACCAACTCCTCAAATGTTTCTATGTCTCCGCCTTCTTCTTGAACTGGGCTGCCCGGCACTACGTCTTGAACTACTGCGTCGATTAGTTGATGGAACTCAATTATCTCTGCTGCTAGTTCTGGCTTTACAAGCCCGATACGGTCGATATGCGATTGATAAACCCTAGAGTAGTGCTCGGGCACTTTGATCATTAGAATGTATTTGTCTTCTGGATTTTCTTTTAAGTAATTTACTGCTTCTATGAGGCCGCCAAGATAATCTCGGTGCTCCATCATTTTTAAGAGGGCGGATATTTCAGATGTTAGCGCAGTAGTTATTGCCTGCCGCTCTAATCGATGTTTCTTCGACTCAAGAAAATACGACGGTAAAAAGGTGGATATGCCGCCGATAAATGCACCGCCAATGGCTGCTATTACAGGCAGCCATTCATTTTTTTCGTCATGAAGCAACGATTGGATTACTTGAATTGTTTGCGCTGCTTCTAGTAGTTGCTGAGTTTCCATATGGCGCTCATTTTCTGGTGTGTATAACATTTTTAATACTGCGCATGCGCGTTTTTACTCATGACACATTTAGAAAGCTTCACCATAAACTACTGATTATAAATAACTTTAACTTGCTATGGCATCCTTGCTTAATCATCAAAACACGCATGCTCGATTTGTCCGCGTTTAATGCCTAGTATCAACGCTGCCGATTTTCAATGCATTGATTTATCTAATATTATTTTTAAAATTCCGATTGTAAACGCCCATGTTCACTGTACTTTTTGAGCACAGTTAGTCCTTTTAGTCAGCCTAAGGGCGGCCAAGCAGGCTACTGCTGACGCCTTTTATTAAGTTTTTAACACTGAGAACAGAAACTAAAACTGAATTCAAATGAAGCTGGAGCATTATAAGCTGTGAGTGGATAAATGGAAGGTGATAAACGGTATCCACAGCGATGCTTACAGGTGACTCGATCTTAGGGGAAGGCAGCGCAGAAGACCTACCACGACCATGAAATGACAGGGATGTCATTTCTGAGCTTCCATGGATGGATTTACAGCGTGTCGTGGGAGGCGGCTGCGCTGCCTATATATAGAGTTAATTTCAGGAAAATAAGGGCTGTCTTTATTTTTAGTCTTTGGAGTTATGTGTGGGGCAGCTAGCCCACATTACAAAACCGTAATCTGTTGGCAATCGGTTTGACGGGGTAGGGCAGGCAAGATAGGGGCACTTAGCATTTTGCTTCTTTTCTTCACTTTCATCCCCACGGAGAACTCGATTATGATGATGACCGCACGCCGATCCCTGATTGCCTTGGCCTTATGTGCCGCTCCGGCCTTTGCCGCCACTGCTGCCGATACGGCAGCTCAAGTGACAGCGGGCGTTGCACAAAGAGCCGATGTAACACTGGAATTAGCAAATAAACTGCTGAACGCCACTATGGCCGCATGCCATGCCCAAGGCTTAACTGGCGTGGCCGCCGTGGTTGACCGTGGTGGTAACTTAGTTGCCTTGCAGCGCGACGATAATGTAGGCCCGCATAATACCTTGGCCGCGCAACGTAAGGCGTTTACTTCTCTTTCTACCAAAACTCCTAGCCGTGAGTTGTCTGAGCGCGCGCGTAATAATCCAGAAGCCGAAAATCTAAATACCGTCGGCGAGCTATTACTGCTCGGCGGTGGCGTCCCCCTAAAAGTTGACGGACAAGTGATTGGTGCCATTGGTGTGGCGGGCGCGGGTGGTGCAGCGATTGATGAAGGTTGTGCACTAGAAGCCATCGCAAAAGTGTTGCCTAACGCCAGCTAATTACCGACCTTGGTTGTTAGTGATATAAACGAGCCAGCATTATGCTGGCTCGTTTTTTATATGCGGTTGTCCGATTTCTTGATAACACAACCCATAGCTAGCACCCGATCTTGGTAGTGTTTTATGCTGCTAATAATGAGATCATATTCAAAAAAGTAGGCTTGCGTTGGGCTATGCTAGCGTTTTCGGCTGCTAGTTAACTGTTTATGCATTAAGTTGTTTGTAATACGACCAGATAAGCCCGTGTATGTATTTTTTTGCATAGATAGTTTTTTAATTTAATTAAAAATTCACTTTCATTAAATAGGTAAGGTTATGATATAAATAGAGTATCTAACCAAGGGTATACAACACTCGGTATCTAAAACCCCTATCGGAATATCTACTATTGGAAAATCTTGAACATTTCTTCTTACTGACTGGGATCTTGCTGTGCGTGAGTGTGCTGGCCACCTTATTGTCGGCGCGTTCCGGTATTCCTATCCTGCTTATCTTCCTGTTTGTGGGCATGCTGGCCGGCGAAAGTGGCCCAGGTGGCATTGAATTTGGAAGCTATACCTTGGCCTACAGCATAGGTAACTTGGCGCTGGCCATTATCTTGCTGGATGGCGGTATGCGTACCCGTATGGAAACCTTTAGGGTCGGCTTAAAACCGGCGCTGAGCATGGCTACCTTAGGGGTAGTGGTGACCAGTGGCGTTACCGGCGTGATTGCGGTTTATATTTTGGATCTTAGCTGGTTACACGGCCTGTTGTTGGGTGCCATTGTGGGCTCAACCGATGCGGCGGCGGTGTTTTCTTTGCTTAGCGGCAAAGGCATGCACCTAAACCAAAGGGTTGGCGCATCACTGGAAATTGAGTCCGGCACCAACGATCCCATGGCGATATTTTTAACGCTCACCTTAATTGGCCTGATCACCGGCGAAATGAGTGGCGTCGGCGAAACCTTATTATTTTTACTGACGCAATTTGGCATTGGTAGCGTGGCCGGTATTTTGGGTGGCATGCTGTTAGTGCAAATGATCAAACGTTTTGAGCTCGCACCCGGCTTATATCCGATTTTAGTGATGGGTTTTGGCTTAACGCTATTTGCCTTTACCGCACTCTTAGAGGGCAGTGGTTTCTTGGCGGTGTATCTGGCGGGCTTAGTATTAGGCAACTCACGCTTGCGCGATATGGAGTCCATTTTACCGGTACTGGATGGCTTGGCGTGGTTGAGCCAAATTGGCTTGTTTTTGGTGTTAGGTTTGCTGATTTCGCCGGCAGATATGTGGGCCATGGCGCTACCCGCTATTTTGATCTCTTTGGCGTTAATTTTTATTGCGCGGCCGTTGGCGGTGTTGGTGTCTTTGGTGCCGTTTTTTCGCTTTAACCGCCGCGAGATAGGGTTTATCTCTTGGGTGGGGCTGCGCGGTGCCGTGCCCATAGTGCTGGCCATATTCCCGCTGATGGCCGGTTTGCCTGAGGGCATGATGCTATTTAACGTCGCGTTTTTCGTGGTGTTAGTGTCTTTGCTGGTACAAGGCTCCACCATTCCGCAAATGGCACGGCTATTAAGAGTGGAAGTGCCGCCCGAGTCGGCACCCCATCGCCGCTCTATGTTGGGCATTTTTCAAGAAGATGACTTTGAAATGTTTCTCTATACGGTGAGCAGTGAGTCGATAGACGGCGTTGTGGTACGTAACTTAACCTTCCCGCCCCATTGCCGGGTAGCGGCCGTCTTTAGAGGCGATAATTTATTGCCTGCTTCTGGCAGCACCCGCTTAGCCATGGGCGACATGCTGTGCGTGATTGGTCGCAGCAATCATCTTAAAACCCTAAACAATATGTTTGGTGGCGACTTAGATGCGGCCCGCAGCAAGGCGCGCGCCTTCTTTGGTGACTTTATTCTTGATGCTGATGCCCAAATGCGCGATATCGGGCTTATGTACGGGGTCGACGTGGACGAGAGCGAAGCGAGCCTGAACTTAGGTGACTTTATGCTTATCCACAGCAACGGCCATCCGGTGGTGGGCGATAACTTTTCCCGTTATGACATGATTTGGACCGTGGCCGATGTGGATGGCGATAAGGTGTTAAAGGTGGGCTTGCGCGACGATGAAACGGAAAAACTCTAGCCTTAGCTAACTCGGCCTCTCAGGCGCTGGGCGCCGCTGATCTATTACCGGCATTTTTAATTCGCTGGGCGAGCGCACAGATACGCATAAGGCATAAACTCGCATCAGCGGATTATTTATAGCGTTTGGTTATTCAGCTGTGTGCATGTGAGCCAAGGTTTGTGGCAAAGGGGCAACCACGGCGGAGACCGGCTCTGTGGCGAGCCGTTGTGGCAAAGGCTCAGCATTTACTGATGCAGGCTGAGAGGATGAGGCAAGATCTAAAGCCTTATTTACGCTTATATCACTCCCTGCATGGGAGGGCATAGTAGAAGGAATAGTTGAGGGAATGGTTGAATACATAGTTGAAGACATAGTGGTAGGCATAGTTAACGTCTGATCTGATTGCTCGGCGAGCGCTAACTGCACTGCTTGTTCTGTGGCTAAGCCTTGTGCCTTAAGATCTGCTAACGCTCCATTATTGCTTGCCTTGGCGTAACCCAAGGTCTGCAACGCCTCTTGGGCGAGCCGTGCATTTCGCTGGTTTCGGTCGTAGAGCTTAAGCTGGGTGTTTTTATCCGGAAAATGCCTACTCACCTCACGGGCGATATGAGTGTAGGGAATATGCACCGCATCCACTAAGTGCTCTGCGGCATAGTCTTGCGGGCTGCTCACATCAATCCAGACGGTATTATTAGCCCATGCCGAAGCACCAGTGCCCCATATCCCAGCTAACAATAATGCTAACGTCCCAGCTTTCATGGCGCCTACCTTTACTACATAAGTGAATGCTTATTGTAAAACAGTAGGGCGCTGAGGGATGCACCAAACGGCAGCCAGCCGACAGAAGTCGGCACAACAAAAAAAATCCTCCACTAAGTGAAGGATTTTATGAACAATTTTTCTAAGCTAAATAGGCTGTTTTTTACGACTACCCACTTATGACGGCTTATTTACGAAAGCTTATTTATGACAACAAGTAAGACAAGATCTCAACTACTTGCTCAGGCTGACGGCAGGTCGCTTTAGCGGCTTCATCCACTTCTTTGAGTGGGTGATCCAGCTCGGCATCATGCAAGGTCACCATGGGCTTGCCTAAGGCAACAGCAAAACCGGCATCGAAGGCGGCATTCCACTGTTTGTACTGAGGTCCAAAACGTACCACTACCAAGTCTGCAGCTTTAATTTGGGTAGAGGTGCGAATGCTGTTAATGCCGGATGCCTTGCGGTCACGCCAGAAGTTATCTTCTTCGCTGCCTAAGATATTTACGCCTATCATGTCACTGGCATCGTGATCGGTTACCGCTGAGGTAAAGGTCACGGCCAAGCCTTTGGCTTTTGAACCTTCGATAATACGCTCACGCCAGTCACTGTGAATTTCACCAGACAGATACACGTTCCAGATTTTTTGCGTCATTATGTATTCCTCATTGTTCACAAAAGTAATTAACATTAAATACAGTTGTTAAATGTTAACGCATTATGCACAGAAAATCAGCCCAGAGCTCAGGCTTTGACCTAATCCTTATCAAGCGTCATTCATGGGGCCTGATTATGGGCGGCGGGCACTAACTTAAGCAGCTGGCCATTCGCGGCATCGGTTAACAGGTAAATACCGCCATCTTGCGCTTCGACTAAGGTGCGGATGCGCACCTTTAGATCGCTAAGCAACGGCTGCTCTTCCACAATTTTTTGGCCGTGGAGTGTGAGTCGCACCAGCTTTTGCCCGGCCAATGCGCCCACCAGTAATGAGCCCTGCCATTGGGGAAACAAGTCTGCGCGATAAAAAATCATGCCAGAAGGCGCAATAGAAGGCACCCACACCCAAATTGGGTCTGCCATGCCTTTGAGATGCGTGTGTTTGCTAATAACGCCGCCGCTGTACTCTCGGCCATGAGTGACTAAGGGCCAGCCATAATTGGCACCCGCTTTAATGATGTTCACTTCGTCACCGCCGCGCGGGCCGTGCTCGTGCGTCCACAGCACGCCACTGGCTGGATGAATAGCAGCCCCTTGAATATTACGATGGCCATAGCTCCAAATTTCAGGCTTGGCGCTGGGGGTATTGATAAAGGGGTTATCAGCAGGCACTGTGCCATCATCATGCAGGCGCAAGATTTTGCCCAGATGATTATCCAGCTGTTGTGCTTTATCTCGGGCGTGATAACGCTCGCCGGTGGTAATAAACAAATAACCCTGAGGGTCGAATACTAGACGTGAGCCAAAGTGGGCGCTGCCCGTGGTTTTGGGCTGTTGGACAAAGATGACTTCTAGGTTGCTTAAGTGAGTATCATGCAGCTTGGCCCGTGCGACGGCTGTGCCAGCACCGCCTTTTCCGGGCTGGCTGTAACTGAGATACAGCCAGCGGTTTTCTACAAAATTGGGATGCAGGGCTAAATCCAGTAAGCCGCCTTGGCCGGCGCTCACCATCTTGGGCAGGCCTTCAATCAGGGTACGGCTGCCATCGTTATGTAAGCGTAATAAGCGCCCGCGCCGTTCGCTCACTAATAGCTCGCCACTGGGCAGTTCAATCAGCCCCCAAGGGTGGTGCAGCTGATCCGCCACCCTTCGAATACGATATTCCACAGCCTGCGGTGCGGCAAGTGGGGCGGCCAGCAAGACTAACAACAGCAATAGGTTCGGCATGACAGGCTCTCTTACAGTTAAGTGGGCTTTGCTAACTATAGCTGTGGCATCAGGCTGGCCTAGTTGAGTGACTGAGTGACTGAGTGGCTTAGTCGAAGTAAGAGCAGCAGTAATCCACCAGCGTGGTCACTTTTAAGTTAAAGCTAGCGTTAGCTGGCACTTCAAATGACTCGCCGCCTTTAATGGCCTGCCACTGCTCAGAGCCTGGCAATTGCACACTTAACTCGCCGGCTAAGATTTCCATTAACTCGGCGGCAGCGGTATTGAAGCTATATTCGCCCGGCAGCATAATGCCTAAGGTCTTGCGACTGCCATCAGCAAACAGGATCGCGCGGCTGGTTACTTTGCCGCCGTCGTACACATTGGCCTGCTTAATAACGGTAACATTGCTAAATTGTGTCATGATACTTCCTACTAAAAGATGAAAAGAACAGCGTTATAGCACAAGGTACTGGACTGTAAACCGATTTTTAGCCTCAGCCATCAAAGTACCTTGATAACGAAAGCATTTACCCGAGTCACGGGTCTGATGGGCGGCACGTTTTTATTTAGTACCTTTATTGTGAAACATTTAACAGGCATCAAGGATGAACATGGAAAAACTAACTGAGGTGGTGAGCAAAACGCCGTTATTAACCGGCAGCTCGGTCGCCGCAAAACGTGCTGAAATTCGCAACTATTTTCACCACACCTTTAGCCAATACGAAAGTTTGTTTGACTGCATTAATAACGAACAAGCTTACTATTTACGCGCCGAGCCACTGCGCCATCCCTTGATCTTCTATTTTGGCCACACGGCCGTATTCTTTATCAACAAATTAATGCTCGGTAAATACCATCACCACAGAGTGAATGAGCGCTTAGAGTCCATGTTTGCCATTGGCGTGGATGAAATGTCGTGGGACGATCTTAATAGCGCCCATTACGACTGGCCAAGCCTAGCCGACACCCGCCACTATCGTGATCAAGTGCGTGATATTGTGGATACGCTTATTACCGATATGCCCCTTAGCTTGCCCATCACTCCTGACTCAGCCGCTTGGCTGGTGATTATGGGCATAGAGCATGAGCGTATTCACCTCGAAACCTCGTCGGTTATCATGCGCATGTTGCCGCTCGAATATTTGGATGCTCATCCACAGTGGGCCGCCTGTAGCGAAACGGGCGCCGCACCCCACAATAGCCTAGTAGCCATTGCCGGCGAAACGGTCACTTTGGGTAAGCCAAGTGAGGCCGACACCTATGGCTGGGATAACGAATACGGTCATAAAACCGTAGCCGTGGAGCCGTTTAAGGTGGCCAAGTTTCTGGTGTCTAACGGTGAGTTTTTACAGTTTGTGAGTGCCGGCGGTTATCAAAAACCTAAATGGTGGACGATTGAGGGCCAAGCTTGGCTGGCGTTTAGTGAAGCGCGCATGCCGCGTTTTTGGTCTTATCGCCACGGCGAATATATACAGCGTAACCTGT
The DNA here is from genome assembly GCF_052119705.1 of Oceanisphaera sp. W20_SRM_FM3. Taxonomy (NCBI): domain Bacteria; kingdom Pseudomonadati; phylum Pseudomonadota; class Gammaproteobacteria; order Aeromonadales; family Aeromonadaceae; genus Oceanisphaera; species Oceanisphaera sp. W20_SRM_FM3. The sequence goes on along the minus strand of NZ_JBGQOP010000008.1, from coordinate 107,163 downwards.
TACAAGAAATGCCGCTGCCGCTGGATTGGCCAGTAGAGGTGAATTACCTCGAGGCCAAGGCCTTTTGTAACTGGAAAGCCGCCCAAACTGGCACGCATATTCGCCTGCCCACCGAAGCCGAGTGGACGGTACTACGCAATCAGCTCGATACCGATCAACCGCACTGGGCGCAAGCGCCCGGTAATCTTAATCTTGAGCATTATGCTTCCTCTTGCCCAGTCAACCGCTTCGAGCATCAAGGCCTGTGTGATGTGGTGGGCAATGTGTGGCAATGGACCGAATCTGCCATCGATGGCTTTCCCGGCTTTGAGGTGCATCCTTTATACGATGACTTCTCCACGCCTACCTTTGATGGCCAACACAACTTATTTAAAGGCGGCTCTTGGGCATCGACCGGTAACGAAGCGACTCGTTACGCGCGGTATGCCTTTCGCCGTCATTTTTTTCAACATGCAGGCTTTAGATACCTAGAGTCCGACAGCGCCGAGGTGCCAGTGGAACCGGTTAATACTTACGAAACAGACGAACTCGTCGCCCAATACTTAGAATTTCACTACGGTGATACTTATTTTAATGTGCCCAATTACCCCCAAGCGTGTGTGCAAGCCTTGCTTAAACATACCCCTGAATTAAAACAGGCCAGGGCGCTGGATTTAGGTTGCTCAGTAGGTCGCGCCAGTTTTGAGCTGGCACGCCACTTTGATCACGTAGATGGCATCGACTTTTCGGCACGCTTTATTCAACACGGCTTTCAGTTAAAAGAAACCGGCCATACCCGCTTTGCTATTCCGACCGAAGGCGAGTTAGTGGAGTTTAAAGAGGTCAGCTTAACTGATTTAGGCTATAGCGCACTGGCTGATAAAATTGATTTTGTACAGGGCGATGCCTGTAACTTAAAGGCCCGTTTTAGCGATTATGACCTGATATTTTGCGGTAATTTGATCGATCGTTTATACGATCCGAGTTTGTTCTTAAACCATATTCACGAGCGCTTAACCGCCGGCGGCTACTTGGTATTAACCTCACCTTACACTTGGCTTGAGCAGTACACGCCGAAAGAAAAATGGTTGGGCGGTATTAAGGTGAATGGCGAAAATGTGACCACTCTAGACGGCTTAAGCCGTGTATTAAGTGAGCGCTTTACCCTAGTGGCGCAACAAGATGTGCCCTTTGTGATCCGCGAAACCCGCCGCAAATACCAGCACACCTTAGCCGACATGACGGTGTGGCAGTTGAAGTAACGGCAGCAGCAATAGCCGTTAGCGGTCAGCTTTCAGTCGTCAGATAAAATCGCGCCGCAGGTAAAGACTAAGCCGTCTTTACCTGCGGCGCTGTTATTTATGATCTTGTGGTCATTAAACCAACACTGCCTCCAGTTCGGCCAGCCAGTCATCCACCGAAATGGTGAGCTGGCCGGTGATCTCCAGCTGCCGATTTTCAAAGATGTCCTGCTCTGGATATTGCGCCTGCCACTGGTCGATCACTGCATCGCGATGCACCAGCAGCGCTTCTATATGGGGTCGGAATAACACCAGCATGTTGCTCAACCAAATATTTACCGGCCAAGATGGATGGGCATGATCGATAAGAAAGCTGTCCAGCATAGAAATTACCGCCTCTGCCGGATACCAGCTTTCATCGGTTACCCAACGATTACAGGCGAATAAGCTTGAGGGATACCCCCAAGCATCCATAGCAATAGCAACTAAATGCGCAATCGCTTGTTCTTCTTGGGGCCAAGGCTCACTGGCCTGCGGATAATCCAGCATACAGAAATCGGCTGGAATACCGGGCGCACGCAAAAATGTGTGGAAGTGGCCATGCTCCTGCTCACCACCGCGATGAGCATGGTAGTAATATTGGCTGTGGCTGTCTTTATCCAGTACATCGTCTAGGGGATAGTGGGTCATCTCAAAAAAAGTTCCTTGGCCTTTGAGTACTTCCCCGACGATATTAACCCCACCTTTGCTCATCACTCGATAGCATTCCCGAATTCGGTCACCGGCTGCACGCAAGCGAGGTATATCTGCGGTTGGCAGGCTTGCCGCCACCGGTACTAGCGGTTTGGGCAAGGCTTGAAGTGTGCTGCTTGTCATAGGCATCCTTACTGTGACTTAGGTGCGCAAGGGCTCTTTGTCGCGCAGGGATTTTTTACGGCACAGGGATTAGCCTTACACGGGCTTTTTATTGCACAGGGATTTTTTATTGAACAAGGGCTTTTCACCGCACAAGGGTTCTTCATCGCGCAGGGGTTAGTCTTGCAGGGGCTTTTCATCGCACAAGGGTGCTTCATCGCACAGGGATTTTTTGCCGCGCAAGGATTGGCGCCACTGGGTGAATAGCTTGTCTGTTCGGTTTGGACATAGGCAACCAAGGCCGCTAGCTCTTTTGAATCCCACGCTAAGGGCTGCGTCGCCATGGGATAGACCATACAAATTTGGATCATTTCATCCAAATGCACCTGACTCAGACCAAACTGATCCTGCGCCATGGCCACCGGGTGGGGGTAGGGCAGGGCAAAACTGGCCTGATACATCATCTGACCTTGGTGGCAACTGCTACAAGCAAGGCCATTGCTGCTTAGGCTGGTATCGTTAAACAGCGCCTTACCTAGCGTGACTAACTCGGCGTTATCGCCTTGGTAAGGCTGATATTTAGCAGGGCGCTGCACGGCCTTGGCGGCACAAGGGTTTACTGTCGCTGGTTTAGCAGCGCAGGGGTTGGCCGAGCAGGGGCTTTTTATGGCGCAGGGGTTTTTGGTCGCCCAGGGATTTTTATTGGCGCTAGGGTTAGCTGAGCAAGGACTCTTAACGGCGCACGGGTTTTTGGCCGCACCGTTTTTATTAGCCGCACTGCAGGGATTAGCCGCACAAGCGTTTTTGCTCATGGCTAACGGCCGCACGGCATTCTCTGTAGCTATATGCCCACCCGACTCAACGGCGTGCGCTGGGCCTGATAACGTAAGCGCTAACAAGGATGCAGACACCAAGGCGGCAACGGGGGTAATACGAAAGTGAGACGCTAAGTGCAAATGACATACGCGCATATCCATACTCCTTAAGATAAGGTCTTCCATGAAAGGCACCACATAATAAGTGCCTTGCTTACTAATAAGACGCGGTTAACAGCCTAGTTCTTACAAAAGTTCTTACAAAAGCTCTTACAAAAAGGATTACAAAAGTTATTACAACCGCCACTTATTGTTATTGGGCATCTTATGCCCGCGGCCAATCTCGCTGTAAGAAACGTGCGCTCGGTTGCGACTTTGTTCTTAAGCTTAACGCTAATGATAGTCGCCACTCGTTGGCTTCAATGCCATATAGGCCAGCCTCATCGCCATAAAAAGGATTTTCTTATGCGCAAACCCCTACTGCTTATCCTGCTAGTGCTGCTTATGGCGCTGTTTTTTATCTTCGATCTCGGTGACTGGTTTACTCTCAACGCCCTCAAACAACAACAGACGCACATTGCCACGATGCGCACCGAGTCACCTTGGCTGATGGCGGGCGGTTTTTTTGTGCTGTATGTGCTGCTGGCGGCGTTGTCACTGCCGGGGGCGGCCATTATGACCTTGGCCGCGGGCGCCTTTTTTGGTCTCTGGCAAGGCTTGGTGTTGGTGTCATTTGCCTCGAGTATCGGCGCCACATTGGCGTTTTTGGTATCGCGTTTTCTGCTGCGAGGTCAGGTACAACACCGCTTCGGTGATCGACTTAAGGCCATCGATAAGGGCATTAACCGAGACGGCGCCTTTTATCTGTTTACCCTACGCTTGGTGCCGGTGTTTCCGTTTTTCATCATTAATTTGCTGATGGGGCTGACCACGCTGCCCATTCGCACCTTTTACTGGGTAAGCCAGCTCGGTATGTTGCCCGGTACCTTGGTCTACGTGAACGCCGGCACTCAGCTGGCGGCCATTAATAGCGTAAGCGGCATACTGTCGCCGACTTTGTTGGCCTCGTTTGCCTTGCTTGGTGTTTTTCCGCTGCTGGCGCGTGCCGTGCTGCGCTTGGTGCAACGCCGAAAAGTGTATCGAGGTTTTAATAAACCCGCCCATTTTGACTGCAATCTGATAGTGATCGGTGCTGGTGCCGCAGGCTTAGTCAGCGCCTATATAGCCGTTGCGGTGAAGGCCAAAGTCACGCTTATCGAGAGCGGCAACATGGGCGGCGATTGTCTTAATACCGGTTGTGTACCCAGCAAGGCCTTGCTGCGTAGCGCCAAACTGGCCCACCAGATGCGCCATGCCGCGCATTACGGCCTCACTAGCACCACGCCTGAATTTAGCTTCAAATACGTGATGCAACGGGTGCAACAGGTGATCAACAAAATAGCCCCTCACGATAGCGTGGAGCGCTATACCAAACTGGGTGTCAATGTATTGCAAGGCCACGGCAAACTGGTCGACCCTTGGACGGTAGAAGTGACCTTGAGCAACGGTGATGTGCAGCGGCTGACGGCGCGCAGTATTATTATTGCCACGGGGGCCAGTGCCGCAGTACCGCCATTGCCAGGGTTAGATAAAGTGGATTACCTGACCAGTGACACCTTATGGCAGGCCATGGCCGAGCGAGCAGCGCCACCGGCGCGATTATTAATATTGGGAGGGGGCCCGATTGGCTGCGAGCTGGCTCAAGCCTTTGCGCGCTTAGGCTCGAGCGTCACCTTAGTGCAACGCAATGCCCGTCTTATGCCTAAAGAAGATCTCGAGGTGAGTGAATGGGTTAAACAGGCGCTGGTCGCCGATGGAGTACGAGTGCTTACCGATTGTGACACTACGCAATTAGCGCCTACCTCTCAAGGTATACGGCTAGAAGTAAACCAAGTACAGGCAAACCAAGTACAGATAAACCAAGTACAGGTAAATCAAGGCGACACATCGCTTACTATTGAAGCCGACACTCTCTTGCTGGCGCTGGGTCGGCGTGCGCGATTGCAGGGATTTGGGTTAACTGAGCTGGGCATCACCATTGATCGCACCGTGACCACCAATGAGTATCTAGAAACCTTGTACCCTAATATTTATGCCGCCGGTGACGTGGCCGGACCTTATCAATTCACCCACACCGCCGCTCATATGGCGTGGTATGCGAGCGTGAATGCGCTATTTGGTCAGTTTAAACGCTTTAAGGTCGATTACTCCATAGTGCCTTGGTGTACTTTTGTTGATCCCGAGGTAGCGCGAGTGGGCTTAAACGAGCAAGAAGCCGCCGCGCAACATATCGACTATGAAGTCACGCGCTTTAATCTGAGCGAGCTCGACCGAGCCATTACCGACGGCTCAGATCAGGGCTTTATTAAGGTATTAACCCCACCGGGTAAAGACCGCATACTGGGGGTGACCATAGTGGGCGAGCACGCGGGTGATTTGCTGGCAGAATATGTGCTGGCCATCAAGCATGGGCTGGGCTTAAATAAAATATTGGGCACCATGCATGTGTATCCCACGCTGGCAGAAGCCAATAAATACGCAGCCGGAGAGTGGAAACGCGCCCATGCGCCCCTGCGCACCTTGGCATGGTTAAGCCGTTATCATCGCTGGCGACGAGGCTAATTTATAAAGCCAAATACCGAAACCCTCGGGCTAGTGTTGAGTTTTTAGTTATAGGCGTTGAGTTAAGTACTTCACTCAACATTCACAACTCAACACTGTGGTCGGCAGGCTAACGCTATCTTCTCCAGCTGCGCGTCATTGAGTTGGTCGGCGTGCATGATCAGAGTGCGGCCCAGTGCTAATGCGTGCCGTTGGCTGACGATTTTTTGGTCTGCGTCGGCAATATTATCGATATCTGCCACGTGGGCCACGCCTAGGGTGCGGCGTATCATTTCACAACCGGCATAGCCTAAGGCGTCTTGCCACACTTGGCGTAAAAAGGCGGCTATATAGCTAGGCTCGGCTAAGGCAGGATCGGCGGTTTGGCTGGCTAACAGTAAGAACTGGCGGTTAAAGCTCTGCCAAAAAGCTTGTACGTCTTTAATGCGTTGCCGCTGTGCAGATGAAGACGGTTGGCTGCATAAATTAAGCAACAAGTTGGCGATCAGTACGCCCACATCAAAGCCCATAGGCCCATAACCACCAAACTCCGCATCAATCACTTTCAGCTTGCCGGCGGCCACCATCACAGATCCAGTATGTAAGTCGCCATGCAATAATGCTTGGCCCTTGCAGCGAAAGTCATGCTTGAGCTTGGCCACCCGTATTTTTAATGGCTGATCGGCCCAGAGCCGTTCGGCATCGTTACGAATGCCTGGCGCCACATTATTACGTTCATGATCACAAAAGGGATCGACAAAATAAACGGCTTCGCTGATCGACATTAACTTAGGATTGGCAAACTGCGTTTGTGCCGCCCGCTGTGCTTGATAATCTAAGCAAAAGTCACTGCTATGAAAGTGCACCTGTGCTAAATATTTTCCTAGCTGCACAGGGGCATCGGCAAAATGCTGGCCGTTAAGCAAGGCTTGGCGCCACACTTGCAGCTCCGATAAATCTTCTAACAGCATGGCCGACAAAGACGCATCCTGATGTAATACCGCCACCGTAAACTCGGGGCAACTCTGCCCATGTTGCAGCAATATTTCGGCTTCGATACGCGCACGGTCCCGGGTTAGGGGCCAAGACTCACCAATGCAGCGAATATAGGGCAGTGCCTGTTTTACAATCCATCCTGTTGCCTCTCCAAGCTGACACACCCTAAATACCTGATTGAGATTACCATCTCCTATTTCTGCGCCTTGCAAGATCATATCTGGCCCAAGCTGGGCCGCCTCACGGGCATAGGCAATGGCATCTTCAGAATTAAATATTCGATATTGGCTCATAGAAAATCCCTGTAATTAGCCTATATGAGTAGAAAAAAGGAATAAAAACCGCACGCACTGTAATAAAGCCGAGCCTGCTCACGACTTAAATTAAGGCTCAAGTTACGGCTTAAGCATAACAACACAAACAAGACAACCAGCACAACATCGGTAACATTGGAGTCCTAGGTGAGTGCGCAGCCGCTAAGCTGCATATACTGAGTTATGAGCAATCAGTCATTCACTCCTACCTATGCGGGTTACCGAGATTAGGAATCGCGCAGGCGCTCTAATAAGGAAACAAGATGCGAGATACGTTACCTCTCCTCGACTTAACGGGTTTTCCGGCCCTCACGCGTAATGCGCTAGACACCCTGCAGGTGAATTTGGGCTATATGTGCAATATGAAATGTGTGCATTGTCATGTGGCCGCCGGCCCTCATCGTACCGAAATGATGGATGACGAAAACCTCGCCTTAATTCCCCGTGTGTTACAGGCACGCAAGCTGACCACCCTCGATTTAACCGGCGGCGCCCCCGAGATGCACCCGCGCTTTCGCGAGGTAGTGATTGCGGCGCGCAAGCTTGGCGTGCAGGTAATAGACAGGTGTAATCTGACTATTTTATATGAACCAGGCCACGAAACCTTGGCCGATTTTTTAGCCGAGCACCAAGTAGAAGTGGTGGCGTCATTGCCGTGCTACGAGTTGGAGAATGTGGATAAACAGCGGGGTAAAGGCACTTTCAATAAAAGCATTGCCGCATTACAACAACTTAATGGGCTGGGTTATGGTCAGCCCGATTCTGGCTTGATATTAAACTTGGTTTATAACCCACAAGGGCCGACCCTGCCGCCAGAGCAACAAGGCTTGGAGGCGGCGTATCGCCGTGAATTGCTGGCGCATTTTGATATTCGCTTTAATCATCTGTTTGCCTTGGCCAATATGCCCATTAAGCGCTTTGGCGATTATCTGCTCACCAAGGGGCAGTTTCATGATTATCTGCGGTTACTAAAAGACAATTTTTCTGCCGGTAATTTAGCAAATTTGATGTGTCGCAATTTAGTGAGTGTGGATTGGCAAGGCTACTTATATGACTGCGATTTTAACCAGCAATTAGGCTTGCGACTGCCCGATGTGGGCGATAAAGAACACCGACCTCATCTGCGTGATCTGCTGCATCGTGAGCTAAACGGCCAGCCGATACGGGTCGCCGAGCATTGCTATGGCTGCACCGCCGGCCAAGGCAGCAGCTGTGGTGGTGCTTTAAATGGTGCTTTAGATAGTAGCGCGCTGCATGATGATCCTAAGGCGTCATAATGTTGTCCATTATTATGCCCATGCTTAATGAGGCCAAGGCGCTGCCTAGCACCTTGGCAGCTTTAGAGAGCCAGACATCTAATATCGAGTTGATTTTGGTGGATGGTGGCAGTAGTGACCAGTCGGTGGCCATTGCACTGCAAGAGGGCGTGAAAGTGTTAAGTAGCACTGCGGGGCGGGCGCGGCAAATGAACCTAGGCGCCGAGCATACCAAAGGCGAGTACCTGTTGTTTTTGCATGCGGACACGCGGTTACCTGCCCATTTTGAGTCATTTATTAGGGCGGCTTTAACTCAGCATCAGTGGGGGAGATTTGATGTGGCCATTAGCGGCCAGCATCCCATGCTAAAAGTCATCAGTTTTATGATGAACTGGCGGTCTCGTTGGTCGGGTATTGCCACCGGCGATCAAGCGCTGTTTATGCGCCGCACCGCTTTTGCTGCGGTGGGCGGCTTTCCCGAGCAAGACTTAATGGAAGACATTGAGATAAGCCAACGTCTTAAGCGTTTGGGCAAGCCGGCCTGCTTACGGCAAAAAGTGCTGACTTCGGGGCGGCGTTGGCAGCAAAACGGCGTATGGCGCACCATTTGGCTGATGTGGCGCTTGCGCTTTGCCTATTGGCGTGGCGTGAGTCCTACCCACTTGGCAAGGAGGTACCGTTGAGCACCCGCATTATTGTGTTTGCCAAGGCACCCATTGCGGGCTTAGCTAAAACCCGACTCGCGGGTGCGCTGGGTTTTGAGGGCGCGGCGCGGCTGGCCCGTCACATGCTGGTCAGTACGCTAGATACGTGTCTAACCGCAGATATAGGGCCCGTTGAGCTGTGCATGAGCCCAGATCCTAACGCTCCCGAGTGGGCCGGCGTGTTGCTGCCACCGCAACTGATACTCAGCAGCCAAGGCGAGGGGGATTTAGGTCAGCGCATGGCCCGCGCCGCTCGCTGCGCCTTATCTGGCCATGCCTCATCTAATAAAGTACAGCAGGTATTGCTAGTGGGCACCGACTGCCCGCAACTGTCACCCGCGCTATTACGTCGTGCCGCCCAGCGTCTGAACACGCAAGATGCCTTGCTGCATCCTACTTGGGATGGCGGCTATGCGCTGCTGGGTTTGCGCCAGTTTAACGGCTGTTTATTTACTGATATGCCTTGGAGCACTCCTGAAGTGGCGGCCCTCACTCAAGCTCGGCTTACGCAACTGGGCTGGCGCTATACATTGGCCGAGCGGCTGCAAGACATTGACGAACCGCAAGACTTGTTCTGGCTGACTGCCAGCTGGGCAAGTGTGCTGCACATTCCCGTTATGGAGGCTAGCCACCATGCTTGAACATGAACCTTGGATCCGCCTTGGCTGCTTTGCCTGCGTATTACTCGTGATGATGCTGTGGGAATGCTGGGCACCCCGTCGGCCTCAGCAAATTGGTCGCCTGGGGCGCTGGCCCCATAACTTGCTGCTCGTCGTTATTAATACGCTGTTGCTGCGGCTGTTTTTTCCGCTGGCGGCGGTGGGTGCCGCCATACTGGCCAGCGAGCACGGCTGGGGGCTGTTTAATCTGCTCTCTATCCCTTTCTGGTTAACACTGGTGTTGTCGCTGCTGGTGCTGGATTTACTTATTTATCTGCAACATCGGCTGTTTCACGCCCAGCCTTGGCTGTGGCGTTTACACCGTGTACACCATGCCGATCTGGAATTTGATGTGACTACTGGCCTGCGTTTTCATCCCTTCGAGATTGTGCTGTCCATGATGATCAAGCTGGCCGCCGTCTCCTTGTTGGGCGTACCGGCACTGGCTGTTTTAGTGTTTGAAGTCCTGCTCAATGCTTCCTCTATGTTCAATCACGGTAATGTGAAGCTGCCAAAGCGGCTGGACGCCGTGCTGCGATTGATACTGGTTACGCCGGATATGCACCGGGTACATCATTCGGTGATCCCTCATGAGACCGACAGCAATTTTGGCTTTAATCTCCCTTGGTGGGATCGATTATTCGGCACCTATCAGAGTCAGCCTAAAGCGGGCCAGCTGGGTATGACCATTGGCTTAACCCAGTTTCGCACCCCCGCAGAGCAGCGTCTACTGCAACTGTTACTACAGCCTTTTCGGCGTAAATAAAGTGGATAATGGATAACTGCTGAAAGGGAGCCATCTTCTAATACCAATCGGTAAAATTAACGGGTCATATTATCCTGCTCCGCAGGACTGCCGAAGTCCTCTTTACCAAAGAGACGGGCAGCTACCAGAGGCAAACAAGACCGGGGTTAGTTTGACCTGTTTAAGTGAATTACAAAGATAAGTGCCGCCCTTGTAGTCCCACGCTTCAGCTGTGGGTCTTGTAAAGCCAAAGCAAGACCTGATTACGTATGAACTTCAGCCATGATGCGCGTTGTTTTGGTTTGTTCTTTATAGCAGCCAATTTATTCGGCTGGCCAGCTTTGCTGGCTGTTACTGAGGTTTAGATTTAGACCAAAACACCAAACCGGGCCGAATAAATTGGCCCCTACAAGGTCAAAACACCAAACTGAGCCTCATATTCTTTACCGAAGAGGCGGCACATCCCTGTAACCTATTGAATTTATTGATACTGAACTCACTGATATATGGCTGAGCTTTGTGGATAATCAGGAAGCAAGAAGGCTTTAAACATTCCCGCTGAGACGGGACTAGCAGCTGAAGCGCTAGGCTACAAAACACCGTCCAGCCTGACTTTAAATGTTGTATTTACTAAGAGTGATAATACTGATCAGCTAGTTTTACAGATTGGTATTAGATAGGTATAAGCACTAAAGATTTTCCACCAGACATAAACCATGGCGGCCGCTGTATTCGCTTTGGAGCAATTTTAGGCATAAAAAAAGCCGGTCAGATGACCGGCTTTTTTAGTACTGAGTATTAAAGTAAGGCGTTAACCTTAGTTAGCAGCGTCAGTTACTATTTTTTTTTGAACCGGTGCGCTATCCGCTTTGCCGTTCATTTCTTTTTCAATTGCAGCACGCTCGTTCGCTTCGTCTTGCAGTGATTTCTTAGGCAGAATCATGTTCAAGATGAAAGAAGTAAGGGCGGCGATGATCACAGGGTTGGTCAGTGACTTCATCATTTCAGGCAACTGAGCTACTGCGTTAGGAGCAGCGGCTACACCCATGGCCAACGCAACTGAGAGCGCTGCGATAGTCACGTTACGTGAAGATAACTCGTCTTTAACCAGCAACTGGATACCTGTCATGGTGATCATACCGAATACGATGATGGTCGCACCACCGATTACAGGAGCAGGTATGGTCAACATGATGGCTGAGAACTTAGGCAGCAAACCGGCCAATACCATGAACACGGCAGCAACACCCAGCACGTAGCGGCTGATTACTTTGGTCATGGCTACGATACCCACGTTCTGGCTGAACGAAGAAGTAGGCAGTGAACCAAAGAAAGAACCAATCAGTGTAGTTAAGCCGTTACCGACTAAACCACCCGACATTTCTTTGTCTGCTAGCTCACGGTTCATACCGCCAACTGCAGTTGCAGACAAGTCACCAATGGTTTGTACCGAGTTAACGATACAGATAATCACCATAGGGATGATGGCACCGATTGGGAAGCTAATACCAAATGCTAACGGCATTGGGATTGCAGCCCACGGAGCATTAGCTACGCGCTCTAAGCTTACCATGCCAAAGAAAGCACCCAGAGCATAACCGGCAAGAATACCCATTATGATAGCGGCAAGGCGGAAATAACCTTTACCAAACTGAGAGCAAAGCAATACGACTAGCAGCGTTACGCCGGCAACCATCCAGTTTGAACCACTACCGTAGTTGGGTGTGCCGAAGCCACCGGCCATATAGTTAATGGCTACGTGGTACAAAGACAGACCAATAACCAATACCACGGTACCGGCTACTACTGGTGGGAACAAATGACGAATGTGCTTAATGAACAGACCCACGATTATCATGGCAACACCACCAATAATCTGTGCACCCATGATGGCGTCGATTCCATACAGCTTATTACCATCTGCATCTACTGCGTTAGCGATAGCCAACAGGGTAGGCATATAGGCGAAGCCCACACCGAAGATTACCGGCATACGCGCGCCGATACTACCGATTGGGTAAAGCTGTAACAGAGTAGACAGACCAGAGAAGAACAAGGCTACTTGGATCAGTAGTGCTGCATCTGGTGCGCTTAAGCCGACTGCTTTAGCAACGATAATAGGCGGCGTAACGGCACCCATGATCATGGCTAAAATATGTTGCAGTGACAATGGCAGTGCTTTGCCAAAACCTGGCTTGCCGTAAAAATCAAATATTGACTTGCTTTGACTATGTTTCATTGCGTTAAGTCCCTGAGTTTTGCTCAAGAGGAGCTGAAGCTTGTTGTGCATTATTGCGACAACGTAACGACAACCACCAGTAATGACATTGTTCGCCGGAATCCCTAGTGAATCAGTTAACTTTGTATACACAATTTCGGATAAGAAACTGTTTATACAAGGAAAACACACCAAATCCGGCAGAAATTCAGACGCACAACATGTGATGCGACTTGCGTCGTGTTCGACTGCTTGGTTAAACACTAGGTGCAATGTATACATTTCTGTAAACATAAAAGCAACATTTTGTTTGTTTTTGTATGCAATGTTTGGAGGTGGATCGCAAAGTTTGTGAGTTGATCTTCCGCACCTTTTAATAGATGCGGCGGCGGATACCGGTGCGTTCTAAAATTTTTACCGAAATTTCTTCTACCGAATGGTAAGTGGTGTCGATAAAAGGGATGGCTTCCATGCGGAACAGACGCTCTACTTGGTTAAGTTCATAGCGGCATTGGTCGGCGGCTGAATATTGGCTGTCGGCCATGCGGCGCTGGCGAATTTCTTGCAGTCGATGTGGGTCTATAGTGAGGCCGAACAGCTTGTGTCTATTGGCTTTGAGCGAATTGGGTAGCGACATCTGCTCCATATCTTGATCAATAAACGGGTAGTTAGCGACGCGAATTCCAAACTGCAATGCAAGATACAAACTGGTTGGCGTTTTGCCACAGCGTGACACGCCGACCAAAATAATGTCCGCTTCATCGTAGGCTTTGGTGGTGACGCCATCGTCGTTTTCCAGCGCATAGTTCACCGCATCAATACGGGTATCGTAGTGCTTTTTGTTGTCGATACCGTGAGATCTGTGCACCCGCGGATCGGCTTTTACGCCCAGTTGTTGCTCGATCGGAGCGACAAAAGTGTTAAGAAAGTCGTAACATTTGGCCTCGCTGCTGGTGATAATGTTACGTAATTGTGCATCGACTATGGTGTGAAACACCAACGGCTGTTTACCGCTTTGTGCAAAGCAGGTATCAATTCTGGCTTTTACTGCCAGTGCCTTATCCACATCGCCGACAAAAGGCATGGTGATTTGCTCAAAAGGCAGCGGAAACTGACTGAGTACCGCATGACCAAAAACTTCGGCTGTGATCGCCGTCCCATCAGAAACATAAAAAACTGTGTGCATCAGGCCTCCAGATCTCACTTTTGCAGTTTGCCAAGGATTGGGCGTTTACCTGTATTTCGTAGACATTGTAGAATCATTCCAGAGTTAGGCCTACCTTAGTTGTCTTGATAGTAAGTGATACAAACAGTAAACCTGCTTAACGCACATTTAAACATTCATAACCCAAGCACCCCTTTAGTTGGAGACGTAGCCGTGGTGGAATATGTAATTTGGTACGAACAGCTCGGAATGCACGACGTAGACCGAGTGGGAGGCAAGAATGCCTCATTAGGCGAGATGATCAGTCAACTAGCCGGTGCCGGTGTTTCTGTTCCGGGTGGTTTTGCGACCACCGCCTACGCCTTTAACGAGTTCTTAGAGCAAAGTGGCCTTAATGCCCGAATTCATGACCTGCTCGATACCCTAGACGTAGACAACATAGTCGCGCTGGGCCAAGCAGGGCAAAGCATTCGCCAATGGGTGATAGACACGCCGTTTCAGCCAGCGCTTGAGCAAGCCATTGCAAAAGCCTACGCTGAGCTGACCGGTAAGGCGGGCGATGAGGCGTCATTTGCGGTGCGCTCTTCGGCCACCGCCGAAGATATGCCGGATGCCTCCTTTGCTGGCCAACAAGAAACCTTCTTAAACGTACGTGGCTTAGATGCGGTGATGGTGGCCATTAAGCATGTGTTTGCCTCACTGTTTAATGACAGAGCCATCTCGTATCGAGTGCATCAAGGCTATAGCCATCGTGGTGTCGCGCTGTCGGCCGGTATTCAGCGCATGGTGCGCTCAGACATTGCCGCCTCCGGCGTAATGTTCACCATAGACACAGAGTCGGGTTTCGATCAGGTGGTGTTTATTACTTCATCTACCGGTTTGGGCGAAATGGTGGTGCAAGGCGCGGTTAACCCCGATGAATTTTACGTGCATAAGCCGACGCTGAAAGCCGGTCGACCCGCAGTGGTACGCAAGACGTTGGGCTCTAAGTTGCAAAAAATGGTTTATGCCGAGGGGCAAGCCTTGGGCCAGCAGGTGGACATTAAAGAAACCAGCAAAGCCGAGCGCAATCAGTTCTCGTTAACCGATCTTGAGGTGATGGAGCTGGCCAAGCAGGCGGTGATCATCGAGCTGCATTATGGCCGTCCGATGGACATTGAGTGGGCCAAAGACGGGTTAGATGGTCAGCTGTACATAGTACAAGCGCGGCCCGAAACCGTGCGCAGTCGCCAAGACAGCAATGTGCTAGAACGTTTTGCACTGAATGAACAGAGTGAAGTCATCGTCGAAGGGCGCGCCATTGGTCATAAAATTGGTGCGGGTCCTGCTAAGGTAATTTCTTCACTGGCACAGATGGATGAAGTGCAGCCCGGTGACGTGCTGGTCACCGACATGACGGATCCCGACTGGGAGCCCATTATGAAGCGCGCTTCGGCCATCGTTACCAACCGCGGCGGGCGCACTTGCCACGCGGCTATTATTGCCCGCGAGCTGGGTATTCCTGCGGTAGTGGGCTGTGGTGATGCCACTCAGCGCATTGTTGAGGGACAAGAGATCACAGTGTCGTGCGCCGAAGGCGACACCGGTTTCGTGTATCAAGGCAAGCTTGATTTTAATATTAATATTTCAGAAGTCGGTGCCATGCCACCCTCACCGGTGAAGGTGATGATGAACATCGGTAACCCCGACCGCGCCTTTGACTTTGCGCAGCTGCCCAATGCGGGCGTGGGCTTAGCGCGCTTAGAATTTATTATTAACCGCATGATAGGCGTACATCCTAAGGCGCTGCTTAATTACGACCAAGAAAGCCCTAAGCTACAGCAGCAGATTGACGGCATTATTGCCGGTTATGCCAGTCCGCGAGAGTTCTTCGTCGCCAAATTAACGGAAGGCATAGCGACCTTGGCCTCGGCCTTTTGGCCGGAGCGGGTGATAGTGCGCATGTCTGATTTTAAATCGAACGAGTATGCGAACCTGCTAGGTGGCGATGCTTACGAGCCTGATGAAGAAAACCCCATGTTGGGCTTTCGCGGCGCATCGCGTTATATCTCGGCGGATTTTCGCGACTGTTTTGCTATGGAATGCGAGGCCATGAAGCGGGTGCGCAATGACATGGGCTTTAACAACGTGGAGATCATGATCCCGTTTGTGCGCACGGTAAAAGAAGCGGCGTCTGTGATTGATATTTTGGCGGAAAATGGCCTCAAGCGCGGCGAAGCCGGGCTGAAAGTGATCATGATGTGTGAGTTGCCCTCAAACGCGCTGTTAGCCGATAAGTTTTTGGCCTACTTCGATGGCTTCTCGATTGGTTCTAACGACATGACACAGCTCACCTTGGGCCTAGACCGAGACTCAGGTCTGGTGGCAGGTTCCTTTGATGAGCGTGACGACGCCGTAAAAGCACTGTTGTCGATGGCCATTAAAGCGGCGCACAAAGCCGGTAAGTATGTGGGCATTTGTGGTCAAGGGCCGTCGGATCATCAAGACTTTGCCGCTTGGCTGGTGGAGCAGGGCATAGACTCTGTATCACTGAACCCAGATACGGTGATCGATACTTGGCTGTATTTAGCCGAGCATGCAGTGAAGAAAAATGGCTAATAAATAGCTGATTAGTTTGTAAAGGGCGCCGAGGGCGCCCTTTTTATTTGCGCTGTCGCCACTAGGCGCTAGAATAGTGCTGCTTTAAAATTGACGTTATGAATGCCGGTCGCAGCCTACCCGGAAAAAACAAGGACACAATCTGATGAATGCATTACTGATCTGCTCCGGCGGATTTGACTCCGTCACGCTTGCCTATCGCTTAGCCAGTGAAGGTGCCTTAGGCGCCTTACTGACCTTTGACTATGGTCAACGCCACGTTAAAGAAATTGATGCCGCGCGCCTGTGTGCCCAGCAATTAAAGGTGCCGCACTTAGTGTTAGATATCGGCCACATTGGTCGCCAATTATCCTCCGCGCTCACCGACGATATAGATGTTCCGCACGGTCATTACAGCGAAGACAATATGAAGCTGACCGTGGTGCCGAATCGCAATGCCATTATGCTGACTATCGCCTTTGGCGTGGCGGCCAGCCGTGGGCTAAATACGGTGGCGCTGGCGGTGCACGGCGGCGATCACTTTATCTATCCCGATTGTCGACCCGACTTTATTCGTCTGTTCGGTGAAATGCAGGCTCAAGCGCTGGACGGCGTGGCTCAAGTGGGCTTGTTTGCCCCCTATGTGCACAGCGATAAAATTGAGATTGCTCGGGATGCGGCGCGTTTTAACGTGCCCATTATTGATACCTGGTCTTGTTATGAAGGCGGCGAGCACCATTGTGGCCGCTGTGGCACTTGTGTGGAGCGCATTGAGGCCATGAGCTTGGCTGGCATTGTTGATCCCACGCCGTATCTTGACACCCAATTTTGGCAGGCTGCTGTTGCTAACGTTAAAGATAAGGCGGGTGATTAATGTATCGCATCAAAAAAGAGTTTCATTTTTCGGCCTCCCATCAGCTTAAGCAGATGCCTGATGGTCACCCTTGTGCTCGCCTGCACGGTCATAACTATATCGTCGTTATCGAGCTCAGTAGCGAGACACTCGATGAGTTTGGCTTTGTGCGCGATTATCATGAGCTAACAGCCTTTAAAAATTATATTGATGATACGTTTGATCACCGCCATCTAAACGAGGTATTGGGTGACGAGTGCACTACAGCCGAGCGCTTGGCGCGCCATTTGTTTGAGTGGGCGCACAGCCGCTGGTCTGAAGTGAGCGCGGTTTTGGTGTCGGAGACGCCAAAAACGTGGGCGGAATATCGAGCATGAGTACCGTCATTTCCAGTAAAGCGACGGATGCGCTAACCATTGCCACGGCACAGATAAGCGACGAGCCGGTGATCGCCATCAGCGAAATATTCGGGCCCACCATCCAAGGCGAGGGCGCCTTAATCGGCGTGCCTACAGTATTTGTGCGTACCGGCGGCTGTGATTTTCGCTGTAGTTGGTGCGATACCTTGTATGCGGTAGAGCCGCGCTTTAAGGCGGATTGGGCTGTGATGCCCGCCGAGGACGTGATGGCCGAGATCCGTCGCTTGAGTGGCGAACGGCCGTTATTAGTGACGCTGTCGGGCGGTAATCCGGCGCTGCAGCCGTTAACTAAGCTCATCCAATTCGGACAAGAGTTAGGCTACACCTTTGCCATTGAAACCCAAGGCAGCAAGGCGCAACCTTGGTTTGGGCTATTGGATCATTTAACCCTTAGCCCTAAGCCGCCCTCATCTGGCATGGCGTTTAATGCGCCGCGCTTTGCCGAGTGCTTGAATGCCGCAGGCACGCATACTCAAGTAAGCTTGAAGTTGGTGATCAGTGACGAAGCGGATTATCAGTGGGCGCGCACGTTTGCGACGCAGTATCCGCAGTTGCCTCTTACCTTGCAGCCATGCAACCCCGCACCCGCCACGCCGGAACAGCCTGAGCTAGAAACGGATCTTGAGAGTTTGAACGCGCGTTTGCGTTGGCTGGTGGATAAAGTAACAGCCGACCGCTGGTTTAACGCCCGTGTCTTGCCGCAATTGCACGTGTTGATTTGGAACAACGAGCGGGGAGTCTAAAACATAGCTGTCAGCGGTAAGCTTTCAGCCTGTCTCTTAGTCACATCTTTTTATTGTTTGTAATGGCGATATCAGGCAGAACGCATCGCTCCTCCGACACGCCGTAAACCCATCCCTGGGGGCTCAACCGCGCCATCCCTGGCGCAGATGGTCGGTTGAGCTGATGCACTCTGCCTTCTCCTGTGCACCAGAGCCCGCTGTTAATGCTATCAAAGGACTCTGGATTATCGGAAGAGGACGAGGTATTGCCGGAGTCAACCGTCAAATGCCATGGACGGCATTTGCCGAGCGTCGTAGGGATACGGTTTAGCGCGTTGACAGAGGCAAGCCTACGGCTTCTTCGTGCCTTACATACTTGTGACTAAGAGACAGGCTGTAAGCGATCAGCTAAAGCAAGATATTGAAAGCGAGATCCTGACTTTCGTCAGGATGACGGCTAAAAGAAAACTGTCAGCCGTAAGCTATAAGCTGTCAGATAGACCCGCTCGGCGCTTTTCTTGCTCTTTGTTTAACTTACAGCTCCCCGAAGGGCATGAGATCCTGACGTGCGTCAGGAAGACGGCATCGAGATAAGAGCAAAACTAAGCCCTACCCAAAACACCGAACTCACAAGTTCGGTGTTTTTCTTCTAGCTTCTAGCTTCCAGCTTTGTCTTCTACCAATACAAACCATCAATCAGCTCAAGCGTGACGAGCTCGCCTTCGGCTACGTCACCGCGGTCTTGCTCAAGATGTAATAAGCAGTTGGCTTGGGCCATGGCGCTAAACACGCCTGAGCTTTGGGAGCCGGCGGCGATCACACCTAAGCTACCATCGCTTTGCGTGCTGACTAAGCCGCGTTGAAAGTCCATACGCCCAGGGGTTTTCTTAAAGGGCATTAACGCCTTGGCTTGTAGCGTGACCGTGGGTGCCAAGTTTTCGCCGGCAAGCTTAGCGAGAGCAGGGCGCACTAACAAATGAAAGGTGACGGCGGCAGACACAGGATTGCCAGGTAGACCAAAGAAAGGACAGTCGTTGATGTGACCAAAGGCAAAGGGTTTGCCCGGTTTAATGGCCAGTTTCCAAAAACCGATGCGGCCTACTGCTGCTAACACCTGCTTGATGTAATCCGCATCGCCCACAGAAACGCCGCCGGAGCTAATGATGGCGTCTGCCTCACTGGCCGCTTTTACCAAGGCTTGGCGGATCAGTTCAGGATCGTCTTTGATAATGCCGTAATCCAGCACCTTGACCCCTAAGCGCTGCAGCATGGCCCGTAAGCCGATGCGATTGGAATCATAAATGTCCCCAGGGCCCAGCAATTCACCCGGGGTTTTTAGCTCGTCACCGGTGGACAATACCACCACGGTGAGCGGTCGGTTGACATACAATTGCTCAAGACCTAATGATGACAATACCGCCAACACGCGCGCGTTAATGCGCGTACCTGCACCAAACACAGTTTCACCTTGGGCTAAATCTTGGGCTGGAAAACGCACGTTTTGCCCAGCCCTAACACGACCCGCCACCGAGACTGAAGGGCCAGTTACTTCACACTCTTCTTGCATGACCACCGAATCTGCACCCAATGGCAGCGCCGCTCCCGTCATGATGCGTACGCATTCACCCGAGCTCACGCGGCCGGTAAAAGGGTGGCCTGCTAGGCTCTCGCCAATCAAGGTAAGGGCTGTATAGGGGGCATAGTCGCTGGCGCTGAGGGCATAACCGTCCATGGCGGAATTGGCGAAAGAGGGGACGTCAATCGGTGAAAGAATGTCGTCGGCTAAAACGCGATTTAACAGTTGATCAAGGCCCACTAACTCGGTTTGAGTGACATTATCGAGCTGGCTTAGCATCTCTTGTTTGGCATCTTGATAGGGGCGCAAGCCGGCTTGGTTACAGTGATCAATTGTTGTCATATGCAACTTCCCTTTAGTTAAAGACTTGAGTAAAGGTATGTGTAGATACCTGAATAAGACATGGAAAAAACAAGCATTAAGGCCGTGACTCTGCTGTAAATGACCCTTATTTGAGCCTTTGCTGACGCATCATTTAAGCGTTGATGGGGCTATTGTTTCAGTTTAAAACAATTTGTCACCTCTGCCGCTCAAGGGTTGCTAAAATCAAGCATTCACTCTGAGTGGTAAATGCACTACCATTCCGCCAGCCTAATTCTGCATTGATTGCTCCCCGGAGACTGCCATGACTGCTTTGAGCGATGCCGCAATTCGAGTGCGTTCTGCCCTCGAACAACGTGGCTTAGAAACCCCGATGAAAGGTAATAACCTGACATTGGATGATAAACAAGCCCGTATTACGGGATTGATGACCGAAATGATGGACGTGTTAGGGCTGGATTTAGAAGATGACAGCCTAGCCGAGACGCCACAACGCATTGCTAAGATGTATGTGCGCGAAATTTTTTCTGGTTTAGATTATAGCTACTTCCCTAAAATCACCATGATCGACAACAAGATGAAGGTCGATGAAATGGTGCAAGTTCGCGACATCACGTTGACCAGCACCTGTGAGCATCATTTTGTGACCATAGACGGCACGGCGACCGTGGCGTATATACCGCGCAGCAAGGTGATTGGACTGTCGAAAATTAACCGCATAGTGCAGTTTTTTGCCCGCCGGCCTCAAGTACAAGAGCGCCTGACCCAGCAGATATTAGTCGCACTGCAGACGCTTCTTGAGTCCGACGACGTAGCGGTCAGCATTAGCGCCACCCATTATTGCGTGAAGGCCCGCGGCGTGATGGATGCCACCAGTAGCACGACCACAACCTCGCTCGGCGGTATCTTTAAGAGCCGTGCTGAAACGCGCCACGAATTTTTAATGGGTGTACGCTAGTAAATACTGTGAGGGGTGAGGTGTGAAACGTAAACCCATGACATCTATCATAGAGGACACAAGCTTAACCCCTGCAGCAATGTGGCACACCAAGCACTTGATTTTCAAAGGACACCGAATGACATCCCAAAGCACCATTACGCCAATCATTAAGCCCAGAGTGGAAATTCGCTATTGTTCTTTATGCCGTTGGCTATTGCGTTCGGCTTGGCTGGCGCAAGAAATCTTGTCCACCTTTAATGATGAAGTGGGTGAAGTGGCCTTGATCCCGGGGGAAAAAGGTCAGTTTCAAATTTTGGTGAACGGTGAGCTTATTTGGTGTCGCGTGGCTGATGAGGGCTTTCCGGAAGCGAAAGAAGTTAAGCAGCGGTTGCGTGATGTGATAGCGCCTGAGCGGGATTTAGGACACAGTGAAGCTAGCCCTAATCGTTAAGATGCGATAAGCGCTCAGCGAACATACATCCCTTTTGTGAAACCTCTTGATGCCCATTAATAAACGCCGCTTGCTAATCGGCGCCACTGGTCAGCACCCTGAGTGATGTGTAAACTTTACTGCCTCTGTTGATCCTGCTTGTGTTGCCTATGCATGCTATCAAATGGAACGTTTACGCCTGTTGAACGTCACAATCTACTGGTATCGCTATCTATCGTACCGAGTCTTTCAAGGCTCGGACCTATTATGACCCTGACCGAAAAAGGGGACGAAGAATATGGCCGACTGGTCCGCAAATGACGCGTTAAAAGTATACAACCTGCCTTACTGGGGCGATGGTTTTTTTCATCTTGATGACCAAGGTCAGGTGGTGGTGACCCCTGATAGGTCTCGTCCTGAAGCCAAGGTGGTGTTAGCTGATGTTATCGCAGAGCTGAAGGCCGAGGGTTTCGCTACGCCTGTGTTGTTGCGCTTTCCTGATATTATTAAAAGCCGTATCGACGCCTTATTTAATGCCTTTAATAACGCCATTGTTGAATACGGTTATGAGGGCGACTACCTCACAGTGTATCCGATTAAGGTTAACCAACAGCGCGGCGTGCTGGATGCAGTGACTAAAGCCTATGAAGATAAGCCTCGCTTAGGGCTAGAAGCGGGCTCTAAGCCTGAGCTATTGGCGGTGCTGGCGCACAGCCATGAAACTGAGTCGGTCATTGTTTGTAATGGCTACAAAGATAAAGAATATATTCGCCTCGCTTTGCTGGGCACCAAGATGGGCCATCGCGTTTATATCGTTATCGAAAAGCTTTCTGAGCTCGCTATGGTGATGGAAGAGGCCAAGTGCATTGATGTAGAGCCTATGCTGGGTGTGCGGGCGCGTTTGGCCTCGCAAAGTGCCGGCAAATGGCAGTCGAGCGGTGGTGAAAAGTCGAAGTTTGGCTTAAGTGCTGCCCATGTGCTGAGCCTCATCAAGCAACTGCGCGATGCTGATTGTTTACATTGGCTGCAATTGTTGCACTTTCACTTGGGCTCACAAATCGCCAATATTCGCGATATTCAAAAAGGCGTGCGCGAATGTGGCCGCTTCTACGGCGAGCTATGCCGCTTAGGCGTGCCGATTAAGATAGTGGATGTAGGCGGTGGCTTAGGCGTGGATTATGAAGGTACGCGCTCACAAAGCTCATGCTCGGCGAACTACAGCATGCGTGAATATGCCAATAACGTGGTGTGGGGCATAGGCGATGTATGTCGTGAATATGACTTGCCGCATCCGTTGATCATCAGTGAGTCTGGCCGCGCCATTACCGCGCACCATGCAGTGTTAATCTCGGATGTGATCAGTATTGAGTCTGCCAAACCGCAAGCGCCTAAGGCACCCGATGAAGGCGCGGCCATGCTGTTGCATAATATTTGGGAAACTTGGGAAGGCCTGTGTCGCGAAGATCCACCCTTGTTGGAAATTTATCACGATACAGTCGCAGAGCTTGGCGATGTGCATCAGCAATACAATATGGGTCTGATCACGCTCGAAGACAGAGCTTGGGCTGAAGAGATGCACCTGAATATTTGCCTTGGTATTCAAAAAGAGCTGAGCCCAAACAACCGGTCACACAGACCCATTATTGATGAGCTAAATGAGAAGCTAGCCGATAAGTGCTTCGTGAATTTCTCGTTGTTTCAGTCGTTACCGGACGCTTGGGGCATTGACCAAACGTTCCCTGTGCTGCCCTTAGATGGGTTGGACCGAGAGCCGACCCGTCGCGCCGTGGTGCTCGATATCACCTGTGACTCAGACGGTGCTATTGATCACTATGTAGACGGCCAAGGCGTAGAAACCACGCTGCCGATGCCGGCATTTGTGCCGGGTCAACCGCATTATTTGGGCTTCTTCTTGGTTGGCGCCTACCAAGAGATTTTGGGCGACATGCATAACTTATTTGGTGATACCCACAGCGCCGAAGTGTCGGTAGATGCGAATGGTAAAACCATCATCAGTGATGTGAAGGCGGGCAGTACGGTAGCGGAAATGCTGCGTTACGTGGACATAGATCCGTCTGTGATCAGTGCTCGCTACGAGACGCTGTTAAGTCAACCGCACCTAGATGAAGAAACGCGCACTATGATGCTGTCTGAGCTTACCGCCGGCCTCGAGGGTTATACCTACCTTGAAGAAGAGCGCTAGTCTAAGTGCTGTAAAGCGTGAAGGGTAAAGAGTGAGGCGTTAAACACTACTTTATGCGTTAGGTTCTAAATTAAACACCGCTTCTAATGGAGCGGTGTTTTTTTATGCCGTTACCCTGACCAAGGTCAGTAAAGGGTGAAGAGAGAAGGGGAGGAACCAAATCAGTGAGCAAGGCCAAAAAACTTAACGCTGAGTTGAAAGGCTGGAAGCTAAGAGTCGGAAGAAAAGGACTGGATTGCCGCGCTGTGCTCGCAAGACGGCAAAAAATTCGGCGCTGCTGTTAGCTTGTCCCCTTCACCCTTCACCCTTCACCCTTCACCCTTTACTGCTTTCAGCCAACTTGCGCTCAAAATCTGCAGTCACTAAACGCAACGCTTTCAGTGCCAGCTCTGGCGCCACCTGATTCACTTCTAATAATTCAATTAAGTCTACGGCCAGCGTGACTTCCGCCGGTGCTTCGTTCAAGTTCATTATTCATTCCCATTTTAAATAGCGGAGAAGTGTAAGGGTAACGAGTGGCACGGACAAGCGACCTTGGCTGTGGCTTGAGGTGTCTTTTTTGGCTGTTTGGTGTTGGAGTCTCAACTCTTCACTCTTTACTCTTCACTGTTATCTCTTAAATTTTAAGCAAAAAAATGCCCAGCTGGGCTGGGCGAAGACTTAGTGTTTAACAACAGTAGTACTTAAAAAAGTAGTACTTAACAACAGTGGCATTACATTGGAGGGGAGGTTTGGCAAAAGGTTCCTGCCTTCACACAAATTATCTTAATTTTATCTCTAGAGTGCGTTTACCACACACAACCCTGCATTTAGCTTGACAGTTGGCGGGGTTAAAACATAAATTTTAAACATGCGTTTGATACGAGGTGCCTGTGGCCAAATTAGATACCAAGCAAAAGATCCTTAATACCGCCGAGCAGTTATTTGCCGAGCTTGGGTTCAATGATACCTCATTACGCCACATTACCGGTGCGGCGGGGGTGAATCTTGCAGCGGTGAATTATCATTTCGGCTCTAAAAAGGATCTGATAAAAGCCGTGGTAAACCGCTACTTATCGCAGTTTATGCCTCAAGCGGATGCGGCACTCAGCCAGCTATTAACTGAGCCGTCGCTCACCTTACCTCAAGTCTTTGAGTGTTTTGTTAAGCCGCTACTGAGTTTAAGCAGCGTGCGCCGCCAAGGGCCTGAGATATTTTTACAGCTGCTAGGGCGAGGTTATATCGATAACCAAGGGTTCTTGCGTTGGTTTATCGTTAACCACTACGGCCCTGTATTGGGCCACTTCAGCCAAGCGATTCAAAAAGCCGCGCCTCAATTGTCTAAAGCCGAGGTGTTTTGGCGGTTGCATTTCACCCTAGGCACAGTGGTGTTCACTATGGCTTCAAGTGAGGCACTGCGCGACATTGCGAAAAATGATTTTAATGAAGAAATAGATGTAGAAGGTTTGGTGCGTAGATTGATCCCGTACCTGGCCTGTGGCGTTGGTGCCGCCCCTTTGTCGGATAGAAAGGTGTCGGATAGAAAGGAGTCGAACATAAAGCTGTCGAACAGCTAATTTGACCAACAGCCAACATGCATAACTACCTTACCTAATTGCACAGCCCAATTACCGCCAGTGGGCAATAAGGAGTGGAACATGAGTTTACGTAAAAAGTGGATCAGTGGACCGGCCTTTGCCACCTTCAAAAAAATCTTGCCGCCGCTATCTGTGACTGAGCAAGAAGCCATGGAAGCGGGTTCGGTATGGTGGGATGGTCAGTTATTCAGCGGTAAGCCAGACTGGTCTCAGCTGTTGGCTTACGGCCCGTCTAGTTTAACAGCAGAGGAGCAGCATTTTCTCGATAACCAAGTCGAAACCCTGCTGGCTATGCTCGACGACCATAAAATCGTTAATGACGATCGCGAGCTACCAGAGGTAGTGTGGGATTACATTAAGCACCAAGGTTTCTTCTCACTGATCATTCCCAAAGAGTATGGCGGGTTAGACTTTTCGGCCTATGCTAACTCCACCATAGTGGCGCGCATTGCCTCGCGCAGTGTCAGTGCCGCAGTGACGGTTATGGTGCCCAACTCTTTAGGCCCCGGCGAGTTACTGATGCACTACGGTACGCAGGCGCAAAAAGACCGCTGGCTGCCAAGGCTGGCCAAGGGCACAGAAGTGCCCTGTTTTGCGCTAACCGGGCCAGAAGCGGGATCAGATGCGGGTGCCATCCCAGACTCAGGCGTGGTGTGCAAAGGCGAGTTTGATGGTCAAGAAGTGTTGGGTATTCGCCTCAATTGGGATAAGCGCTACATTACGCTGGCGCCCAGAGCTACGGTATTGGGCTTGGCGTTTAAACTGTTTGATCCAGACCGTCTGCTCAGTGATAACCCAGCCCCCGGCATTACCTGTGCCTTAATACCTAGCCGTCATGCGGGCGTAGAAATTGGCGACCGTCATTTCCCCATGGGCTTAGCCTTTTTAAACGGCACTACTCACGGCAAAGATGTGTTTATCCCCTTGGATTGGATCATCGGCGGCCCTGAGTTTGCCGGTCGAGGTTGGCGCATGCTGGTGGAGTGTTTATCGGCGGGGCGCGGCATTTCCTTGCCCGCGCTGGGCACCGCCAGCGGTCATTTATCGGTACTCAGCACCAGTGCTTACGCTTATGTGCGCAAGCAATTTGGCTTGTCGATTGGCAAGTTTGAAGGGGTACAAGAGGCGCTGGGCAGTATCGGCGGCTTAACCTATCAGCTGGAAGCCACCCGTCGTTTAACGGCGAAAGCGCTAGATTTAAAAGAAAGTCCGGCCATTGTGACCGCTATTTCTAAATACCATATGACGGAAATGGCACGCACAGTGCTGGATCACGCCATGGACGTGCACGCGGGCAAGGGCATTCAGATGGGGCCTAAAAATTATTTGGCGCACAACTACATGGGCATACCCGTGGCCATTACCGTGGAAGGGGCCAATATTTTAACCCGCAACTTGATGATTTTTGGTCAAGGCGCCACCCGCTGCCACCCTTATGTGCTGCAAGAGCTACAAGCCGCGGCCAACCCAGATCAGCAAGCGGGCTTGGATGAGTTTGATAAGTTATTGTTTAAGCACATTGGTTTTGCCATGGGTAACGTATTTGGTGCGCTGGGGCAGGGGTTAACAGGCGCGTGCTTTAATCGCTCACCGGTAGTGGGCGAAACCGCCGTTTACTATCGCCAACTGGCGCGCATGAGTAAGGCGCTGGCGCTGTGTGCAGATATGTCGATGCTGATTTTAGGCGGAGATCTCAAGCGTAAAGAGATGATTTCGGCGCGCCTTGGTGATGTGTTAAGTCATTTGTATTTGGGCAGTGCCACCTTGAAGTTTTTTGAAGACAACGGCCGACCTCAGGATGAATTGCCCTTCGTGCATTATGCGCTGCGCCGTAACTTAAACTTAATAGGCGAGGCGCTAGAGGGCTTCTTCGATAATTTCCCCAATCGTGTGGTGGCCGGCACACTGAAAGCCTTGATTTTCCCGTTTGGTAATCATTATAAAAAGCCGCTGGATAAACACGCTCAGGCCATTAGCGAGCTGTTAATGACGCCATCAAGTGTTCGCCAACGCTTAACCACGCTTTGCTATGTGCCCGATGGCACAGTGCCGGGACTGGGTGAGGTAGAAGCGGCGTTCTTGGCCATGGTGGGCGTGCAAGACATAGAGAAGAAGCTGCGCGCCGCCCAAAAAGCCGGCTCCTTAGCTCGCAAGTTACCTTTTGATGAGTTATTGGCTCAAGCGAAAGAGCACAATATTATCAGTGATGCAGACATTGAACGCTTACAGCATGCGGATGAACTGCGCCGCCTTGCCATCGCCGTCGACAGCTTTAAGCCGGGGGAGTTGTAAAACAAGCCGTACGTATTACGCTGTACGCCCTACGTTTAGGGAAAAGCGCAGTTCGGTTTGGTTTTATCTTTAACGGACAGCGTACGGCGTAACGCGTATGGCTGTGTTTGCTTTGGGATCAAAAAAGCCGCTCATATGAGCGGCTTTTTACTAATTGTGATCAGCTTAATGTTTAAGCTTATTCAACAGTCAGAATTTTACAGGTGTTGGTGCTGCCGATAACTTCCATGGCATCGCCATGAGTCAGCAACACTAAGTCACCGCTGTTTACGTAGCCGGCGGCCTTCAAGGTAGCCAAGGCTTCACGGCTCACTTCGGCGTTGCTTAAAGCAGTGTCGTGCTTAAAATACACAGGCGTTACGCCACGGTACATGCTGCTCCATGCCAATGTCTTGTCTTCGCCAGACATTGAGAAAATTGGCAGACCAGAGCTGATGCGTGACAGCAGCAACGGAGTAGTACCTGAATGAGTCAAAGCAACGATAGCCTTAACACCTTGCAAGTGGTTAGCCGCATACATAGTCGACATAGCGATGGTTTCTTCAACCGAGGTAAAGGTGAAGTTCATGCGGTGGTTAGACACGTTGATGCTTGGGTGCTTCTCGGCGCCTAAACATACTTCAGCCATGGCTTTAACGGTTTCAATCGGGAAGTCACCGGCGGCAGTTTCAGCAGACAGCATGACCGCATCTGTACCATCCAGCACGGCGTTAGCCACGTCCATAACTTCGGCACGGGTTGGCAGTGGTGCTGAAATCATGGATTCCATCATTTGGGTGGCGGTAATGACGACGCGGTTTAAACGACGTGAAGCACGGATCAACTTCTTCTGTACGCCGACCAACTCAGAGTCACCAATTTCCACACCCAAGTCACCACGAGCAACCATGACCACGTCTGAGGCCAAGATCACGTCTTCCATGGCAGCATCAGAAGCAACGGCTTCGGCGCGTTCAACTTTGGCAACCAGCTTGGCGTTGCTGCCGGCGGCGCGAGCCAATTCACGGGCAATGCGCATGTCTTCGCCAGTACGAGGGAAAGACACGGCTAAGTAATCAACGCCAATTTTAGCGGCTGTGATGATGTCTTCTTTGTCTTTTTCAGTCAGGGCAGGAGCCGATAAACCGCCGCCTTTCTTGTTGATGCCTTTGTTATTAGACAAGGGACCTGCAACGGTAACGACCGTGAATACCTTGTTGCCTTCAACGCTTTCCACACGCAGTTGTACGCGGCCATCGTCCAGCAATAACACGTCGTCAACTTTAACGTCGCGTGGCAGATCTTTATAGTCAATACCTACTTGGGTCTCATCACCTAAGCCTAAGCCTAAGTCAGCATCCAAGGTAAACTTGTCACCCAGACTTAAGTGGATTTTTTTATCTTTAAAAGTAGAAACGCGGATCTTAGGTCCTTGCAAGTCACCCAGAATCGCCACGTGTACGCCCAGTCTCTTGGCGATTTCACGTACTTGATTGGCGCGGTTCATATGATCTTCGGCGGTGCCGTGAGAAAAGTTCATGCGCACTACGTTTGCGCCCGCTTTGATAATACCTTCGAGGTTATTGTCGCGATCGGTCGCCGGGCCTAGGGTAGTAACTATCTTGGTACGTCTTAACATTAGAGACTCCAGTGTAGAGGTAGTTCACATAAAGAAGAGAAATGGCGGTCGCGTTGGAAACGCGGCTCATTTAAAAAGCCAATGAAAAGCGGTTTTGTTATCGATGAGTAACTCAATACCAGCACGTCGGTCTTGGCTTGAGATAAGTCCTTTGTTTTACTCACGATTAAATGCAGCATCCTTGGTTTATAAATTGTTATCGATAATAGCGTAAGGAAATTGAAAAGTGTAGACCGCGTCACACAAATGCCTGTTTTTGTGCGACTGTTTGATCGAAATCAACACTAAGGGTTATCAAATGGCCTTTTTGTATCCTTTTTGTAACCTTTTAAGGCGTGAGCGTCAAACTCGCGCTCACTAAATCCTTAAAAATCGGACTCAGTACAGCAATAACCCACAACGCCGTCAACCTTGGCGCACGAGTTGACGTGCATTTGGCCGTTTATCGATCTGCTTTACATAGCGTAAGCTATGTTTAACGCGGTTAAGCTGGCGGCGCAGAGCTTGGTTTACAAGATTGCGATAAACAGCAGGCTATTTAGCAGGTATAAAAAAACCCCGGCAAGCCGGGGTTTTTTACACTAAAAATTTACTTGGCGAAGTTTTCTGCCGCAAATTCCCAGTTAACCAGTGACCAGAAGGCTTTTACATAGTCAGGA
This sequence comes from Oceanisphaera sp. W20_SRM_FM3, assembly GCF_052119705.1. Lineage (NCBI taxonomy): Bacteria > Pseudomonadati > Pseudomonadota > Gammaproteobacteria > Aeromonadales > Aeromonadaceae > Oceanisphaera > Oceanisphaera sp. W20_SRM_FM3. Next base: position 77,389 of record NZ_JBGQOP010000008.1, on the reverse strand, counting down.
CGCACGTTGCGATAGTCGATGTAGTAGGCATGTTCCCACACATCACAAGTCAGCAAAGGAGTCGCGTCGCCAGTCAGCGGGCAACCGGCGTTAGAAGTGTTAGCGATAGCCACGGTACCGTCGGTATTCTTCACCAACCAAGTCCAGCCTGAACCGAAGTTAGTTACGCAAGACTTAGTGAACTCTTCTTTGAAAGCATCAAAAGAACCGAACGCGGCTTTGATGGCGTCAGCCAAAGCACCGGTAGGCTCGCCGCCACCGTTTGGTGCCAAGCAATGCCAATAGAAAGTGTGGTTCCAGATCTGGGCTGCGTTGTTGAACACGCCGCCAGCAGAAGTTTTGATGATCTCTTCCAGAGACTTACCTTCAAACTCGGTACCTGGGACTAAGTTGTTCAGGTTAACCACGTAAGAGTTGTGGTGCTTACCATAGTGATACTCCAGAGTTTCCTCAGAAATATGTGGCAGCAGGGCGTTTTTTGCGTACGGCAGGGCGGGAAGTTCAAATGCCATTATTATATTCTCCATTTTTGATGGTGCCAGCCTTGAGGCTGGTCTCGACATTGCTACTTGCTTTTATCAGGCGGGTACCACCCACAACACAAGAGTGGCACCAGCTAAATTACTTAAATCATTGTAGCAGCTAGCTAGATGGCTAAACAACACCAGCGTTTGTAAGGGTAAGGTATTGTCATAACAGGAATATTTATCATTTGCAGTTATGCTCGGCCAATCACCTTACTTAAATCACGAGGCCATAGCCTTAAGCGGTATTTTTCTTGCAGTGCACTTGTGACCGGTGAGGGATAACGTAGAATAGGCATTTGAATTGTCATCTTGATGACTTGCCGTTTTTAATTGGTTGCAAATAAGTAGCCGACTTGAGGTGCACATGGAAACTATTGAGAAGATTAAAACCCAGATCGCCGAGAACCCGATCCTGCTTTATATGAAAGGCTCGCCTAAGTTCCCCAGCTGTGGTTTTTCCGCGCAAGCGTCACAAGCCTTGATGAATTGTGGCGAACCCTTTGCCTTCGTGGATATATTGCAAAATCCTGAGATCCGCGCCGAATTGCCAAAATACGCTGATTGGCCGACTTTTCCACAATTGTGGGTTGACGGTGAGCTCGTAGGCGGGTGCGACATCATCATGGAAATGTTCCAACAGGGTGAATTGAAGCCGCTGATCGCTGCTACCGCCGCTAAATACCCAAAGCCTGAACAAGCTTAAAAGCAGCGCCAAGCGCCCGGCGCCGAGCACCAAGCAATACTAAGAGCGGTATATCAAACAAGCTCGGTATTAGGGAGTGTTTGTTTCGCTGGGCGCCCGGCGCTGTAGTTAAAGACACTTTGCCGGCTTTGGTAGGCCCGCTAGTTTAGTGGCTTGCTTAGCTGGGCCCTTAGGGAATAAGCGGAATAAATAACGGCTGTTGCCTTTATCTGCTCCTAGCTCGTTGGCCATGGCTTTTACCAAGGCGCGCATGGCGGGCGACGTGTTGTACTTAAGATAAAAATCCCGCACAAATTGCACCACTTCCCAATGTTCGCTACTTAACACTATGCCTTCTTGCTCTGCCAATAGGGGCACCATCTCGGGTTGCCAGTCTTGATGCTGCTTAAGATAGCCTTGGGTATCTGTGTCTATGGTACGCCCTGCAAATTCAAACATCTTCTTTCCTTTATATCTGCATTTTTGAGCCATATTTCTCTGGCGTAATATTACCTAACTCAGAGAGGTGGCGCATCTGTCGCTGCGTCTGGGTGCGGAAAATTCTCTGCCAGTTGGTACAAGTCGGTAACCACTAACGCTATGTGGCTGATCAACTGCTGACTGACGCATTGCCATTCTTGTTGCTCGGTAACGGGTGTGTCAGCGCAGGGGAAGGCTTGGTTGGACGCTTGTTCGTTTGCCGGTTGCTTATTAGGCTGCTTACTTAACCCCACCCAAGGTAATGTGGTACTCAAAGGCAGAGGGCGATTGCTGCGCAATGCGTGAGCCGCCGTTTGTAGTTGCTGCACCAAATACTGAATTTGCAGTACTTGATTATCCAACAAGCGCACTTCTTGGCTGCGGTGCGCACCCATAGCCGATAAATACGACAAGAGCGCGTGATTACGATAGGCAATATCAAAGCAGACGCTTAGCCAATATTTAGCCACAGGCTCCACGCGAATATGCTGCCAAGCGAGTGCTAACTGATTGTCAGCCAAATGCGCCTGTTTACGCGGCAGTCGATAGTCGAGGTTGTCTATGCGGCTCTCCATGCGGCCTTCGGTAAACTGCTTAGCGATAGCCGCCAGATAATCGGCATTAGCGTCCATGGCATCTGCCAGCAAGCGCGGCAAGTGTCGCTGTTGCCAATCCGGCCAAATACACCATACGGCCACAAAGGCCAGCGCACAGCCCAGTAAGGTATCCGCTAATCTCGGTTGCCAAATCAGCTCGCTGGCGCCGCCTTGTAAGTTAAAGGCAAGCAATACAAACAAGGTGACAAAGCCCACCGCCCAGCTGTAATGCACTTTAATTTGGGTGAAAAATACGAAGGCACAGAGTAATAAAATCATCATTTGCGCGCCCACACTGGGAAATACGGCTAATAACGGCACCGCTACCAGTATGCCGCCTAGGGTACCTAAGGTGCGCTGTATTAATCGCTGGCGAGTAGCACTAAAACTGGGCTGGCATACAAACAATATGGTTAATAATATCCAGTAGCCGCGGGCGAGTTCGAAATAGCAGATCACCCCATAGCCTACGGCAAAGCAGGCGCACAGGCGGATACAGTGGCGAAATAATAGGGCGTCTGGGTGCAACAGTGCCTTGAGTTTGGGCCAAAACGCCTGGCGTGGCACTTGTGCCAGCTCCACGGCTAGCTCGTTTAACAGTCGATCGTTTAGCAAAGGCTGAGTGAGTGCTTCGCCGCGCAGCAAAGCTTGATGCAGATGACCGATATTACGGCCCAAATAACGCATGGCACTCACCAAGGAGGCGGGATAATGCTGTTTTAGATGGCCGTAGTCGATCTGATTTTGTAAAGCGCTTAGCTCCCAATTAATGCGTCTGCTGTGCTGATAGCTGTGATGATTTAAAATAGCGTAGGCCAACTGTTTGCAAGACTCGCCAAGCTCGACCATTAACACTTGATAGCCCTGCAAAACGGGATCTTGATGTAAGTCGTGATTTAATTGTTGATAAGAATAATGGCTGGACGCTGCCCGTTCGTGCATCTCTTGCACTAACAGGTACAAGGCCAACAAACGGTTGAGTTCAGGGTCTGGGGCGCTTCCTTTGCGGCGACGATTAAGCATGCGCTTGGTGTGCTCCAGAGCGCTGACTAAGCCGATGTTTACTTGTGCTAATTGATGACGCAGTGCTTGATGTTGCTCCGGTGGGCTATCGAAGAAACGGGACTTGTCGACTAAATAGCGAGCCAAAGCAAAGTAACACTGAGCCAGTTGTTCGTGCACTTGCTTATAGGGCCAGATAAGTAAAATAAGCCAAGACAATAGGCCGTACCAAGCCGCTCCCAGCGTTAATAACAAGGGTTGATACCAAAAGGACGGGCTGTCTGCATGGCCTTGCATCGCATACAAGGACACCAACAAAATACCAAAGCCCAGATTACCCTTAGTATTTCCCCACGCCGCCATCAGCATCAACACCAAGGTGCCCAGCACTAATAACGGGCCAAAAGCCCAAGGGTGGGGGAGTAATAGCGTGACTAAGGTAATGGCGATAAAAAAACAGCACAGGCTTATCAAGAGATGGCGCAGTCGGCCTTTAGGATTTTGATCCACCTCACTTAAGGCGCCGGCCATCACGCCAAGTGTGAGTGTCACCGCCGCTGGCGTGTGATCTATGCCTAAGCCGGCCAGCAAGATGCTGCCCATGGCCAACAATACTTTAAGCGCAAAAAAAACGTGACTGCTGCTGAGCAGGTTCTTAAAGGCGTGTATCAAGGCTGACGTTGAGGAACCAGTAAGCATAGTGTTGTTTAAAACCCGTCATGAAAAATAAGGAATAATTCAAAAAAACACCAAGGTTCTGATAATACGTGAGTTATCAACAATGAACAGCAACAGCTTTATTTCAACACCATAAAAAAAGCCCCTTGCGGGGCTTGGCGTTAGCTTACTCTTCGCCGAGTGACGGCTTAGTCACGGCTTAAGCCTAACAGGCTCAGCAAGCTTAAGAAGATATTAAAGATAGACACATACAGGGTCACTGTGGCCGAGATATAGTTACGCTCACCGCCATGAATGATGGCGCTGGTCTGCATCAAGATGGCGCCTGATGAGAACAAAATAAACAGCGCACTCAAGGCTTGGCTTAAGGCGGGCAGCTGGAAGAAGAGATTAGCCACTATACCGACCAGCAGCACCACGAAGCCGGCCATCATCATGCCGCCTAAGAACGACATATCTTTCTTGGTGGTCAGCACATAAGCAGACAGCGATAAGAAGGTTAATGCCGTGCCGCCTAACGCTAACATCACGGTATCAGTACCATTAGCCGTGCTCAGGTAGTGATTGATGATGGGCCCTATGGTGTAACCGGTGAAGGCAGTAAAGGCGAAGATAAATAATAAGCCTAAGCCGCTGTCACGATTTTTCTCGGTTAAATACATCAGACCGTAAAAGCCCACCAAGGTAATAATCAGGCCGGGGCGTGGTAGGCCCATCATGGCACTGATCCCAGCTGCTAATGAAGCCACCACTAGTGTGAGACCTAACAGCATATAGGTGTTACGCAGTACTTTATTGGTCGCTAATTCACTCGTTTGAGTGCGAGGTATCGAATTTTGGTAACGCATGTAAAACTCCTTAGGCCCTAATTCGCTTATCGGTTTGGTTTGCTGCTTGGATCTTCTGGTACGCTGCGGCAAGACAAAACCCGTAACTGTAAAAATATCACACCATTTGGACATAAGATGACCGGCTTGTCGAGCCTTGTCTTGCATGCCTTAAGCCGCGTATTGGTTACCTATGCGGCAATTTGCGTGCTTTATACACATTCACCAATAAATTATGATTTAGTGGTTTACAAGCAACCGCTGCTTTGAGTAATATGCACGGCGTCGGAGGGGTGGCAGAGTGGTTGAATGCACCGGTCTTGAAAACCGGCATGGGTTTATAGCCCATCCAGGGTTCAAATCCCTGCTCCTCCGCCATACAACTAAAAAGCCCGCTGCGTTAACACGCAGCGGGCTTTTTGCATTTTCGGGCTGCTGGCAGGTACTCGCGTCAACAGCCGTCATGAGAGATTTAAAGATGGACATACTGCTCAGCACGCCGGATTACTTAGTTATCAATAAGCCCGCCGGTATTGGCATGCATCAGGAGGGTGATGAGCCCGGCATAGTGCGGCTGTTGAGCGAACAATTGGGCGAAACCTTGTATCCGGTCCATCGTCTCGATAAAGTCACTACCGGCGTATTATTGCTGGCACGCCATACTAAAGCTAACCGCGAGCTCAGCTTGCAGTTTGCAGAGCGTAACGTGAGTAAATGTTACTTGGCATTATCAGGTCATAAGCCGAGCAAAAAGCAGGGTTTGATCAAAGGTGACATGGAAAAAGCCCGCGGTGGCAGTTGGAAACTCAGCCGCAGCCAAGTTAATCCCGCCATTACCCGTTTTCATAGCTGTTTACTAGACAGTTTATCTGCGGAGTCTTCGTTGGCTAATCCTCTGCGCGGCTTCTTATTACAGCCGCTCACCGGTAAGACTCACCAGTTGCGTGTGGCACTGAAAAGCCAAGCCAGCCCGATATTAGGCGATGCCCGCTATGGCGGCATGGCGGCGGATCGGGTTTATCTGCATGCTTGGCAGTTAAGCTTTAGTTATCAAGGTCAGGCGGTTTGCGTACGCGCTCCCTTAACAACCGGCGAGCACTTTTTGCGCCATGGTGAGGCATTGACCTCTTGGGCGGTCAGTCTGCTTGATACTCCTAGCCCGCCCCAAGCTGCTTGAGCTATCTTGATCGCATCTATTAACAGGTGAAAGAGTAGGCTTTCAGACTCGGTCTACGCTGATTGATGAGCCATTTGAGGACACTCATCAGAGGATAGTGGTCAAAGGGGATCCATTAAAGGGGGATCCATTAAAGGAGAGTGCCATGCAATATTGGATCATGGGTGCGGGCGGCATTGGCTGTGCCTTAGCCGAAACGCTGGCGGCGCGCGGCGAACAAGTCTTATTGCTTAGCCGCACCCGGCCTGAATTATCAGACTTGGCTTGGTCACAGACGACTTGGCATGCAGTGGACAATACCGATGCCAGTGCCGTCGCAGAGACTTGTAATCAATATCCCTTGCCAGCGACTGTGATCAATACTCTCGGCATGCTGCAGCAAGGAGAGCAACAACCCGAGAAGCGCATCGAGCAGTTAACCGAGTCGGCCTTTTATAACAGCCTACACATTAATACGTGGCCGACGCTGGCCATGGCGCAATACCTTGCTACGCGCTTAACGCGTACCGATCAGTTACATTTTGCGGCATTATCGGCTCGGGTGGGCAGTATCAGCGATAATCGTGCCGGCGGTTGGTATAGCTATCGCATCAGTAAGGCCGCACTCAATATGGCCATTAAAACGGTCAGTATCGAATGGCAACGTCGTTTTCCTGACGCTTTAATCGTGGGCTTGCATCCGGGCACGGTCGCCACCGATTTATCGGCGCCGTTTAGAGCGGGCTTGAGTGAGGGGCAATTACACACACCGATGCAAGCGGCCACACATTTATTGCAGGTATTAGATAATTTAATCCCAGAGCAATCTGGGCGTATATGGGCCTGGGACGGACAGGAAGTACTGCCTTAAACAGTGCGTCATGGCTAATAAAGATTAAAAAATTTTTGCCACGGAAGAACACGGAACGCACGGAAAATAGAGATAAGAGCGAAAAAGTTTTGATAGGTGAGCGCAAGGCAATATCGACCTCAGTCGTGATCCTGGCTAAAACCTAATCGGCACGGTTTGATGTCAACCTTAAATTTTTCGACTCAGGCCACCAAATAACGGGGTGGGCTATAAAATCTAATATATGTCCAAGGCCGAGTTAAGCTTCACTTTCAAAAAAGGCGCAACACCCAAAGCTGTGGGTGTTGCGCCTTTTTTAACTTAAAATCGTTATTGCCTATGACTAACTGAATCAGGCTTAACGTTTAACGGCGAACCATTAGTCTTTAAACATGTGGCCCAGCTTGCCGGCCTTAGTGTCCAAGTAGTGCTCATTGAAGGGATTACGACCTTCTTCCAGCGGCACTCGCTCCACCACTTCAATGCCAAAACTTTCCAGTGCGGTGACTTTGCGCGGATTATTGGTCATCAAATTCATTTTTTTAATGCCTAAATCGTGCAGCATGTCGGCACAAATAGTGTAATCACGCATGTCCGCATCAAAGCCCAGCTCGACGTTGGCTTCTACGGTATCTTTGCCCTGATCTTGCAGGTTATAAGCGCTGATCTTATTCAGTAAACCAATGCCGCGACCTTCTTGGCGTACGTATAACAGAATACCGCGACCTTCTTTGGCAATGCGCTCCATGGCGGCTTGCAGCTGAAAACCACAGTCACAACGTAGGCTAAATAGGGCATCACCGGTTAGGCATTCCGAATGAATACGCCCTAATACGGGTTGATTGTCGTTTAGGTCGCCCATCACGAGGGCGGCATGATCTTTACCTGTGCCTACTTCTTCAAAACCGATCAGGGTAAAGGTGCCCCAGCGGGTCGGCAGTTTTGAGTTTGCCATCCGGGTAACACTGCTCATGGCGTTCCTCTTTAGTTATTAAGTTAGTTGAGACGTAACAAAAAAATGACCTGTATTGTAAAGCGGAAGTGCAGACAGGTATAGGCGCAATGTCGGGCAAGGGGATGAGCGGCTAGAATTTGTGCGCTTAAATAGGGTAATAACTGCTTTTTAATAACCGACTTAGGTATACTGCCGCCCGTGCAGCACCAGACTAACCGCGTGCTCAAGCTAATGATTTTCTGGAGAAAGCCATGACAGAACAAGCTCCCGTCATTACCGTAGATGGCCCAGGTGGGGCCGGTAAAGGCACCCTTTGCCAATTGCTCGCACAAAAATTGCAGTGGCAACTGCTCGACTCGGGCGCCATTTATCGGGTATTGGCATTGGCGGCCTTGCACCATAATGTGGCGCTCGACGATGAAGCAGGTTTAGTGCCGCTTGCAGCCTATTTAGATGTGCAATTTCCGATTGTAGAAGGGCACGTAAAAACGATTCTCGAAGGCGAGGATGTGTCGCAAGCGATCCGTACCGAACAAATGGGCAATGCGGCCAGCAAAGTAGCGGCATTTCCGCGAGTACGTGAGGCATTACTGCGACGCCAGCGTGCGTTTCGCGTGGCGCCGGGCTTGATTGCCGACGGTCGTGACATGGGCACTGTGGTGTTTGTGGATGCGCAGGTGAAAATTTTTCTCGATGCTAGCGCCGAAGAAAGAGCCCAGCGCCGTCTTCTACAGTTGCAAGATAAGGGCTTTGATGTTAGTTTTGACCGTCTTTTAAGCGAAATTCAAGACCGTGATGACCGAGACCGTAATCGGGCCACTGCGCCTTTGAAAGCGGCAGATGATGCCTTAGTAATTGATTCGACACATTTATCTATCACACAAGTGTTGGATATAGTGTTAAACCACGCTAAAGCTAACATCTTAGGTCTGCAGTTAGTTGAATAAACTGCTATGGTTATTTTGTTTGAAATGGTTTAAAAGCCAATACCTTTAGTCAAGATGGTCTTGACTCTGCCCGTGCCAAGGATGGAACGGGTCTATACTAATCACCCCTTAGGTGCCGGATTGCCCTTTGGATGTTCAACTTAAAAAGTGTATTCATTAAATATGATTGAATCTTTTGCTCAACTCTTCGAAGAGTCTCTGAAAGAACTTGAAACCCGTCCAGGTTCCATTGTTAAAGGTACTGTAGTTGCTATTCAGAACGGTATCGTTCTGGTAGATGCAGGCCTGAAGTCTGAATCCGCTATCCCTGTAGAGCAGTTTAAAAACGCTCAGGGCGAGTTGGAAGTTAGCGTTGGTGACGTCGTAGACGTAGCACTGGACGCGGTAGAAGACGGTTTCGGTGAGACTCTGCTTTCCCGCGAAAAGGCAAAACGTCACGAATCTTGGATCCAGCTGGAAAAAGCCTACGAAGATCAGGAAACCGTTATTGGTGTGATCAACGGCAAGGTGAAGGGTGGCTTCACTGTAGAAGTGAACACTATCCGTGCTTTCCTACCAGGTTCATTGGTTGACGTACGTCCAGTACGCGATACCTTGCATTTGGAAGGTAAAGAGCTTGAGTTCAAAGTCATCAAGTTGGACCAAAAGCGCAACAACGTAGTTGTTTCTCGTCGTGCTGTGATCGAAACTGAAAACAGTGTTGAACGTGAGCAGTTGCTTGAGAACCTGCAAGAAGGTCAAGAAGTTAAGGGTATCGTTAAGAACCTGACCGATTACGGTGCTTTCGTTGACTTGGGTGGCGTAGATGGCCTGCTGCACATCACTGATATGGCTTGGAAGCGCGTTAAGCACCCAAGTGAGATCGTGAACGTGGGTGACGAAATCAACGTTAAAGTTCTGAAGTACGATCGTGAGCGCACTCGTGTGTCTCTGGGCCTTAAGCAGTTGGGCGCAGATCCATGGGTTGAAATCGCTAGCCGTTACCCAGAAAGCACGCGTCTGTCTGGCCGCGTAACTAACCTGACTGATTACGGCTGCTTCGTAGAAATCGAAGAAGGCGTTGAAGGCTTAGTACACGTGTCTGAAATGGACTGGACCAACAAGAACATCCACCCATCTAAAGTGGTTTCTGTTGGCGACAGCGTAGACGTAATGGTATTGGATATCGACGAAGAACGTCGTCGTATCTCTCTGGGCCTGAAGCAGTGCAAACTGAACCCATGGCAGCTGTTCGCGGAAACCCACAACAAGGGCGACCGTGTTTCCGGTAAGATCAAGTCAATCACTGACTTCGGTATCTTCATCGGTCTGGACGGCGGCATCGACGGTCTGGTTCACTTGTCAGACATCTCTTGGAGCGCAGGCGAAGAAGCCGTACGTGAATTCAAGAAAGGCGACGAAATTGACGCCGTGGTTCTGCAAGTTGATCCAGAGCGCGAGCGCATCAGCTTGGGCGTTAAACAGATCGACGAAGATCCGTTCAATGCTTACTTAGCTGACCTCAAGAAAGGTGCTATCGTTAAGGGTACTATCACAGCTGTTGACGCTAAAGGCGCAGTAGTTGAGATGGAAGAAGGCGTGGAAGGTTATGTCCGCGTTGCTGATATCTCTCGTGACCGTATCGAAGACGCATCTACTGTATTAACAGTAGGTGAAGAAATCGAAGCACGTTTCATGGGTGTGGATCGTAAGAACCGTACTTTAAGCTTGTCTATCCGTGCGAAAGACGAAGCTGAAGATAAAGTCGTTCTGGATAACATTAACCAACAACAGCCAGAAGATGTTGGTTTAAGTGCAATGGCTGAAGCCTTCAAGGCAGCCAAAGGCGAATAAGCCTATCCGAATGTAAAAGGGGGCCTTCGCGGCCCCTTTTTGTTGTGTGTTGATCAGGAGAGCATCAAATGACTAAGTCAGATCTCATTGAAAGACTGTCAGAACAGTACAGTCATCTTTCTGCTAAAGAAGTAGAAGGCGCTATTAAAGAAATAATTGAGCAAATGTCAGCCAGCCTTGAGGGCGGGGATCGTATTGAGATCCGCGGTTTTGGTAGTTTCTCGCTACATTATCGTGCGCCGCGTCAGGGGCGTAATCCTAAAACCGGCGAAAAAGTAGAGTTGACTGGTAAGCACGTACCGCACTTCAAACCCGGCAAAGAACTGCGCGAGCGTGTTAACCCCAGCTAAGGGCGTTATTGTTAGCCCATTTATTGAGTCTTATTTTCTGTTCAATATCAGGTAAGTTAACTGATTGAACATTAAGCAGCGTGCTACATCACTTTTTACAGTAACGCGACTGGCAGCTATGCGGTTTTTCCGTGATAATGCGAGTTCTCAAATCAGGAAGTTGCGAGGGTTAAGTGAAAATAATTATCGGCCTCATTATTTTAGCGATACTATTTGCCGTGGGCATTACGCTCGGCACGCAAAACGATCAGCTGGTACAGGTAAACTATCTGCTAGCACAAGGCGAGTATCGTCTTTCTTCATTATTGGCAGTTATCTTTATCGCGGGCTTTGTCATTGGCTGGCTGGTATTTAGTGTAGTGTTACTGCGGCTAAAAATGAACAACAAAGGTTTGCATAAAAAAGTTGAGCGTCAACAAAAAGAGTTAACAGAGCTTAGGGCCTTGCCCATTAAGGATTAATAAGCTTTATGCTGGAACTGTTATTTCTGCTGCTACCCGTCGCTGCTGCTTATGGCTGGTACATGGGACGCAGAGGGGTCCGGCAGGACGCTCAAAAAAAATCTAATCACTTTTCTCGGCAATATGTTGCTGGGTTAAATTTCTTGTTGTCTGACGAGCCAGACAAGGCCGTCGACCTTTTTATTCAGTTACTGCAAGTTGATAGCGAAACCATAGAAACGCACCTCGCCCTCGGCAACTTATTTAGGTCCCGAGGCGAAGTCGATCGTGCGATTCGTATTCATCAAAACCTAGTGGCTCGCCCTAATCTGTTGTGGGAGCAACGCCATTTAGCGATGCTGGAACTCGCGCGCGACTTCTTAGCAGCGGGTTTGTTAGACAGAGCCGAGCATATTCTCGTCGAACTGAAAAGCGATCCTGATTATCAAGAAGAAGCGTTAAATTTACTGTTAGTCATTTATCAGCAGCTCAAAGATTGGGTGCAAGCGGTTGCCATTGCCGAGCGTTTAAAAAAACGCCAAGGATTAAAAGCGCTGACGCTAATTGGTCATTTTCATTGTGAGCTGGCCGAGCAGCATTGGCACAAACAAGACGCCAAAGCGGCGATTTTACAGTTAAAGAAAGCGCTAAAGGCGGACCCTAGTTGTGTAAGAGCGAATATCCGCTTAGGTGCACTTTATATGCAGCAACAACTTTGGTCTCAAGCCTTAACACATTTGTTGCAGGTGACTGAGCAAGATGCAGACTTCATCAGTGAAGTCTTGTCTCCCTTGCAGCAGTGTTATCAGCAATTAAACAACGAAGCAGAATTTATGCGCCAGCTGCATTTATGGGTAGCTGAAGATAGCGGTGCCAGTGCGGTATTAATGCTGGCCGATTATGTAGCCGAGCGCCAAGGGTCCCTCGCGGCAGAGCAAATGGTATTATCGCAATTACAACGCCATCCGACGATGAAAGGCTTTCATCGCTTAATGTCTTACCAGACGCACAATGCGGAGCAGGGTCGAGCGCGCGAAAGCTTGAATATGCTCAGTAACTTGGTTGCCGAGCAAATGAAATTAAAACCCAGCCATAAATGTAGCCAGTGTGGTTTTTCAACGCGTTCATTATTTTGGCAATGCCCGTCTTGTAAGCAATGGGGCAGCATAAGACCCATGCGCGGTTTAGATGGGGAGTAAACACATTGAATGTGAGGTGTGAAGCGTAAAGGGTGAAGGGGTAAGTGCTAAAACCAAATAATTAAGCGACCCTTACTCATCTCACCTTACCCCTCACCACTTGTTATATAAATTTTTAAGGTAACTTGGTATGCAAACTTCTATCAAACATGATCCTAAAATTCTGATTGCCCTAGATTATGCGGATCAAGCATCCGCATTAGCGCTAGTTGCACAATTGGACCCTGCTCATTGCCGCTTAAAAGTCGGTAAAGAAATGTTTACCCTGTTTGGCCCAGAGTTTGTGCGCACCCTAGTAAAGTCTGGGTTTGATGTGTTTTTGGATCTTAAATTTCACGATATTCCTAATACGGTGGCCAAGGCGGTGGCTGCGGCGGCTGAGTTAGGTGTGTGGATGGTCAATGTACACGCCAGCGGCGGCATGCGCATGATGACGGCGGCCCGTGAGGCGTTATTACCTTATGGCGATAAGGCTCCCTTGTTAATCGCCGTTACCGTGCTGACTAGCATGACGGACGAGGATTTGGCTCAGGTAGGTATCTTGCGTTCATCTGCTGAGCAGGTGTTAGCGTTAGCGCGGTTAACGCGTGATGCAGGCTTAGATGGCGTAGTATGTTCGGCCCAAGAAGCCAGCTTATTAAAAGCCGAATTGGGCCATGATTTTAAACTCATCACACCCGGTATTCGCCCCGCAGGCAGTGATGCCGGCGATCAGCGTCGCATTATGACCCCTGAGCAAGCTTTGGCCGCAGGCAGTGATTATTTGGTAATAGGGCGGCCTATTACCCAAGCGTCGGATCCTGCTCAGGTACTGGCTGCCATCAATAACAGCTTGTAACTGTGCGATAAAATTGCGGATATGTATTTGTTATAGAGGCGCATATAATATATGCGCCTTTTTTATGAATAAAATGAAATTTAAGGAATAAAAACACGTGAGCCTGAACACGACAGAGCTATTAACGATCATTAATAAACCCATGCCATTTGGTAAGCATAGTGGGCAAGCGCTGCTCACCTTACCGTTAGGGTATTTATGTTGGTTAGAGCGTCAGGGTTGGCCAAGCGGCCCCATAGGGGCAGAATTGGCGCTTATCTATGAGTTAAAGCATAACGGCCTAGCCGAGCCTTTGTATGGGTTATTGAAACCGAGATAAATAAGCCTTTTTTCTATCAATGAGTTACTCAGGTGGCAATAGCTGGGTATGCTAAATTTCAGGCATAAAAAAGGGCCTAACGGCCCTTTTAAAACTTATCAGATAGTCTTTATTAGTTTTTAATAAGGAAATCTTCTAATGTTTTAGTGCCATTATCCATGGCATTTTTAATTGGTGAAGGCTTACGGCCTTGACCAGTCCAAGTTCTGTATTCGCCAGTTTCGTCAGTGTATTCGTACTTAGCTGGGCGCTTGCTACGAGGAGCACTTACTTTTTTAGCTGGTTCTGCCAATTCTAGCAAATCACTTAAATCAATGCCGTCAGCGGCCATTTGTTCCATGTATTCTTTCAGCTTGCGTTCACGTTCTTGGGCGACTGCTTGCTCAGCTGCTTTAGTTTCGCGCTGTTCTTCAATCACGCTAGACAGTTTAGCTAGGGCTTCTTCCATTTGATCCAAAGTTAGATCTCGAGTTGCCGCACGTAAACTACGGATGTTCAGTAGTGTTTTCAAGAATTCAGTCATTGCATCCACCTAATGGTTATAATTTTTTATGAGTTAAATTTACATCTTCATTTAAAATGAAGCAAGTTAATTAGAAAGAAAACTTTTATCTCGTTAATAATAAGCCATTTTTACAGCAGTAGGATTAATATAGCCTTGCATTTTGCGAATGCCATTTGCTAATTAAAACAAATGGGCTACTACTCAGTTTAAGAGCGCCGGTTCGTCATCTTTTTATTGCTAACTTGCAGCTCGTTATGATGCAGACTCAGTTGAGTTAAAATATAGAGCTGTATATATATTCGAGCTAATCATAGTTAAAGATTTACAATATGTCGGAAAATTTTTCAGGTTAAAACGTCTAAAATCAGTCTGATAGCCGATTTTAGGTTAAAAATATTGATTTTTGGTGCTCAGCCAGTAAGATCCTTCGGCTTACCCTCTTTAGTTGCATCACTCGTCCGTTAATCCGCTCTTTGGACTGACGTTTGTGCTGTTGATAAATGTGTTTTCCCAATACGCGGTTAGGTATTCAACCCCAGTATTCGTAGCTATTCTTCATCGGTACAGAGCGGGCATGTGTAGGTAATGCCCGCATGAAAAATCATCATAGTAGGCGATAGAGGGTAAAGTAGGTGCCAGCGTTATAACCTGCTTATGTCGCACACGTAACGCCATAAATTTAACGTTATAGGCTTTACTGCATACGTTAAGTTGTAAGCTCGTTTACCCCGACTATGCTAGCCAGCATGTGATTGCTGGTGATGATATCCGTCGTTATATTAAAACTCAGTGTTAGGTGTTGTCGTGGAATCTTCTTTTATTCAAAGCTACTGGTCGTTGTTGCCGCCGTTACTCGCCATAGTGTTAGCTGTCTTTACCCGTCGAGTGCTGTTATCTCTGGGCTTAGGTATTATTTTAGCGGCGCTATTGCTACAGCATTTTAGTGTCACTGGCGCAGTGCAGTTGGTCTTAAGCAGCGCTTTGGCTCTTTTTTGGTCAGATAATGCGGTTAACGAATGGAATGTTAATATCCTTACTTTCTTGCTGTTATTGGGCTGTATTATCAGCATGTTAAGCCGCATTGGTGCCACGCTGGCTTTTGCTGAATGGGCACAAACCCGTATTAAAAATAGGCGTCAAGCTAAGCTGATGACGGGGTTATTAGTCTTTGTCTTTTTTATTGATGACTATTTCCATAGCTTATCTGTGGGTACTATTTGCCGGCCTGTTACCGACCGCTTTAATATCTCGCGTGCCAAGTTGGCTTATTTATTAGACTCTACCGCCGCCCCCGTGTGTGTGTTAATGCCTGTCTCTTCTTGGGGCGCCTATATTATCGCCTTAGTCGGCGGTATTTTAGTCAGTCACGGCATTACCGAGCATTCCGCATTGGGCGGCTTCTTGATGATGGGTAGCATGAACTATTATGCGATATTCACCCTTATTATGGTGCTACTGGTGATTCGAGGCGGCTGGGATTTAGGTGCCATGGCTCGCCACGAAGAGGCGGCCTTAAAAGGGAGTTTATTTGATAGCAGTAAAGGCGCCCCTCCTGGGGTTGAGGATAGCAGTGAGCAAGTAGGGCGAGTAATAGACTTATTATTGGCCATTGCCACCTTAACCTTAGTGACCGTGGTCGGCTTGCTGCTTACCGGCGCTCATGCGTTGAAGCAAGAGGGGCTTGAGTTTAGTTTGCTAGGCGCATTAGAACACACCAATGTCGGGCGTTCGTTAGTGTTTGGTGGCGTCGCAGGCGCATTGGTGTGTGTGTTTGGTATGGTGCAACAAGGTGTGTCTCTTGCCCATTGGCGCCAGACCCTCACCACGGGTGTGAAGGGTATGCTGCCGGCGATTTATATCTTGTTATTTGCCTGGTTGATCGCGGGCTTGATCAGCCAATTACAAACCGGCCAATATTTGGCATCGTTAGTTCAACACAGCTTGCCATTGTTCTTATTGCCCGCTGTATTGTTCTTGCTAGCGGGAATGATGGCGTTTGCCACAGGCACCAGTTGGGGTACTTTTGGTATTATGCTGCCCATTGCCGCCGACATGACCATGGCCATAGACGCTCAGCTATTATTGCCTGCTATGTCGGCTGTGATGGCGGGTGCGGTATTTGGCGATCATTGCTCACCTATTTCAGATACGACTATTTTGTCTTCTACTGGCGCGGCCTGCCATCATATGGATCATGTGCTTACCCAGCTGCCCTACGCGCTCTCGATTGCTGTGGTCAGCTTAATAGGTTATGTGGCTCTCGGTTACAGTTCATCTGTGCTGCTAGGGTTACTGGCGGCAACACTGGCCTTTATCTTGGTATTGGTATTTTGGCATTGGCAGCAAAGAAGGGCGGCATAAAAGAAGGGCGGCATAACTATCTTGTGTAGTTGAGGTGTTTTTTGCGAGAGATATTGCTTGGCTCAGGCCGCTAGATGATGCCAACTAATTTGAGCTACCGCCTGTTCATTAAGGCGGTTTATTTAATCACAATGCACTAAATTAGCTTAACCCTGAGGCTTAAATGTTTCCTCCCTCAGGGTGATCAAAGAGGATGATGCTGAGTGATGTTTTTACTCCACTTGATGGCTTCTTCATAAAACATGTTACTGTCGTCTGCGCTTAAATTAATAAAGTCTAAGCGCTGTTGTAGCATCGGCCAATTGGCTTGTTCATGATCTTGCATCAGGCCCATTAAAAAGCCTAATTGCCCCTTTTGCTCCAATAATGCTTGGCGTACCGGCTCAGTGACAGATAAATGGGGCAAAATGTCGGCCATTGGCCTTTCTAGCAGTGCATCCAGCAAAGAAAATAGACCACAAAGAAAGGCATCATCTTGCAGGCTAGGGCTGACTTTTGCTGACAATAGCTCGCACCATTTGGCGCGTATCATGGAAAGTCGATACAGCTCTATGTTTTTATTTTTACTGATATAAGCCGCCATCATAAGGGCGGTAAAGCGCTTGAGTTGCTGATGGCCGAGAAACACGATGGCGTTACGCAAGTTATCTATGTTTTGCTGTCGGTAGCCGATGTGTAAACTATTTACATAACGTAATAAGTAATATGACAAAGATAAATCGCGGCTAAACAGTTGGGTGAGGCGATTATAATCGATATCTTCGTCACTGATGGCGGACAGTAATTCAAAGGCGGTCATTTCGTCTGTGGTGAGAATGCGTCGGCTGATGACCTGCGGCTGTTGAAAGTAATAGCCCTGGAAAAAGCTAAAGCCCGCGTCCTGAGATGCCATGAACTCTTGCTGCGTTTCTACTTTTTCGGCAATAAAACGTAACTGAGTATACTTTTGGCTGCGTTTAATCAGGTTCTTACATTCTTGCATTGTGGTTTGGCGCAAGTCCATCTTGATATAATCTACCCATGGCAAAAACTTATCCCACTTTGTGCTGGGAATATGGTCATCAAGGGCGACCTGAAAGCCTAATTCTTTTAGCTGTTTAACGCACGTCAGTAGCTCGTCATCTGGAGTCGCTGTTTCCAGTACTTCAATCACTAATTGCTGTTGGTCAAAAGACTCAGCCATGCCTTCCCGCAATAGTGCGTCGGGAAAGTTGACGAAACACAGCGCGTCACCCACAAGATCTTCGATTTTTTGGCTTAAAAATTGCTCAGCCATTAACCGTCGGGTAGCCAGCTCCGAGTCTATGTTGGGAAAGCGATTTTCGAGGCTGGTACGAAATAGCAATTCATACCCTAGCGGATTGCCACGACTATCCAAGATAGCTTGTCTGGCTACAAAACAGTGCATAAGGATCCCGAAAAATAAAAACAACCGAGTAAATATACAGTATTGCGTTTGGATAAACAAAACCATGAAAAAGCGCCCATTGCTGGGCGCCAATCATGCATTATTATGCCACTTTAACCGTCGGAATAGCTGTAATTATTCACCCAAACTTAACTGCGTATTATTTAAAATGCATAGTTCATCTGTACGCCGAATAAGTAGGCATCGCCACCGGATTTAAAGGTAAAATCATTTTCTTGCACATCGACTTTTTTGCCATCTAAGAAGGCAAAAGAGGCATCCATGTTCAAGTTTTCATTGACAGCATAGGTAGCCCCTAGTGTATACCAAGTGCGATTGACGTCCGGTATAGAGATAGAGCGTGCGCTCTCTGGCACCGGCGACTTATCGTAAGCAATACCGCCGCGTAATGTTAGTTGATCATTGAGCTGATGTGTGGCCCCCGCACTCATGCGCCAGCTGTTTTCAAAACCTTCTGGTTTATCAAAATAAGTGCCACCTTGGGGATCAAGCGCGCGCAGCTCTTTGAAGGTGCTCCACTCAGTCCAGAGCATGCCGTAATGCAATGCCCAATCGGGTTGAACTTGGTGGAAGCCCGATAATTCGGCCATGGCCGGTAAACTTAAGTCTAACTTCCCCGGTTGGCTAATACCGCTGGTGCCTACGGGTAAACCCGGTGCTAACGATTGATTATTAGGAAGTTGTGGGAGTGCACTTGAGTACTGGCCCTCTAAGGTTAAATCTATCTTAGAGCGATAGGCGAGCGCCCAACGATTATGTTCATCCGCCTCAAATAACAGACCAATATTCCAGCCGTAACCCCAATCATCCCCTGTTAGCCGCACGAACTCAGAGCCTGGTGCCAGTGACGTAGCAAAAGGCTGGCCTGCAGTTTGTCTATTTACTTGCAGAGAAGCGATACCTGCATGGCGAATAAGCTCCGCATCCGCATACACGGCATTAATCCCAGCGCCGAGTGATAAATGAGGATTGGCTTTAAACGCGATATTAGGATTTAAGTTCAAGGTTTTCAGCGAGGTTTTACCGGCCACCGAGCCCGCATAATGATTATCTTGGTAGGTGGTTGATAGGCCGTAGTTAGTAAAAGCACCAAAACCCACCGCCCATTGTTCATTCACCGGTTGCACATAATAAAAGAAGGGCACCACAGCATCATCAGCTATGTCTTGAGACGAAGTCGGTGAGCCAGTCAGCGCTGCGCCAGCGGCTTGGCGTTGAGTGGGCTTACCTTCTACATCCACCGCCGGATTAATGTAAGTGGCACCGACCGATAGCGCAGGTCGATCAAACAGTGTCATGGCCGCAGGATTGCGGCCCAGCACGGAGGCGTTATCGCCAATGGCACCTTCACCAGCATAGGCGCGGCCGATACCGGTGGCGTTTTGTTCAGCCAGTTGAAATGCGGCAGAGTGAGCTTGCCCTGTAGCCATGGCGGTGGCTGCAGCAACAAGGGACAACTTGAGTAGGTATTTGCTCATGAAGGACTCTCTCATCAAAGTGGTATTAGTGAATAATGTACGGCGATGTGCACTTATTCTGTTACCTCATTCAGCACACTTACCAGACTTAACAGACCGTACCCTTACGAAAGACGAGCATAGGAATTTGTTAATTAAAAGTAAAACATTTGTTTAAAAAAAGGAGCCCTTGGGCTCCTTTTTTGATGCTGATGTGATGCTGAGCATCAATTAGAGTTTAAACTCAATTTAACATGCGCGTTAAAGCTCTGATTCCATGCGTCTAAAACCGAGCACCACGGTTTTACTCGGTGGTGTGCCTAAGCGGCTGATCAACACACAAGCAAGGCTGGCAAGTACAAAGCCGGGCACGATTTCATACAAGTCAAAAATGCCGAGCGGGCCACCGCTGAGTTGTTTCCAGCCAATCACTGTGATGGCACCCAATACGATGCCACTTAAGGCGCCATTACGGGTGAGACGAGGCCAGTACAATGCCAAGATGATCACGGGTCCAAAGGCGGCGCCAAAGCCGGCCCACGCATAGCTGACTAAGTCCAGTACCGACGATTTTGGATCCAGTGCGATGAACATGGCAAACACGGCTACCGCGACCACGGCGAATCGGCCCACCCACACGAGTTCGTTATCTTGGGCATGGGGGCGAAACCAGCGCTTATAAAAGTCTTCGGTAATGGCGGAGGAGCACACCAGTAACTGTGAGTCTATGGTGCTCATAATGGCCGATAAAATGGCGGCAATCAGTAAGCCGGCGACCCAAGGGTTAAATACCGCTTGCGAGAGGGCTAAAAACACAGTTTCCGAATTTTCCAGCGGTACACCAGCAAAATAGACAGCACCTGCAAGGCCTACAGCTAAGGCGCCGAACAGCGACAATATCATCCAACTCATGGCAATGCGGCGCGACAGTGGCACTGAATTTGGCGAGTCGATAGCCATAAAGCGCGCTAAAATATGCGGCTGACCAAAGTAGCCCAAGCCCCACGCCAATAAGCTTAAGCCGCCCAGTAAGGAAAAATCGTGAAATAAATCCAGCTTAGTGGCATCCATGCCATTAAGGGTGTTTAAGGTTTGATTAACCCCCCCTAGCTCGTTCATCACCGCCCAAGGTAAAACGATAAGCGCCAGCAGCATTAAGCAGCCTTGAAAGAAATCAGTCCAAGATACCGCTAAAAACCCGCCCATAAAGGTATAGGCCATGATGACTCCGCCACCTAACAGCAAGGCTGTTATATAAGGCAGACCAAATACTTTTTCAAATAAAATGGCGCCGCCCACTAGGCCGGAAGCGGTATAAAAAATAAAAAATACCAAGATAGTAATGGCCGAGATAACGCGGATCAGGCCGCTGTGATCCGCCAGTCTATTCTCTAAAAAATCGGGAATAGTCAGTGAGTCATTGGCCTGCTCTGTATAGACTCGCAGCCGCTTCGCCACAAATAGCCAATTAAGCCAAGCACCTATCACTAAGCCAATACCAATCCAAGCCTGATTAATGCCATACAAATATACGGCACCGGGCAGGCCCAATAATAGCCAACCACTCATGTCTGATGCGCCCACACTTAAGGCGGCGACGGCAGGGCCTAAACGGCGGCCACCCAAAATATAATCACTGAGCGAGCTGGTGGCGCGATAGGCAATCACACCAATCAGCATGGTGAGCACCAAATAACTGATAAAGGTAATAAGAATGGGAGTTTCTATGGTCATAGCGGATTCCTGTAGTCCGAGCGGCGTGTGCGTTGCCATGAAAAGGAAAGATAAAGTGACGAGGATGCAGTCATATTGACGTGCGAAACAAGATCTTACCCCATAAAGTCGAATAACTCTCGATTGCCCTAACCTTATGTCGCATTGCGGGAGTTGTCCGTCGGTTTTTAGACACGCAGCTGTTTACTGTGATCTTGGCCACACGCTGAGCTGACATAGAGGAATAACAGACTATTTAAGAGGGGATAGCAGTGTGGTAATAAAAGAGGCTTAAGGTGAAAGTGATGCGTAGTATGCGAAACCTCAAATGCCGCTGACATGCCACATACTTGCAGAAAACGCAGCTTAACAATAACAGGGGACAAGCTTATTAAAGGCATGAATAACAGCAGCGCTAGGCTTACAGCGATGCTGTTATGTATTGATGGCGGCGATTGCTTTGCTTAGATAGAACGTTCTAACGAGGATTGAATTTTTTTAGCCATCTCATCAATGTCTTCGTCTTGCTCGCCGATCACCACCAGATGATTGAGCTCCATGGGTACGATTTCGCCATGGTAGCGTTGATCAGAGAAGCGGCGAATGCTGTTGAGCTCCCGCTTAGGGGGCACGATAAATACGTGCACCCTGTGATGCTCCCCCTGAATAACCAAGTGCGCCGCTGGGCCGTCGCCAAATAAACAATGATTGGCGTAATACACTTGCCCTACCTCAGCTAAGCTTTGCAGCTGAGTACCATAGGGCTGTAATTTGGCATTCACCGCCGTAAGCGTCACTTGTTCATCCACCCCTGACGTAAATGCAGATTCTGCATACACATGCTCCATGGCAATTTGGCTCATGCTGGTCAAGGCGGGGCTGGTATCATTAAAAGAAATAAAGCGGGTCGAAAAGCCCAGTACGAAGGTAAGAGAAGCAGCTATGGCCAAATGACGCCAGCCTAGGGCTCGGCTCGATGCGGCACTGGGCGCTAGGCTGGGCTTAGCGGCGGCGTTATTATCGGGAATGGCCAATAAAGTGGCAGCCAAGTGCTTAGGCACCGGCTCTTGTAAGGCGTGGCTCAGGTGGAGATCAAGCCGTTGTAATTGATCAACCAAGGCTTGATTAGACTCAGAGCTAGCCGCAGCGGCCAGAAAATCTGGATCTGCATCCTGAGGGTTAGCATAAGCGCGCTGCCGAAACGTTAACTCATCCATTATCCTGACCTCCTGCTTGTGGATCTTTATCCAGCGCCGCTCTCAGTTGATTACGAGCGCGAAAGAGGCGGGTCATCACGGTATTTTTGTTCAAATCTAAGATCTCGGCTATTTCTTCACCACTAAAACCACCCAACACTTGCAGCAGTATAGGTTCACGGTATTCTTCGGCAAGCGAGCTTATGTGGCGACGCAGCCATTCGTTTTCCATACCTTGTTCCAAACTGACACTTTGCATATCGGGCACCAATACTGTGTCAACATCCACTAAGTCAAACCGCTTACGCTCAAAGCGACGCGCATTCTCTCGGCGTAGTATGGTGATCAACCAAGCTTTAGCTGCCTGATCGTCCAGTAAGCTGTCGAGTGACTTCCAGGCGCGTAAAAACGTTTCCTGCACTAAGTCTTCGGCAACTTGGCGGTCGTGACACAACCAAAAGGCATAGCGAAACAAATCCCCATGCACGGCATACACCAGATCTTCATAACGCTGATGTTTTAATGCCATAGTGCTAGAGACCGAGTCGGTCTCGTTCTGCTTTCGCCTAAATAAAGAAATCATCTACTCACCGTTGAAATAGGTTGGCTAAGAAGAGTTTACGCATAATTAAAGCCCCATGCGAGTATATAGCAGACGCCACTTATGCCGAGTTTAGACGAGGGCGGGCTAAGTTAGGCTTGAGTGAAGCCTAATTGAAGCCTAAGTGTGGCTTAAGCGGGCAGGGCAAACGTCAGGTATGTCTTGTTAACAATATGTGACGTAAGTAAGTTATGGCCAGTGTTCCCAAGCAGTTTTCTTTGCTAGCATAGTTGAGGTCAGACCTGTAATTAACGCATGTTTAATTGATATTAGGGTTAATTGGTCAATTTTAGCAGCTAGCACTCATTGCCTCAGTTTCATTATTTATGCTCATAAAGGAGCCTGCATGGCGGCGAAAAATCCACTACTTACCCCCAACGGTGATCGCATCGCCATAGTGTCGGGACTGAGAACGCCCTTTGCCCGTCAAGCGAGTGCTTTTCGCGGCATTCCTGCTCTTGAGCTGGGTACCATGGTAGTTAACGAGCTGCTGGCGCGCACGCCTATGGAGGCCTGCGAGGTGCAGCAACTGGTGTTTGGTCAGGTAGTGCAAATGCCCACTGCACCCAATATTGCCCGCGAAATCGTGCTGGCGAGCACCTTGCCAGTCACCACGGATGCATACAGCGTGACACGCGCCTGTGCTACCAGCTTTCAAGCGGTATCAAACTTAGCCGAGTCTATGTTGGCCGGCCAACTGCAGGTGGGCATAGCGGGCGGTGCTGACTCGTCTTCTGTATTACCCATTGGCGTGTCTAAAAGTTTAGCCGAAGCTTTACTGGACTTGAGCAAGGCGAAAACCTTGAGCGCCAAATTTGCCATAGTGCGTCGCTTAAAATTGGCGGACTTGGCCCCAGTGCCGCCGGCGGTGGCCGAATATTCCACTGGACTATCCATGGGCCAAACCGCAGAGCAAATGGCAAAAAGTCATGGTATTAGCCGTGAAGCACAAGACGAATTTGCCCTGCGATCTCATCAATTGGCCACGCAGGCTTGGCAAGATGGCAGACTGAGCGAGCAAGTGATGGCTTGCTACGTGCCGCCTTTTAAGGCCGCCTTTGAGCAAGATAATAATATTCGAGCCGAGTCGACATTGGCCGATTACGCCAAACTCAAGCCCGCCTTCGAACGCCGCCACGGTACTGTAACCGCGGGCACCAGTACGCCGCTCACCGATGGCGCGGCCGCTATTTTGATGATGACGGAAAGCCGAGCCAAGGAGCTTGGGCTCACGCCATTGGGCTATGTGCGCAGTTATGCGTATGCCGCCATCAGTGTGCAACACGACATGTTACTTGGCCCAAGCTATGCCACGCCGTTGGCGCTGGATAAGGCAGGCTGTACCTTGGCGGACATGGACTTAATCGATATGCATGAAGCCTTTGCGGCCCAAACCTTGGCTAACTTAGCGATGTTTGCCAGCCCGCGCTTTGCCCAGCAGCACCTTAATCGCAGCCAAGCCATTGGCGAAGTCGACATGACGAAATTTAACGTCCTGGGTGGATCTTTAGCCTACGGGCATCCGTTTGCCGCCACAGGTGCGCGCATGATCACTCAAACGTTGACCGAACTTAATCGCCGTGGCGGCGGTTTGGCGCTCACCACGGCCTGCGCCGCCGGTGGCCTAGGCGTGGCCATGGTGTTGGAGGCAGCCCAATGACAGAGCAAATTATCGACCCTCAGGTCACCTGCGAAACACCGCACACAGCCGCGTCTGTTTTTAGCCTGCAGCTGCAAGACGAGATTGGCATTATCACCATAGACGTGCCCGGCGAGCGAATGAACACGCTGCGCGAAAATTTCGTGGTGGAAATGAATACCTTGTTGGCTGAGGTAACGGCCAATCCGCACATTAAAGGTTTGGTGCTGCGCTCGGGCAAGCCAGACTCCTTTATTGCTGGGGCCGACGTTAACATGCTGGCCGCTTGCCGCAGCGCAGAGCAAGCAAGGGATTTATCAGTAGCGGGGCAGGGCATATTTAACCAACTGGCGGCACTAAATATTCCCCTTATCGCTGCGATTCATGGCCCTTGCCTAGGCGGTGGTTTAGAGTTGGCGCTGGCCTGTCATGGCCGAGTGTGCAGTGACGTCCCTCACACGCGCCTCGGTTTGCCGGAAGTGCAGTTAGGCCTAATACCCGGCTCAGGCGGCACGCAGCGTTTACCAGCATTGGTGGGCTTAACCACGGCACTGGATATGATGCTCACCGGCAAGCAGCTGCGAGCCAAACAAGCCCTTAAATGCGGCTTAGTGGATGACATGGTCGCGGAGAGCATCTTACTCGACACCGCGATTGCGCTTGCCAAAGACAGGGTAGGCAAAGCTAATTTGGCGCGCAACAGCAAACAGACTTCATCGCTCAGCCAATGGGTGCTGCAAGGTAATCCCATCGGGCGCAAGTTGGTGTTTGAGCAGGCCGAGCGCCGGGTGAAAGCCAAAACCGGAGATCACTATCCGGCGCCGTTTAAACTGCTGCAGGTGGTTAAGGTGGGTCTAGAGCAGGGGATGCAAGCCGGTTTGGCTGCCGAAGCGCAGGCCTTTGGTGAGTTAGTGATGAGCTGCGAGTCGGCGGCCTTGCGTCACTTATTTTTTGCCACCACCGAGCAGAAAAAAGAAACCCAATGGCAGGGCGCTAAGCCCAAGTCGCTCAGCCATATAGGCGTGCTGGGTGGTGGCTTAATGGGCGGCGGTATCGGCTATGTTAGCGCCACTCACGCCGGTTTACCGGTGCGCATTAAAGACATTTCACATCAGGGTATTAATCAGGCCATGAAGAGTGCGCATGGCTTATTAATGGCGAAGGTGCGAAAAGGGCACCTGCGCGAGCCCGAGATGCACAAGCAGCTGGGCCATATCACCGGCACCCTGAATTACAGCGGTTTTGAACGTGTTGAGATGGTGGTCGAAGCTGTCTTTGAAGACCTAGAGGTGAAGCGGAACATGGTGGCAGAAGTAGAAGCGCACTGTGCGCCCAGTACAGTGTTTGCCACTAACACCTCCTCTTTGCCCATTCATCAGATTGCCGCAAACGCTGCCAGACCCGAGCAAATATTGGGCCTGCATTACTTTAGCCCAGTGGATAAAATGCCCTTAGTCGAGGTTATCCCTCATGCAGGCACCTGCGCCACCGCGGTAGCCACGGCGTTGAAGTTGGCCAGAGCCCAAGGTAAGACGCCGATCGTGGTGCAAGACAAGGCCGGTTTTTACGTGAATCGGATATTGGCACCTTATTTAAATGAGGCGGCTCGGCTGTTGCTGGGCGGTGAGCCCATAGATGCCATCGACCGTGCGCTAGTGGCATATGGTTTTCCGGTGGGCCCCATGACGTTGCTGGACGAAGTGGGCATAGATATTGCTACTAAAATTTCGCCTATTTTAGCGACTGAGCTGGGAGAGCGTTTTATCGCACCCGAGGCCTTTAACAAGCTGCTGGAAGATAATCGTAAGGGTAAGAAAAATGGCCGGGGCTTTTATCGTTACGAGGCGAAGAAACGGCCGAAAAAATCCAAACTAGTCGATGAAAGCGTCTATAAATTGCTGCAGATCAAGCCCTTGAGCCAATTGCCCGCCCAAGAGCTGGCAGAGCGCTGTGTTTTACTGATGTTAAACGAGGCCGCGCTGGCGCTAGATGAAGGCGTGATCGCCTCGGCGCGCGACGGTGACATTGGGGCCATCTTTGGCATAGGTTATCCGCCTTTTACTGGCGGCCCCTTCTTTTATATGCACCAGCTGGGCATTCAGGTCGTGGTGGATAAGATGCAAGAATACGTGCGCAAATACGGCGCGCGTTTTGCCCCTTGTGCACCCTTGGTGCGTATGGCGGCCGAAGGCCAGAGCTATTACTGAACCAATGTTGAAGGCCAAGGCGTAAGGAGCACATCCAACTAACCTTACGCCTCACAGATAAGCAACATAGCCCTCGTTAATGTACTTAGCTGCTCTGGGCTAATAATGTAGGGCGGCATGACATACAGCAACTTACCAAAGGGGCGGATCCACACGCCAAGCTCGACCAATTGCGCTTGCACGCGGGCCACATCCAGTGGCTGGTGAAGCTCAATCACGCCTATACCCCCCAACACACGTACGTCCGCCACCTTGGCCAATCCCTCGGCCTTGGCCAGCTCACGTTTCAGCTGCGCTTCAATCGCCTGAATGCGCGCCCGCCAAGGGCTGCTTAACAATAATGTAAGGCTAGCCAGCGCCACGGCACAGGCCAGTGGATTGGCCATAAAAGTGGGGCCGTGCATCAGCACGCCGGCGGGGCCGTTGCAAATGGTGTTTGCCACCTTTTGCGTGGTAATGGTGGCCGCCATCGTCATATAGCCGCCGGTGAGCGCCTTACCGATGCACATTATGTCTGGCGAAATCTCTGCCCATTCACAGGCGAATAACTGACCGGTTCGGCCAAAGCCGGTGGCAATTTCATCGACGATCAACAGCACCTGATATTGGTCGCACAATTTGCGTGCGCCCTTTAAAAATTCAGGGTGATAAAAACACATACCCCCAGCGCCTTGCACTATGGGCTCTAGCACCAAGGCCGCCAACTCCTGATGCCGCGCAAGCAATAATTGTTCTAAAGGCACCAAGTCTTGGGGATCCCAATCGCCGCCAAAACGGCTGTTGGGGCTGTCAATAAACACATGCTCGGGCAAGAAACCTTTGTACAAGCTGTGCATGCCACCCTTAGGGTCACAGACGCTCATGGCGCCAAAGGTATCGCCGTGATAGCCCTTATTGAGGGCGGCGAATAACGTCTTGGGCGTGCCTTTGCCGTGCCAGTATTGAATGGCCATCTTTAGCGCCACTTCCACCGACACCGATCCCGAGTCTGCTAAGAAGAAGCGATCCAAGCCTTTAGGTAAAATCTCACTCAAGGCCCGGCATAAGTTAATGGCGGGTTCATGAGTTAAACCACCAAACATCACATGGGACATCTTGGCTAATTGTGCGGTGGCGGCGGCATTGAGTTCGGGCACATTATAGCCGTGCAAACAGGCCCACCAAGAGGACATGCCATCGATAAGCCTGCGGCCATCACTGAGCTGCAAGTGCACGCCCTCGGCACTGGCTACTTCATAGCAGGGCAGGGGCTGGGTGAGCGACGTATAAGGGTGCCACATATGCTGGCGGTCAAAATCGTTATTGCTCAGGTTGGAGAGGCAGAGGTCAGAGAGGGAGTCAGCAGCAGTTACATTATTAAAAGTAGATGTGTACATAAATCAACCAAACGTCAACATGATCAAGTGTTTATGGTTGACAGGCTAACATTGGTGCTTACACTAGCCAACAAAAAAAGCATCGCTAAACTAATAAGGAAGTAGACCATGAGCCAAGCCACTGTTAGCCCTACACAAGTTAGCCGTAAACACGTTAACTCTAAACAAGTGAGCCCTAAACAAGTGAGCCGAGAGCAAGTGAGTCGTGAACAGGTACTCGCCTTATTTAATCGCCCGCTGTTTGATCTGTTATTTGAAGCCCAACAAGTGCACCGGGCGCATTTTGATGCCAACGAAGTTCAGGTCAGCACACTGTTATCCATTAAAACCGGTGCTTGCCCAGAAGACTGCAAATACTGTCCACAAAGTGCCCGCTATAACACAGGTCTCGAAGTTGAGCGGTTAATGGAAATGGAAAACGTGTTAGAACGTGCCAAAGAAGCCAAAGCCAATGGCTCCAGCCGTTTTTGCATGGGGGCTGCGTGGCGCAATCCCAAAGAGCGTGATATGCCGTACTTGGTCAAAATGGTGCAAGAGGTGAAGTCCTTAGGTCTGGAAACCTGCATGACACTCGGCATGTTGGATAACTCCCAAGCCGGCCGCTTAGCCGATGCGGGCTTGGATTATTACAACCACAACCTCGACACCAGCCCCGAATTTTACGGTGATATTATTACCACCCGCACCTATGCGGATCGCTTAGATACGCTTGAAAACGTGCGTAACTCCGGCATGAAAGTCTGCTCCGGCGGCATAGTGGGCTTAGGTGAAAGTGCCGAAGACAGAGCCGGCCTGCTGCAAGCGCTGGCCAACCTGCCACGCCAGCCCGAAAGTGTGCCCATTAATATGCTAGTAAAAGTCAAAGGCACGCCCATGGAAAACCAAGCTGATCTGGATGACTTTGATTTTATTCGTACTATCGCCGTGGCTCGCATCTTAATGCCGCAAAGCCATGTGCGCTTGTCGGCGGGGCGCGAAAAAATGAACGACCAAATGCAAGCCATGTGTTTTATGGCAGGTGCCAACTCCATCTTCTACGGCTGCAAGCTGCTGACCACGCCCAACCCAGATGAAAACAGCGACATGCAGTTATTCAAGCGTTTAGGCCTGCGCCCTAGCGGTGTGAGCCAAAAGCCTGATGAAATGACTGAAATTGAGCTGCATGAACAAATTGCCGCCCAAGCCGAACCGGTTTTGTATTACGAAGCTTAAGCGCAGCGCCAAACGCCCGGCGGCCAGCTAAAAACAAACACCGATTGGTTTTGGTTTTTGCCGCCATCCTGATGACTATCAGGATCTCGGGTTGGTGTTTTAACGCTTTAACTTGGCGCTTGGTGCTGGGCGCAGGGCGCTATCAATTTATAAGGTTCAAACATGCCCTTTAATTTGTGTCTTGCCGAGCGCGAAGCGGCGGGCCTTAGGCGGCGTTTACCCGCCATCGATAAGGTAATCGGGCGCCAGTTAGTGAGCCAAGGCAAGACGTTTCTCAACTTTGCCGGTAACGATTATTTAGGCTTAAGTCAGGCACCAGAGCTGATAACGGCCGCCGATGCGGCAGCCCGCGAGTTTGGCGTGGGTGCCGTGGCGTCCCCCTTAGTAGTGGGCCATCAGGCGATTCATCGCCAGCTTGAATCTGAGTTGGCTGAATGGCTGGGGCTAGAGGCCGTTATGCTGTTTAGCTCGGGGTTTTCTGCCAATCAAGCATTGATCAAAACCTTGCTCAGTAAAGAGCACATTATTTGGCAAGACCGACTCAATCATGCCTCGCTGCAAGAGGCGGGTGCCTTAAGTCCGGCCAAGATGCAGCGCTTTGGCCATAACGACCTAGCCGCATTGGCCGCGCGGCTTAAAGATAAAGCGGGGCTGATTGTGTCTGAAGGCGTGTTCAGCATGGACGGCGACCAAGGCGACTGGCAAGGCTTAAGTACGCTTGCCGCACAAACCCGTAACTGGCTGATGATAGATGATGCCCATGGCTTAGGCGTGCTGGGTAAACAAGGGCGCGGCACCTTAAGCGAGCAGGGCGTGGCGGCCACTCAAGTGCATATTCACATGGGCACTTTTGGTAAGGCGCTGGGCGTGAGTGGCGCCTTTATTGGTGGCAGTCAGGCGCTGAT
The DNA here is from genome assembly GCF_052119705.1 of Oceanisphaera sp. W20_SRM_FM3. Lineage (NCBI taxonomy): Bacteria > Pseudomonadati > Pseudomonadota > Gammaproteobacteria > Aeromonadales > Aeromonadaceae > Oceanisphaera > Oceanisphaera sp. W20_SRM_FM3. The sequence goes on along the minus strand of NZ_JBGQOP010000008.1, from coordinate 47,109 downwards.
TGATTATTTGCATAATCACGCCCGCAGTTATGTGTACAGCACCCATCTTCCGCCACCGCAAGTGGCGGCCATCTTGGCGGCGGTGCGCTTGGTGCAAGGCGCGGATGACAAACGTGAGCAATTACAGGCGCGCATTCAGCAATTTCGTGCTGGGGCGGCAAACCTGCCATTACAGCTATTGCCCTCAAACACCGCCATTCAGCCCTTATTACTAGGTAAAGAGTTGGTGAGTGGTGGGGCCATGGGCGATGAGCAAATGACCTTGCAGTTAGCCGCGCGCTTGCGTGAGCAAGGCTTTTGGGTGGGCGCCATCCGTCCACCGACCGTGCCTAAGGGCTCGTCACGGCTGCGCATCACCTTAAGCGCCGCCCACAGCCAAGCGGATATCGCGGCCTTACTAACGGCCTTGGAAAAGGTATGTGAAGAGTGAAGGGGAAAGGGTGAAGAGAACAACATCGGCTTAGTCTTCTGTAGCCGGCGCTTTAGCTGCCGATCCTGCGTTTGCAGGATGATTTTAAAACATTTTTTGCCACAAAATCCACGGAAACCACGGACGAAGAGCAGCAACACAAAGGGAATAGGGATCAGGGAATGGTGACTTGTTGAAGCGTTACTCAGCATCTTGAGTCTTTGATCTTAATCTTGGTTTTTCCGTGGGGTCCGTGGATTCCGTGGCGAGAGAGCCTTTAGAATGTTTAAACCATCCTGCTGCGCAGAACTCGCAGCTAAAGCGCGGGGCTACAAGGTGCCATATGTTGGGGTTGATATTTTGCCGTAGGCGTAAATCTCTTTGTCACTGAGTCCACATTAATTATGCGATATTAACTATGACCACCCATTTGATGTTGAAAAGTGACTCAATCATAAACAAGCAACAAGTGGCCAGCGCCTTTGGCCGCGCCGCCCACAGTTACGAGCTGCATAACGAACTGCAAAGGCGCAGCGGCATGGCGCTGCTGGCGCGATTAACCGCCGCTCAGCCTTATGGTGTTTCGGTAGGATTGGATCTTGGCTGTGGCAGCGGCTGGTTTGTGCCCGCCCTTAAAGCGAAAACCGAGCACTTGCTGGCGCTAGACTTATCACCGGCCATGCTACAGCAGGCGCGTCTCAAAGCCGATATTACAGCGCTGTGTGCCGACATGGACACCCAGCCCTTGGCCGAGCAGAGTCTGGACTTTATTTTTGCCAATCTGTGCCTGCAATGGAGCAGCAATCCTGCAGCTTGGCTGGCGGGCTGGAGTCAGCGACTCAAACCCGGCGGCGTGCTGGTGTTTGCCACCTTAATTGAGGGCAGCTTGGCCGAGCTTGCGCACTGTTGGCATACTCAAGGCCTGCCTAGTCCTATCAATCGCTTTATGACGGCCGCGCAATTAGAGCAAGATTTAGCGGCCACCGGCAAGCGCTGGCATTGTGACTATGCAAGCGAGCAGTTAGCCTTTGGCGATCTAAGATCATTATTGCTGTCGCTAAAAGGCATAGGGGCGAATCGGGTGAATACCGAGCGCCGCGCCGGGCTCATGGGCAAGCACAGTTGGCAGCGGCTTAATCTTACCTATCCTATTAATACCCAAGGCCAAAGCGTGGCCAACTACCAACTGGCTTATGGAGTGATTTATGGTTAAGACCTTTTTTGTGACCGGCACCGATACGGAAGTGGGCAAAACCTTAGTGACTCAAGCTTTGATGCAAGCGGCCGTCGAGTCGGGCCGCAAGGTACTCGGTTATAAGCCGGTGGCCTCAGGCTGTGTGTTGTTGGATGGTGAGCTTAAAAACAGCGATGCGCTCACCTTACAGGCCAGCTCATCCATTTCTTTGCCTTACGCCATGCACAATCCCTATGCTTTTGCGCCTGCCATAGCGCCGCACATAGCGGCGGCTCAAGCCAATGAGTCGATAAGCTTAGGTCGTGTAAGCGACGGTTTAGCACGGCTCAAAGCCACCGCCGTCGATTGGATTTTTGTCGAAGGCGCCGGCGGTTGGCGCTTACCCATTAATGAGCGTCAGTATTTATCGGACTGGGCCAAGGTTGAGCATCTGCCGGTGATCTTGGTGGTGGGCGCGCGCTTAGGTTGTATTAATCATGCGCTGCTCACGCTCGAGGCCATCCGCCACGACGGCTTGGTCGTGGCCGGTTGGGTACTTAACCATATAGATCCGCAGATGAACGAAGTGCAAGCCAACGTTGAGGCACTAAAACTGCGCATTAATGCGCCCTTGTTAGGCGAGATCCCTTGGTTGGGCGGTGAGGTCACTGAGAGCGTGCATAACTTTATTGATGTTTCCCCCTTATTGAAATAACAAAAATAAGCCTTATCTGTCATAATTCTCACCTTGAATTTGGCGAAATTAGCCCCATTATGTCTGTAGACTTTTTAGATCAAGGAAACGTATGAAGCGCATTTTATTGTTTATTGCCACTAACCTGGCCGTGGTGCTGGTGTTGGGTGTGGTGCTGAACATAGTGTTTTCTATGCTGGGTATCGATCGCAGCAGCATAGGAGGTTTGCTGGTGTTCTGTGCCGTATTTGGCTTTGGCGGTGCTTTTATCTCACTGCTAATTTCAAAATGGATGGCCAAGCGCGCCTACAACGTGCAAATCATTGAACAGCCGCGTAATGAAATGGAGCACTGGTTGTTCAGTACAGTGACGCGTCAAGCTCAACAAGCCGGCATTGGCATGCCAGAAGTGGGAATTTACGACTCACGGGACATGAACGCCTTTGCCACGGGTGCCAGCCGCAACAGCTCGCTGGTGGCCGTGTCCTCGGGTTTGATGTACCAAATGACCCGCGATGAAGCCGAAGCCGTATTGGCCCACGAAATCAGCCATATCGCCAACGGCGACATGGTAACCATGACCTTGCTACAAGGGGTGGTGAACACCTTCGTGATGTTCTTTGCACGCATTGTGGCGAACCTTATCAGCGGCGCCATGAACAAAGACAATGAAGAGGGCGGTGGCCTAGGCGGCATTGCTTACTTTGGCGTGGTGATGGTATTGGAACTGGTGTTCGGCATGTTGGCGTCCATTATCGTGATGTGGTTTAGCCGCTACCGCGAATACCGTGCCGACGAAGGCTCGGCACGCTTGGTTGGCAAAGACAAAATGATTGCCGCCCTGCAGCGTTTAGGCCAAGGCTCACAAGCGGAATTAGACGGTTCACTGGCCGCCTTTGGCATTAACGGTCAAGGTAAGAGTGAGCTGTTTATGAGCCACCCGCCATTAGAGAAACGTATTCAGAGTTTACGTAATTTGTAAGAGCGTGAAGAGTGAGGTGTAAAGGTGATGGGGAAGAAAATGTAGCCCAGTGACCAGCCAATACACTTTACGCCGTACGCTTTGCGTTACACAAACAAACACCGCCTCAAGGCGGTGTTTTTATTGGTGTTTATCTTTAACTTAGGGTTTCCAGCTTGCAGCAAGTATTTAAGTCTTTCTGATGAACATCAGGATCTCGTTGTGTTTGTAGGGCCAAGATCTAGAGATACCTTGCAACGGTACATACGAAAAATTTACGGGGGGATAAGCGCAAAAGTTGTCAGACATCTTATTCATACCATTAAAAATTCAGTGCACCGTATAACTTAGTACGGAAGATCATCAGTCGGAGCACTCACCGCATCAAAATTATATTCCAGAGCACCGTACTGCTTACATCGCTTTTCCATAATGATGTCAGCATTTTTATACACACGTAACCCATGCATATCCCAGGTGCCAGTATCACCTTTATATACGACATATGTGTATACACCACTCGTGAACGCTACATAACGAGAGCCACCACCGCTGAACATTTCAGTTCCTTTGTACACTCTGCTGCTTGCTGAACTCGTAGGTAAAGTCAGCTCTGCCTTACCTGCTGTGCCGTAACTGTATGTTGGCTGACTCGCTAAGTTACTCATGGTGAGCACTTTATTGTTTTCCAGAACACAACTGACGCTTTCAGCGTGCGCCTGCCCTACCATCAGAGTTAAAGGTAATGCGATAGCTGCAATCATCAATATATTATTCATTAATATTGTCTCATCATTCATTGGTGCAGTGAAAATAGCAGTAATTACAGGATAGAAATAGGGATAATAAATTATTTGAGAGCTTCCCTAACAACTTTCAGCAGATGAACCTCTATCTGTCGTGCCCAATACTGAACATGCCAATTTTTTAACCACTACGTACATTTTAGTTAATGTTGCTCCGTGCTGAGTAAAAACTTTAATTGTAACCGAGTCTGGAGTAAGCTATGCGCCATTTTGTTTTATAGGTGTTGATTAGACGCAGACAGTTTAAAGACGTTAAGCTAATAGCAATATACTCGACTTGATAAACCTAGACGATGCCAACGACACATCCTCAGATGTGTTGTTCATATTATTCCCCCCACTTTTGATTGAATCATGACACCCGTATGAATTTTCTATCCTTTGAGTTTGTTGCGGTCTTTGTTACTTTCTTATTGATCTACTGGCTGCCACTTAAGGTGCCTCATCTGCGCAATGGTATGCTCATTGTTGCTAGTTATGCCTTGGTTGCCTTATTCAATATGCAGTTTGCTGTTATCTTGTTCGGTTTCAGTTTATTTATTTATGGGCTGGCCAATCATGGGGATCGTTTTTTACATCCTCGGCAGATTTATATACTACTGGCGAGCTGCATCGTCAGCCTGTTTGTGGTGTTTAAATATTACGCATTTTTTCGAGAGACCATACAAGTAACTCTTGCAACGGCAGGCCTGCATCTTGATTTACCCACCTTAAACCTATTGCTGCCGGTAGGCTTGTCTTATTACAGCTTTCATTCGGTGAGCTACGTGGTGTCTGTGCAGCGCAAAGAATTGCCTAAAGCGCGTTTTGACGAGCTCATACTTTATCTGTGCTTTTTTCCGAGCATTATTGCTGGGCCTATTAATCGTGCCAGCCATTTTATGCCGCAAATTCAAGACAGCCAGCGCAGCCTACTTGAACCCCAGCGTGCAATATTGTTAATCGTGCTGGCCATACTTAAGTTGTTTTTATTTAGCGCATGGCTGTCAGAGCACATGGTTGATCCGGTGTTTAGTGATCCTAGCGGCCACAGTGCAGGGCAAAACTTATTAGCGGCTTATGCCTATGCCTGGAATATTTATTTTAACTTCTCCGGTTATACGGATTTGGTGACCGGCATCGCCTTACTGTTGGGTTTTCGGCTGCCGATTAACTTTAATGCGCCTTACCTCGCCAGCAATCTAAAAGAGTTCTGGGCACGCTGGCACATTAGCCTGTCCACATTTATCCGTGACTATGTCTACATCCCTTTAGGCGGCAGCCGCAAACCCTGGGCCAGAGTTCAAATCAACGTGCTGATCGCCATGGTGATTTCAGGCCTGTGGCATGGCGCGGCAACCACCTTTGTTGTTTGGGGCGCCTTACATGGTTTGGGCATTGTGGCGCTGAATATAAAGCAGCAATTGCTACCAGAACGACTGTGGCCTAAACAACTGTGGCCTAAAAAACTGAGCCATCTGCCGGGGATGGCCTTTTTCTCTCGTAATCTGGCGCGAGTGATCTGTTTTCATTTTGTCTGCTTCGCTTGGATATTTTTTCGCAGCGACAGCCTAGATAACGCCATGTTGATGCTACAGCAAATTAGCAGCCTGCAGTTTGCCGCCTTGCTCGAGCATTATTCATTGCAGTTGCTGGCCCTTGTATTGCTGTTTGTGAGTTATCCATTGCTGGTCGCCTTCACCGAGCGGTTAAAGATGGAAATCCAGCGGGTCAGCTGGTGGTATTACCCCATAGTGCTGGCGGCGGTATTGAGCCTTGCCTTCAGCTTATCGCCCGATGGCATGCCCAACTTTATTTATGCGAGTTTTTAAATAATGGACAACCTAAAAAAATTGCTGCTGAGCGGTTACGTTGTTCTGGTCACGGGCGTGTTACTCGTTTGGATGCATCAGGACTCTCTAGAGACTTACTGGCAGCAGAGTTATCACAGCCCGCCGCCTTGGCAATCACTTAAAACCGTGCCCGTTTGGCAAGCGGGCAGTCGCGTGCATACTGCCACCGCCTTGGCTTGGCAGACTTTTCGTGTGGAAATAACGGGTGAGACCATACCAATGTCTACCCAAGCTACCCAAGCTACCCAGGATTTAACCGCACAAGTGCAACCTGAGTGCGCCTGCGCCGGTATGACTAAGCTTGCCGCCAACCAAGTCGACGAGGCTGAAAATCAGTTTGAAACGGCTATCTCGCCGCCGGTGGCTCAATTTAAGCCGCATGCCACCATCAGTGTCGGGCAGCGGGTGTTCTTTGCCGGTGACTCCATGATGCAAGGGGTGGCTCCGCATCTTGCGGTACGCTTGCGGCGCGAATACGGCTTGTCGAGTTTAGATTTAAGTCGGCAAAGCACGGGCTTGGCCTACCCAAAATCTTTTAATTGGCCAGCCACCATCAGCAAAACATTAGCAGATAATCCGGATATTAAATTGTTGGCCATCTTCTTAGGGCCCAACGATCCTTGGGATATGCCATCAGGTCAAGGCGGCAAATATCTCCGCTTCGCCAGCCCAGAATGGGAAGCCCTCTACCGCAGCCGGATCCGTGATATTATTAGCAGCGCCCAACGTCACGATGTCGATGTTATTTGGGTTAGCTCGCCATATATGCGTGGCAAAAAATTGTCCGACCAAGTCAGCTATCTTAATGAGCTGTATGAATCAGAAGTACTGCAAGCGGGTGAGGTTTTTCTTTCCAGTAATCAGGTTTTTCAGTATTCAGAAGCTACCTATTCCGACTATATGGGGGATGGCAGTCTGAAACAAAAAATGCGTGCTGGCGACGGTATACACTTTACGACTTCGGGTCAGCGCACCTTGGCTGATGCGTTGTTTGAACTCATTGTCTTTACTCCAGAGAAACAGGTCGAACATGAGACACAATTTGCCACCAATACTCTCAACTAATGTGGTGCCGCGAATAGGCCGCACAGTGCGCTGTCGCGCCTTGCCCGGTACGGTTTTGCTATTGAGTGCCGTGTTGCTAAGCAGTTGCAGTACGCCGCCGGTACCCCAAAAAATGCCTGTGGTTGCCTCTGCACTCATGCCTAGGCTTAAAACCCAGTCAACAACTCGCGGCCATCTCACCGACTACGGTGAATCGCGCCTAACGCCAATGGCCACCAAACTGCGAGACAAAAATCAGCAGAGCCATATTATTCAGTTGGGTGATTCACATACGGCGGCGGATTTCTTTACCGGCACCTTGCGCACTGCATTGCAGCAGCGCTTTGGTAATGCCGGCCCGGGGTGGGTACCGCCCGCCAATATTCGCGGCCAGCGCAGCGCCGCACTTAAGCTCGGTGCAGCCACAGCGGATCAATGGCGCTTGACTAGTAGCCGCTTAGAAAAGCACGCCAATTTTCCCGCCGGTGGTTTTTTACTCGAGCCGCAGACCAGCGCCAGCCATCTGCAACTGGCTCAGTACACTCCCAGCAATACTGCCTTCAATGTGCGCGCCCTGTACCGTAGCTCGAATAAGGCGGCTGTACGCATGAACGGTCAGTCGGTGAGCTGGGCGGCCAGTAACAGTTGGCAATGGTCGCCAGCAGAGCAAGTGCGCCTGCCGCTCACGCTGCAAGTGCAAGCCGAGACGTTACAGCTGGGCGGCTGGCTGGTTGAAAATGGTAAGCCCGGGGTAATGGTGAGCAGCATCGGCATTAATGGCGCCACCATTCACATGCTTGATAAATGGGGGCCGAACTGGCAAGCATCGGTGCAGGCGCTGCAGCCAGACTTGCTTATTTTAGCCTACGGCACCAACGAGGCGTTTAATGACGATTTAGAAAGTGCCGCTTACTACGCGAGTTTAACTCGCCACATTAAACAGCTGCGTGCGCAATTGCCCGAGACAGCCTTGCTGATGGTAGGCGCGCCAGATGTTATCAAACACGCCGGTGCCAACACTTGCCAAGCGCGCCGCCCAGTACAGCTCAATACAGTGCAGGCCATTCAGCGCCAAGTGGCCCGCGAGCAACACACCTTATTTTGGGATTGGCAGGCGATGATGGGTGGTGCTTGTAGCTTCTCCCAGTGGCAGGCTAAAGGCTTGGCACGAAAAGACGGCGTGCATTTTAGCGCAGAAGGTTACACCGCCAGTGCGATTGGCCTGTACCGTGATCTGGAGCAGTTGCTAAGCACGCGATAGTCACCAAAGCGCACGGCAAAACCGTTTGCCGCAAACGTAAATGAATAACAACGCCCCTTACTCTTGCCTTAGTCTAGCCGCAGGTAAGGGCGTTTTTGTATGCGCGCGCATTCAGTCCCGCGCTCTGCATTTAATGTTTGCCCTGCGCTCACTATTACCTGCTTGCATGATATTAAATCACGATTTTTAAGTCGGTTTTTTATGCCGGTAGCCTTAATAATTAAATAAAGTTGAAGCCAAGTTAAATTCTTGCTTTAAATGGAGCTAATAACCTCCACCAAGAGCCAAATAACATGATCAATACCACGCTCGAACGTCGCTTTTGGCTCATCGAATTATTAGCTAATTGGGAGGGCCGTATTACCTGCAGCCATTTACAATATTATTTTAAATTAGGCCGACAACAGGCCAATAAAATCATTAATCAATATCAGGAAGCTTATCCTAACGGTATTACTTATTGTGCCTCTGCGAAAAGCTTTTTAGTCACCGCTGACTTTAAGCCTGCATTTATCAGCCATGATGTCGCCGAATATTTAAACTGGATCAGCGGCCAAAGCACCCATCAGCCACTCGTAGCAGAGAAATATCAGCTGGCCCACGCCATTCTTAGCCCACCTGCGCGCAACGTTAGCCCGCATATTATGCGGCCCTTAGTGCACGCCATACGTCACCGCGAGCGGCTAGAAGTGGACTACGGCGCCGTGACGCATCCAGATAGAAGTGGCCGCATTATCGTGCCCATTCGCTTCGTTAACACCGGTCGGCGCTGGCACCTGCGCGCCTGGTGCGAAAAAGCCCAAGCTTATCGCGACTTAGTACTCAGCCGCCTACACGGCACCCCTAGCTCAGAGGGTAAATGCGTTAGCAGCTTGCCCACCGATACCGCCTGGGAGACAGAAATCACCCTGCGCATTCAACCCGATCCCCGTTTAAGCGAAGACCAACAAGCGGCACTTATTCACGACTACGGCATGCACAACGGCGAATTAGCGCTCACTACTCGCGCCGCACTCGCCCATTACTTATTACAAGAGCTACAGATAAATACCAAAATGCTCGACGGCAATCCCGTAGCCCAGCAACTGATTTTAGCCAATCAAGACGAAATAAAACCCTGGCTGTTTACTTGACCCACAACAACCTGTCGTCTCAAGCGACATGTTTATATGTACAGTGTTGGCTAACGCAACAGGAAAGGGGAGAGTAGGGTGATGACCAAGGGGCAGGAGCCAAACATGACCGCGAGTTATTTTAAGTATTGGGGTAAGGCACGCCAAAACGACGAGCGACCCGGCGCAGATTATCACCTACTGCCTTATCACGGGCTGGATGTGGCCGCCGTAGGTTGGCTGTTACTGGATGAAGATAAACCTTTAGCCAAAAATTTGGCTGAGTTTCTAGAAATAACTCCTAACCAGCTGAGAACTATCTTCACCTTTACTCTGATGCTGCATGACTTAGGCAAGTTTGCTTCGGCATTCCAGAGACTCGCAGACTTTCCTGATAGTCCCTTAAGCCGTCATCAGCCGAGAAAAGAATACGATAGCCGTGAAGCTCGTCATGATCGTTTAGGTTATTTCTTTTGGCTTCATGCCAGCAGAGGTAAGCGATTGAGCGGCGCAGACCTCGGGCTCGTACAAACGGATATTGGCATACCCGGCCGAGCATTAGACGGCCTAAATAGTCTGCTAGATGTGGTTTTTGGTCACCATGGCTACCCCATAGATTGGGGTAGCCAGCCGAAAATGATGAAAGATTATTGTCATGAACAGGATCAAGTCGCCGCCTATGCGTTTATGACCGATTGTGCCACGTTACTAGAAGTGACATGGCCCGAAGCACAGCTGGCCGATAAAGACTGGGTTTCGCGTTTGCGTCAGGTGAGCTGGCATTTGTCTGGGCTGGCTATTTTGAGTGACTGGATAGGCTCTGATACCGATTACTTTACCTATCACGCAGGAGGTTTAACGCTGGCAGAATATTGGCCGCAGGCTAAAGAAAAAGCTCTGCGGGCGCTTGCGAGTGCAGAGTTAAACAAGCCGATTCAAGTACAACCGTTTTTATCTGTTAAAGAACACTTTGGTTTTTCTCCCACCCCACTCCAAGCGTGGGCCGAATCTGTGCCTCTAGCTCCTGGCCCACAGCTGTTTATTCTGGAAGATGTTACAGGAGCGGGAAAAACCGAAGCCGCCTTAACCTTAACGCACCGCTTATTGCAGCAAGGTGACGCAGACGGTTTCTATTTTGGCTTACCCACCATGGCTACTTCTAATGCCATGTTTTCGCGGGTTGCCGATCATTATCAACAGATGTTAACGGTGGATGGCAGCCGACCAAGCATTGTACTGGCGCACGGTGCTAGAGACATGAATGAGCGATTTCGCGAAGCATTATCACCTAAGTCACAAACCGATAGTGCCTACGCCAGTGGCGATGAGACGGCAAGCTTGTACTGTAATCAGTGGCTAGCTGACTCGCGTAAAAAAGCACTATTAGCTTCCGTGGGCGTAGGCACTATCGATCAGGCGCTGATGGCGGTATTACCGCGCAAGCATCAGCCACTGCGCTTATTTGGGCTGCATCGCAAGATCCTGATTTTTGATGAAGTGCATGCGGCTGACAGTTTTATGTTTGAGTTATTGGATGACTTATTAAAAGTGCATCTTCGCCAAGGTGGCAGCGTTATTTTGCTTACCGCGACCTTGGCGCAAAATCAGCGACGGCGCTTATGCCGTGTATGGCAAGAAGCGGCGGGACTGGAAGAAATACGGTTACCTGAAAAATCGGATTTTCCGTTAGCCACCCAAATCAGTATGGATAATGGGCTAGAAGAAATACCGCTTGAAAGCCGAGCAGCCGTGAGTCGTGAAGTAGAGGTTGCTTTTATTCACGCTGAGCAAGATTGTGTGACACGTATTCTGGCCGCTCATGAGCGGGACGAGTGTGTGGTTTGGATCCGCAACTCGGTTGACGATGCTATTAATGCCTATCAGCTCTTAGCTAAGCAACTAGGTTCTTTGGAAAAACTGACGCTGTTTCATAGCCGTTTTACCCTACAAGACAGAAAATCGATAGAAGATAAAGTGTTAGCCACCTTTGGTAAGTCGAGTGTTCATGCAGAGCGTGCTGGGCAGATTTTAATCTCGACCCAAGTGTTTCAGGAAAGCTTAGATGCGGATGCAGACTTGATGATCTCCGATCTCTGCCCGATTGATGATCTTATTCAACGAGCGGGCCGGTTACATCGCCATACTCGAGATAAAGTGGGTAATCGGATTGAGAGCGAAACAGATCAACGACCGGCACCTTTGTTATTAGTTCATGCGCCGGTTTGGCAGGAAGAACCCAGAGAAAGCTGGTTATCCGACCATCTATTGAATACCGAATATGTGTATCGCTCGCCGGGGCGCTTATGGCTAGGTATGCAAGTGCTCCGACAATTGGGCGCGATTCGCATGCCTACTCAAGCCAGAACGCTGATCGAAGCGGTTTATGGTGAAGACGTATATGAACGGATGCCTGAAACATTAAAGAAAAAAGAAGACGCCCATTATGGTGAATTGCGCAGTCAAGTCGCTAAAGCCAAGAGCCAATTAATTACCTGGCATAAGGGCTATAACCAAACCAGTGCCGAGGCTTGGCACGATGACAACATTGAAATCAGTACTCGTTATGTAGACAGAGAAAGCATTCAAGTACTGGTGCTGAGATGCGACACGCAGGGGCAATTATCTTTGTGGGCAGACGGTGCGGCTCATGCTTTACCCAACAGCGTCGTTAAGCTCGCTAAAAACCGTTTCGCTGACCAGCTTATGCCACTCCCTAGTCGTTTAGAGAACGCTTTTGCCAGTATCTTACGGCGTTACCCGCAGGCTAAGTATCTGCAGCCTTGGTTACCAGAAGAGGATACGCAGTTTAGTTACTGCTCAGAAATTGGGGCGACTCAAAATGAATAAATCCCCGCCAAGGCGGGGAACGTGTTGCTACTTAACACGGTAGTGTTGCTGCATAGCGGTTCATCTCCGAACATCGGAGAACGCTGCATAGAATACGCCAGCGTTTGCGTGAGCTCCACTTTATATTAACTATTAATTTAGTAGTTTTGCTACATAGCTTATTGGTTGGTTGATCTTAGTGCATTGGTGTGTTTTACTTGATCTTGATATCGAAGCTTGGTGGGTGGGCGTAGTTGAAGCAGCGTACTGCCCCAATACACCCGAGTGTCGCAACGAGGATGATATTAGGCTTCGATGTCCGGTGCAATATACTGTTATGAAATTGCTTCGTAAGTTGTGTAGGTAACACTTATGACAGATAAAACTGAGCAGGATGATTACGTCGTTATTTTTCGGCGATACATCAAAGGAAAAGACGGTCGGCTACGAGACGCAAGGCAGTATGGGAAAAAAGCCTGGCCAATAAGAGTGCCGGTTAAAAAGTAAGCTTTGGAGGCAGTGCGCTGCCTCCTATTTACCCTTAATGACAAGGAATCAAGTGAATGAATTTGATAACCGATCCTTGGCTAAGCTATCGCTTTAAAGATGGTAGCGAGCAGCAGCTGCCGTTTTCAGCCATTGTTGACCCGAACATAGTGGACTTTGCTTTACCGAGGGCTGACTTTCATGGTGCCGCTTATCAATTTGCCATCGGCTTGCTACAAACCGTGATGGCACCCGACGATAGTCATGACTGGCACGCGCTTTATCTGAACCCACCAAGTGCAGAGGCGTTAGTCAGCTACACACAGCAGGTTACACACGCCTTTGAACTCACCGGCGATGGTCCGCTATTTATGCAAGATAGTGAGCCTTTAGATGCGATTAGTCCTAGTCCCATCTCAGGTTTGTTGATAGAAGCCCCCGGCGCTAACGGTCTTAAGTTGAATACCGATCACTTTATTAAGCGCGGTATTGCCGAAGCATTATCACCCGGCATGGCCGCATTGGCGTTATTCACCCTACAGATTAATGCGCCCTCTGGCGGGCAAGGGCACAGAACCGGGCTGCGCGGTGGTGGCCCCTTAACCACGCTAGTGCTACCCCACGAAGCTGAGTCCAGTTTGTGGCAAAAGCTATGGCTAAATGTGCAAAGCCTTGAATCTTGGGATTACCCAACGCCGGATTATCACAGTGCTGAGTTATTTCCTTGGTTGGGCCCGACTCGCATTAGTAATACTAAGGGCAGCGAGATTTATGCCTATGATGTGCATCCACTAATGATGTTTTGGGCCGTGCCGCGCCGCATTCGTTTAATAATTGAAGATCAAGTAGGAACTTGCCAGCTTAGCCTGACGACCAGCTCGCAACTTTGTCAGCAATACCGCACCAGTAATTACGGTAATAATTATGATGGCACTTGGTCGCATCCCTTAACTCATTATCGCTTTAACCCTAAAAAGCCCGATGAAGCGTATCTTTCTACCAAGGGGCAGCCTGGAGGAATTCAATATCGACAATGGCATAGCTTGAGCTTCGTCGACATTGAGGAAGGAAGCTTACCGGCCAAAGTAGTACAAGACTTTATGCGGGAAAAATCTCAGTTTTTCGACTTTGAATGGGGAGAAGCTCCGAGATTATGGGCCTTTGGTTTCGATATGGATAATATGAAAGCGAGAGGTTGGTATAACAGCGAGTTTCCATTAATTAACCTTGAATCCGACATAAGAGACACCTTACTCAGTGAAATAAAAGTGCTGCAAAAGTTGGCCCAAGAGGTGCTCTGGCATTGTCGTACGCAAATTAAAGCCGCGTGGTTTGATAAGCCCAAAGACGCCAAAGGTGACACCAGTTTTATTGACTTACAGTTTTGGCAACGCACCCAGGATTTATTTTTTAATTCGATACAACAATTAGTTAGCACCCCAGACGGTCGGTTAACGCCTAAGGTCGCCAAATCTTGGCTTAATGGCTTATCTACCCAAGCGATGGATCTCTTTGATGAGCAAGTATTAACCAGTTTTCATCCAGACCGAGATATGTATAAAAAAATGCAGGCCCGACGATATTTAACGGGCTGGTTATTCGGCGGTAAGCAGACCAAGAAATTTAAAAGTGATTACAAAGTTGATGATTTAACTGTTGATAATCTAGCAGCTAATGGTTTAACCAAGGAGCAAACACTATGACCCACACTGAACAAACGCCGGTGACGGCTAACTTCGTCGGAGAAGCGGTGTTAATGCGTTGGTGGCAGGCCATGATGTTATCTGAACAAGAGCTCGCCAAGTTAAACATACGGCCCGCGCCCACAGTATTTAGGGCGGAGCTAAAGCGCGCGCAAACCCCCGAAGCGGTACTGATGACTCAAGGCTTTAGAGCCCTATGGTTAAGTTTGCCCGAACAAGCTCGTCAACGTCGCGAGTCGATGCTGGCTTGGGCCGCATTAGCGGGTATTTTGAGCCACGTGAAGCAGCAAGATAACAGCCGTAATTTTGCTGCCGGTTTAGGTCAAGTAGATGAAAAGACGGGTAAACCGAAAGTCAGTGAATTGCGCTTTCAACAACTGCAAGGCGCAAGAACGCCCGATGACTTTTATCGACGCCTACACCGACTGATAAAACAAGTGAATGGCCAAAGCCGAGTGTCTTCTTTAGCCAAAGGCGTACTCGATTGGTTTGCTGAACATAACGGGCGCACGCCACTGCGAGCAGATAAAAAAATTGCGGTGCGTTGGGCAATGGATTATTACCAAGCGGCAGCAAGCGGCTTGGCAAAAAACAATAATTAATTTAGGAGACTACCCATGAGTAAATTTATTCAACTGCACTTACTGACCTCTTATGCACCTTCGAACTTAAACCGTGATGATCTGGGCCGCCCCAAAACCGCGCGTATGGGGGGCAGCGAGCGTTTAAGAGTAAGCTCGCAAAGTTTGAAACGTAACTGGCGTGTGTCCGACTTATTTGAGCAGTCATTAGGTGAAAATATTGGTACACGTACTAAAAAATTAGGTACGCAGGTGTTTAATCAATTAACCGAATTAGGCACGGCAGAAAAGCAAGCTAAGGAATGGGCTATAGAAATAGCAGCTGTGTTTGGTAAGGGAAAGAAAGACAGCTTAGATATTGAGCAGCTCGCCCATATCAGCCCAGAAGAAATGCACGCCGTCACGTCTCTGGCAGCAACCCTGGCTACAGAAAACCGTGCACCAGAAAAAGAGGAGTTGGCTTTGTTGCGCCGTAATGCAAGTGCGGTGGATATTGCGCTGTTCGGCCGCATGCTGGCATCCTCACCTGAATTTAACTGCGAAGCGGCTTGCCAAGTGGCCCATGCGATTAGTGTGCATGGTGTCGCCGTAGAAGAAGATTACTTTACCGCTGTTGATGATCTTAATAATACGGATAGTGATTTAGGTGCTGCTCATATCGGCGAAGCCGCCTTTGCCGCCGCCTTATTTTATAGCTATGTCTGCATCGATAAAGAGCTATTAGTGAAGAATTTGGGTGGCGATTTGGAATTAGCTAATAAGGCGATTGCAGCCTTGGTTGAAGCCGCCGTTAAAGTGTCGCCTAAGGGTAAACAAAACAGCTTTGCGTCTCGTGCCTATGCATCCTTTGTACTGGCCGAAAAGGGAGAGCAACAGCCGCGCTCCTTATCCGTTGCCTTTTTAAAGCCCATTAGCGGCGAGAATCAAGCAGAAGATGCTGTACAAGCATTACAACGTCAGGCGGAGAACTTCGATAAAGTCTATGGTGCTTGCGCCGATGGTCGTTACTCGGTGAATGCCACTACCGGTGAAGGCAGCTTCGAACAGCTAAAGACCTTTATTGCTGATTAAGGGGGGCCCTATGGAATATCTGGTATTTCGTTTATATGGTCCACTCGCCAGCTGGGGAGAGGCGGCGGTGGGGGGGGACAGGCCGTCGGGCCTGACTCCCACTCGCTCCGCTGTGCTGGGAATGATCGCCGCCGGGCTTGGTATCAAGCGCGAAGATACCGAGCGTTTAAATACGCTGCGTCTAAGTATCGGCGTCGCCATAAAATCGTACTCAACGGGTAGCTTAGTAAGGGATTATCATACGGCTCAGGTGCCTTCCCAAGATAGAAAACGGCATTTTTATACCCGAAAAGATGAGCTAAGTATCGCAAAAGATAAATTGAATACTGTGTTATCTAGTCGTGACTATCGCAGTGACGGCTACTGGGTGGTTGCCATTTGGCAGCAGCCAGATCAAGCATTCTCTTTAGATGAGATAAAAAAAGGGCTGATTAAACCAGTGTTTACTCCCTATTTAGGAAGAAAGGCCTGCCCGTTGGCAGCGCCGTTATTTCCGCAACTTATTGAGGCTGATCTGAAGTCCGCTCTCGATTGTGAGTTTCCACCGATATTAAAGACCTATGAGCAAGATAAGCGTTGGTTGGGGATCGGTTCTAATGTGACCTATTTATGGCAAGGCCAAGCGGATGCATTAGGTCATTATGACGGAGTGCAAAGCCGTAATGTATGGGATGAGCCGATTAGCCGAATGCCGTGGCAGTTTGGTATGCGTCAAGAGCATCAACTGACCATGGTGGAGGAATAACATGTATTTATCCCGTATCAGGTTGGGTGATAGCCCAGCTGCCAGCAATGAATTAGTGAGCGCCATGAGCAAAGGGGTGTATGGCAATCATCAATTACTGTGGCGATTATTTACAGAAGAAGATCAGCGTAACTTTCTATTTCGCCATGAACAAAGCGATGGTCGGCTCTCTCCTGCTGGTGAGCCTATTTTTTATGTGCTCTCCCGTGAAGCGCCGAATAATAGCGAACAGCTGTTTCAGGTCGAAAGTCGTCCTTTTACTCCGCAGATAGCGGCAGGGCAGCGATTAGCATTTAAAATTCGTGTCAATCCTACCGTGTGTCGGCAAGGAAAACGCCATGATGTGCTGATGGATGCACAGCAACAGTGGTTGCATTATGAGTTAAAGCGCTTATCCGTTGCCGTGTCAGGAGCGAAGAAAGACTTAAAGCATCAACTGCTCGACTTGGCCAATGATACCGATGTTGAACGTTGGCTGACGGTTATCGAAAGCGGCGCTTATCGTGATGAGCTAGCTACACTACTGGGCAGAAAAGCGACGCTAGATCTGGCATTAAAAACCACATCTGAACAGGCATTAATGGAATGGTGGCAAGCGCGTTGTCAAAAAATAGGCGTTAAAACCCCAATGGATGCTGACCCATTACAAATTGATGCCTATCTACAACATCGTATTAAAGGTAAACAAGCGGGTGCGGTATTTAGCTCTATCGATATCAGCGGTACTTTAACGGTTGACGATCCCGAGTTATTTTTAAATAACCTCCGTCAGGGTATAGGCAGAGCGAAGGCCTTTGGCTGCGGCATGATGATGATCCGTCGTATCTAAACTTTGTTCATTACAAAGGAGTGGTCATGGCATTTATTCCTCTAAAGCCGATACCAATGAAAGATCGGGTATCCATGATTTTTCTGCGGTATGGGCAAATAGATGTACTCGATGGCGCTTTTGTTTTAATCGATAAAACGGGGATTCGCACCCATATACCTGTGGGCTCGGTGGCATGCATTATGCTTGAGCCCGGCACGCGAGTCTCCCATGCGGCGGCCAAATTGGCGGCAACGGTTGGAACCTTATTGGTCTGGGTGGGCGAGGCGGGAGTGCGACTGTATGCCTCTGGCCAGCCCGGCGGGGCGCGATCCGATAAACTGCTATATCAAGCTAAGTTGGCACTGGATGACGACTTACGTTTAAAAGTCGTCCGTAAAATGTTTGAGCTGCGCTTTGGTGAACCCGCACCCAGTCGGCGCTCCGTCGATCAGCTTAGGGGAATAGAGGGCAGCCGAGTACGTACGACGTATGGCATATTAGCTAAAGAGTATGGAGTTAAATGGCAAGGACGGCGCTACGATCCAAAAGATTGGAGCAAAGGCGATAAAATTAATCAATGCATCAGCGCCGCGACCTCTTGCCTTTATGGCATTACTGAAGCCGCCATATTAGCGGCAGGGTATGCGCCAGCCATTGGCTTTATTCATACCGGCAAGCCATTGTCTTTCGTCTATGATATTGCCGATATTATTAAATTTGACACTGTGGTGCCTAAGGCATTTGAAATTGCCAGCAAAAACCCTGCTGAACCGGATAAAGCGGTGCGCATTGCCTGCCGAGATGCCTTTCGCAGCGGCAATACATTAGCTAAATTGATCCCCTTAATCGAGGAGGTATTAGCCGCCGGCGAGATAACTCCACCGCCGCCACCCAAAGATGCACAACCTATCGCCATACCTGAGCCTAAATCATTGGGTGAAGCGGGCCACAGGAGCAGTTAACAATGAGCATGTTAGTTGTGGTGACTGAAAATGTTCCGCCGCGATTAAGAGGGCGGTTAGCTATTTGGTTATTAGAAGTACGAGCCGGTGTTTATGTTGGCGATGTATCACGGCGCATTCGTGAAATGATCTGGCTGCAAGTGAGCAAACAAGCAGAGCAGGGTAATGTGGTTATGGCTTGGGCTACCAATACGGAGTCGGGTTTTGATTTTCAAACTTATGGAGAGAATCGGCGTATGCCGGTGGACCTAGATGGTTTACGACTAGTGTCTTTTTATCCCGTTGAAAATCAATAGGTTAACGATCTTTAAAAACATGGAAAAGTTGGTGCCTTTTTTAGTGTTGGAAAATGCTAGTTAAATCAGTAGTATACGCTTGGTGTGTTCCCCGTGCCCACGGGGATGAACCGAGAGGTGAGCATGAATCTATCCCTTACGTTTGGTGTTCCCCGTGCCCACGGGGATGAACCGGCGGTGATATGTTCTAGCGTTATGATGACTGTGTGTTCCCCGTGCCCACGGGGATGAACCGCCTAAGCCCGAGGTTATCGATGGGGCAAGCAAGTGTTCCCCGTGCCCACGGGGATGAACCGCACCTTGGCTCGCAGTTGCGCTGCAGCCTCTAGTGTTCCCCGTGCCCACGGGGATGAACCGTAAAAATGTGAGAGTGACCGACCGCAAGACGCGTGTTCCCCGTGCCCACGGGGATGAACCGTCTTACCCGTATTGCAACAGGTTATTGTTGAAGTGTTCCCCGTGCCCACGGGGATGAACCGCGTGTGGCCATGTTATTACGGCGGCGGGTATTGTGTTCCCCGTGCCCACGGGGATGAACCGTCAGGATCAGGGCCATACATCGCTGGGGTGACCGTGTTCCCCGTGCCCACGGGGATGAACCGTATCACATCAAGGAGCGCGAGCTTATCTTGACGTGTTCCCCGTGCCCACGGGGATGAACCGGAAAGAGATCATGTGCAAGGCTCGGGTTACAAGTGTTCCCCGTGCCCACGGGGATGAACCGAAATATTGTCGATCCTGATTTAACCGCTTTATGTGTTCCCCGTGCCCACGGGGATGAACCGTCCCCTTGCCTGACCTGTATGAGGATATTCGTGTGTTCCCCGTGCCCACGGGGATGAACCGTCATACCGAGGCGCTGAAATTTCGGTAGTTTTGTGTTCCCCGTGCCCACGGGGATGAACCGGTCTTGTTGCGCCGTTACAGCGCCTTTCTTTGGTGTTCCCCGTGCCCACGGGGATGAACCGTAGGCGAACACGTCACGACGTCTCATGTGACGGTGTTCCCCGTGCCCACGGGGATGAACCGTAAACGTCGACGTTTTGCGGATTGATTCCGTGGTGTTCCCCGTGCCCACGGGGATGAACCGCTCGTTTCACGAACTCAGCAAATGAGCGGTTAGTGTTCCCCGTGCCCACGGGGATGAACCGATGTTTCATCTAGGCGGTTTGGTTTCGGTGTAGTGTTCCCCGTGCCCACGGGGATGAACCGTTGTTTAGTAGAGTTATATTGGTCAAGTAAATGTGTTCCCCGTGCCCACGGGGATGAACCGTTAACCGGCTTCAAACGCTTGAACTTCTTCATGTGTTCCCCGTGCCCACGGGGATGAACCGAGGCGAACATTAAGAGTTTAGTAACGGGTCAGGTGTTCCCCGTGCCCACGGGGATGAACCGTCACACGGTCCCGCTACGCCTTGAGTTTCTGAGTGTTCCCCGTGCCCACGGGGATGAACCGCGGCCACGGTAAATGGCATAGCCTGATTCGGTGTGTTCCCCGTGCCCACGGGGATGAACCGTACCAGCGGCGCAATCTTCTTAACACTTAATTGTGTTCCCCGTGCCCACGGGGATGAACCGGCTGGGCGATTGTGCTCAAAGATGCGGATGCGGTGTTCCCCGTGCCCACGGGGATGAACCGTGCGGGTGGCGGAATGGCAGCATGTGCCCATCGTGTTCCCCGTGCCCACGGGGATGAACCGCTGCTCGTGTTCCTCGACCATTTCGCGCCATAGTGTTCCCCGTGCCCACGGGGATGAACCGTAATGAGTCGAGTCTTTTCTTCATCCGTTAAAGTGTTCCCCGTGCCCACGGGGATGAACCGTTTAACGTAAAAGCGTGACCACCATCACATTAGTGTTCCCCGTGCCCACGGGGATGAACCGAGATTGATGACGCTATACAGTCGCAGTTCAAGGTGTTCCCCGTGCCCACGGGGATGAACCGGCGAACCGCATGTCCTGTGTTCGTTCGGCAATGTGTTCCCCGTGCCCACGGGGATGAACCGTCATGTGATGAACTGGCAGCCGCTGCCGCGCTGTGTTCCCCGTGCCCACGGGGATGAACCGATGACGCTCCAGAAATGAAGCTAGTAGAAGAAGTGTTCCCCGTGCCCACGGGGATGAACCGGGTAGGGACTACTCGGGGGTAGAGGTTAATTTGTGTTCCCCGTGCCCACGGGGATGAACCGCCGTCACAATTACGATTTACGCTTGATGATTAGTGTTCCCCGTGCCCACGGGGATGAACCGCCTTGGTTTTTCAGGCAACAGATGCAGCCAACGTGTTCCCCGTGCCCACGGGGATGAACCGCAGTACCATAGGTGCGCCATCACCCATAACGGGTGTTCCCCGTGCCCACGGGGATGAACCGGTTGGTGTTGACCCGCACACCAGTTACGCCAAGTGTTCCCCGTGCCCACGGGGATGAACCGTCGATCAGCTGGATGGCTCCGACCCTTCGCAAGTGTTCCCCGTGCCCACGGGGATGAACCGAGCTACCCACCGGCCGAGTGCGTATCGACTTTGTGTTCCCCGTGCCCACGGGGATGAACCGGTGGCGCGCAGGCTTTCCATTTCGTTACAGTCGTGTTCCCCGTGCCCACGGGGATGAACCGTTTACCCCTGCTGCCGCTGGCGTGATTGACCAGTGTTCCCCGTGCCCACGGGGATGAACCGCGGGCGCCAAGATATTTCAGCTGGGCTATACCGTGTTCCCCGTGCCCACGGGGATGAACCGAATGCGATCAGGATTTTTGCTTTAAGCCACTAGTGTTCCCCGTGCCCACGGGGATGAACCGGTCGAGCAACCGCTAAGGCCAATACCGGAGAAGTGTTCCCCGTGCCCACGGGGATGAACCGCAGGGCGTATGAAAGGTGAAATGATTTGGTTAGTGTTCCCCGTGCCCACGGGGATGAACCGCCTGATCCAAACTACCAGCGCTCTTAAATTCTGTGTTCCCCGTGCCCACGGGGATGAACCGGCTTCGTTGACCTTGGCCGCCAGTTTTAAACCGTGTTCCCCGTGCCCACGGGGATGAACCGACGGCCAATGGTATGACGCTGAAACGGGCATCGTGTTCCCCGTGCCCACGGGGATGAACCGATGTGGCTATATCTACGGCGGCAGTAGCGGCTGTGTTCCCCGTGCCCACGGGGATGAACCGGGTTAGGTTCGTCGGTTCCTCTTCCATGCCCCGTGTTCCCCGTGCCCACGGGGATGAACCGAGGTCGCTATAACTCGCATCGCTTTTTCGACAGTGTTCCCCGTGCCCACGGGGATGAACCGTTTAATCAAAGAATGCTCGGCTGCATCAGAGCGTGTTCCCCGTGCCCACGGGGATGAACCGCAGAAGCTGCCAGCATGCTGGTCGATGGGTTTGTGTTCCCCGTGCCCACGGGGATGAACCGCGACTGAGTTGGGTGGCTCGGCCACGACCACTGTGTTCCCCGTGCCCACGGGGATGAACCGTAGACGCCCTTGCGGGTACGCTTGCGCGGGAAGTGTTCCCCGTGCCCACGGGGATGAACCGAGCAAAGGCTAGATAACCCGCTCGGGCTTAATGTGTTCCCCGTGCCCACGGGGATGAACCGACTATAAGGGTAGATGATGATGGCCTTGAGTTGTGTTCCCCGTGCCCACGGGGATGAACCGATTGAGTCGCCGACGATGTAGCGAATACGCTGGTGTTCCCCGTGCCCACGGGGATGAACCGGGTAAGCGTTATCGCGGCCTGTGCAGCCCTGAGTGTTCCCCGTGCCCACGGGGATGAACCGCAAGAAGCACTGCAGGCTCAAGCTGCGTTCGCGTGTTCCCCGTGCCCACGGGGATGAACCGCGTTGGCGAACATTGTCTATGCTTCCGCGCTGGTGTTCCCCGTGCCCACGGGGATGAACCGTGCTAAATTAGAGCACGTTGGAAGGCAAAAGCGTGTTCCCCGTGCCCACGGGGATGAACCGGTGATGGGCGTAGAGCCAAGCCCTCACGCCGTCGTGTTCCCCGTGCCCACGGGGATGAACCGGAAAGTTAGAAGATGAAAAATTTTACATTTAGGTGTTCCCCGTGCCCACGGGGATGAACCGTTGGCCCATGGCTAAATTAAAGGTTTTTAGTGGTGTTCCCCGTGCCCACGGGGATGAACCGCCAATGGTGATGGTTTTAAGGAAATGATTAAAGTGTTCCCCGTGCCCACGGGGATGAACCGTGATCGTTCAGCACCTTCACACTGGAGTCGTAGTGTTCCCCGTGCCCACGGGGATGAACCGTGAACGTGAGTATGATGCTATGCTTTATAAAAGTGTTCCCCGTGCCCACGGGGATGAACCGCAGATCGGGTATTTCAAGACGGTTTTATTATGGTGTTCCCCGTGCCCACGGGGATGAACCGCTGTAAAGCTGATCGGCATGACTGATGTTAGTGTGTTCCCCGTGCCCACGGGGATGAACCGGGCGCATTGGCTCCCGTGTCATAGCATCTGCAGTGTTCCCCGTGCCCACGGGGATGAACCGTATTGTTGTTAGCGCGGGTGCCACTGCATCAGGTGTTCCCCGTGCCCACGGGGATGAACCGCGCCAGTAGAGGGGCCTCATCGATCGGCATACGTGTTCCCCGTGCCCACGGGGATGAACCGAAACTTCGTGTACTCATAGGCAGATCGGCGCCGTGTTCCCCGTGCCCACGGGGATGAACCGTCTAGGAGTTTCGCCGGACTCAGCGTCAACGCCTGTTCCCCGTGCCCACGGGGATGAACCGCAAACACCAGCGAGAGCCAAGCGCCTGTCTGTGTGTTCCCCGTGCCCACGGGGATGAACCGCCGGTGTCGTTATTCAGGATCACCACTTGGCGGTGTTCCCCGTGCCCACGGGGATGAACCGAGTAACGTTAACGCGATCTTGTTCGTCGATCGGTGTTCCCCGTGCCCACGGGGATGAACCGCCGTCAACCACTTCCTGCCCGATGTTAACTGTGTGTTCCCCGTGCCCACGGGGATGAACCGAAACGGCAACCAACCCCGCGAATGTGACGCCCGTGTTCCCCGTGCCCACGGGGATGAACCGAAACTATGATGCGCTCGATAACCAATCCAGCGGTGTTCCCCGTGCCCACGGGGATGAACCGCCGTAATCGAGGGTCACTACGAGCGGTTAATCGTGTTCCCCGTGCCCACGGGGATGAACCGTATGGCGGCCAGAGTCAGAACTAAATAACCCCGTGTTCCCCGTGCCCACGGGGATGAACCGTCCGCTAAAGCCGCTGGTTTTGCCCATAAGCAGTGTTCCCCGTGCCCACGGGGATGAACCGCCCCTTGAAGCGCTCAACAACCGACCTAGACCGTGTTCCCCGTGCCCACGGGGATGAACCGTTAATTTTACATCAAGCATTTCAGATTTAACTGTGTTCCCCGTGCCCACGGGGATGAACCAGTCGGGAACTTGTACAGTTCTTCGTTTGGCGTGTGTTCCCCGTGCCCACGGGGATGAACCGGCGCTAGGGATTTATCAGGGCAACATTAGCAAGTGTTCCCCGTGCCCACGGGGATGAACCGATCTCAAATGCCATAGCGATAGCAGCACGCTTGTGTTCCCCGTGCCCACGGGGATGAACCGGGTGAGACTCGGGAGTATGAGCACGTTTTATCGTGTTCCCCGTGCCCACGGGGATGAACCGAAAGCCGCCTAGTTAGAGTGGGGCCACTGGCCGTGTTCCCCGTGCCCACGGGGATGAACCGCCTTTGTCTAACCGCTGCAATTCTGCGTGAGTGTGTTCCCCGTGCCCACGGGGATGAACCGTAAAGCAGCACCTGCGGATCCAGCGTGTTGAGGTGTTCCCCGTGCCCACGGGGATGAACCGCCCGCGCAGTGGGTGCGTTAGGTTTATTACACGTGTTCCCCGTGCCCACGGGGATGAACCGGCGCTGGTCAGTTTGATGACTTGCCATTTTAAGTGTTCCCCGTGCCCACGGGGATGAACCGCATTTGAACCTGCCAAATTTTGCGGTTAGAAAGTGTTCCCCGTGCCCACGGGGATGAACCGGGTTTATAATGAGAATTATTGTGATGAACAACGTGTTCCCCGTGCCCACGGGGATGAACCGTATATCTTCGTACACTTGGCGCAACGAGTCGGGTGTTCCCCGTGCCCACGGGGATGAACCGCACTGCTAAACCCATTGCCAAACTCAACCACAGTGTTCCCCGTGCCCACGGGGATGAACCGCATTTGTGACCTGTGCTTCACCTTGGGCACTGGCGTTCCCCGTGCCCACGGGGATGAACCGGAGATTTATGCGGATAATGGTCTTCTTTGATCGCGTTCCCCGTGCCCACGGGGATGAACCGGTATTAAAAGCGACGTGATTTCGGCAGTGTTAGCGTTCCCCGTGCCCACGGGGATGAACCGGGCACGGCACTAAAAAGTCTCTCGATCAACCCGCGTTCCCCGTGCCCACGGGGATGAACCGGTTTGCGCAACTTTATCAGCGTTGAGCTTGAGGCGTTCCCCGTGCCCACGGGGATGAACCGCACACCAGTTACATCAGGATGCTCCATCATGCGCGTTCCCCGTGCCCACGGGGATGAACCGGTTTACGCAACTTTATCAGCGTTGAGCTTGAGGCGTTCCCCGTGCCCACGGGGATGAACCGAGCTTATCTGCGCAAACGGCCACGGGGGTAGAGCGTTCCCCGTGCCCACGGGGATGAACCGAAAGCATGGTCTGATGTTATGATGGGGCTAGGGCGTTCCCCGTGCCCACGGGGATGAACCGAGTGTGGGTGGGCTGTCGTCTTCGGTGCCGAGGTGTTCCCCGTGCCCACGGGGATTATAACTAGGCATGGTTCCAGCGGAATTATAAGTTTAGCCCGATACTTAATCAGGGTGCTTCTCTAAGTCACCGGTTCATGGTGGAACCGGCTGTGTGTTTTTTATACTAAAATAAATTCGTTAACTGTCAAAAAGGCAGCTTAGAAACCTTCACCGCCACACAGACAGTTCAGAAAGTTACTGCCAGTTTTGAGCGGTTTTTGTAAACTTCACCGCCACATAGGCGGCTTATAAATAACATTAGGGCAGGGCGTTAAACCGGTTGGTTTTTGAGGCAGGTGGAACGGTCGGCCTGTAGGGGCTCTGTGGAACAGGAAAGGCGTTAAAGGGCTTCTCTGAATTGATGGGCAACACCAAAACCGTGCCGAAGTCCTCTTCGCTGAAGAGACGGGCACACTACAAAAGCACCAAATCAACAGATTCGGTGTTACATGTACGCACTCCCCATCAGCCATCGCATGTAGTCATCCCCAAGCTCAAGACACACTAAACTGTGCCAAACGGTTACGCCGGTAGCGTAATGTGAGCACAGATTTACGTCTGCTAAAACAGGCTTAGTATTTGCCCTCTTTCATCCGTTAATGCATTTCAACCGGTTCACTAACAGTTAACGTACATACTGAAGGTCAGGCGGTGTTTAAAATAAATGTCACCGATTTTAATCTGCTGCGTCTAATAGAGTAGGCATTCCAAAAACAGTGATGGAGAATCGTGTTATGAGCCGTTCAAAAGCCGAAGCGCCCATGCCGCTGGTTGAGTTAACCGATGCTAATTTGCTGGCGCGAGCTCGCTTGGGGGATGGGGCTGCGTTTGAGCTGATAGTGCGCCGCCATAATCGGGCGTTGTTTCGTGCCGCAAGAGGCGTATTAGACGATGAAAGTCGGGCGCAAGAAGCGGTGCAAGAGGCTTATTTTAGCGCCTTTAAACATATGGATTCTTATCAGGAACGGGCGTCTCTTAAAACTTGGTTGACGCGCATTGTGGTTAACCAAGCTATCAGTATTCAGCGCCGACAACATTCTGAGGTGTCGTTAGATGAGAAGGTCATTTTTCTCGCTTACTCTCAATCAGCGGGAGGCCAAACCATGGCTCCTATGGACGGCCATTGCTCCTACGGCGGGTCAAGTCCACCAGAAATGGCGGCCAGCCAGCAAGAAATGAAGCATCTTTTGGAAGCCGCTATTCGGCGCTTGCCCGAAACCTATCGCAGTGTCTTTATGCTGCGTGCAGTAGAAGGTATGTCGGTGATAGACAGTGCTTTTTGCTTAGGTTTGAGTGAAAACGTCGTTAAAAAGCGCCTGTCGCGGGCGCGAGTCATGCTGCGCAAGGATCTGGAGCAACAGGCAAAGAGCCAAGCGTCCGATACCTTTGAGTTTGCGGGTAAACACTGTGATGCCGTAACCGCACATGTGATGGCAGAGCTTACTCGTTGGGGGATGATCAAGCCAGTTTGAAGCGGCGATGATTTCGCCTTGTTTAACAGTCGAAGGAGAATACCCATGAAAACTACCACTCTATTGTTAGCGGCAACTATGGTGACATTTGCTACCGGCTCTGTGCTGGCGGCGGATGTGGATCACTCAATGGATGCTCAACAACAGCAGTCTGCAATGAATATGTTTGGTGGCCCAATTTACAGCGGCGATCCGGCGTTAGATGTGACGGCGGCGCTAGTAAAAGCAGGTGGCGGCGCTGAAAAATTTAGCTTCGCACAGGCACTGGTGGCCATGCTCGGCCAGAAGACGGTGGATGCCGAAGTAGCCAAACTAACCAAGCAATACGGTGCAGATGAGGTAAACACCTTCCTGAGTGGCATGGATGCGGCCATTGGCTTTGGTCTTAAGCGCGCGACGGAGGCGGGTATTAGTTTGCCTGAACCTGCCGATCTCTCAGGAACTGAGCTTGCCAAAACACTGGTTAATGCTGGTACTGCGCCAGATAGCACCTTTTGGAGTGGTTACCTGTTTGATAAAGCGCTCTCTAATAACATACACAACCAAGTGATGGCGGATATTAATGCCAAAGTGAGTTATGAAGCGGATAAGACCACCCATAAGATCTTGAACCAAGCCATGTATGACGTGGCGCAAGAGTTGGGTATGAAAGACGTAAAGCTGGCCGATTTGCATTAATAAAGCGGCCGTTTTTATTCGTCGCGACCTAGGCCGCCTTGTTGCCAGCGACACGGCGGCCAATTATTTTGCTTCACGCTTCACGCTTCACGCTTCACGCTTCACGCTTCACGCTTCACGCTTCACGCTTCACGCCTCACACTCACTTCACTCATACTGCCGGATTGGGCATGGTTTGATGTAGTGCTTCTATAGAGGCGCGCACGATAGGGCTTAAGTTGATGTTAACGCTGTCGATGTTCTCTTTTAATTGTTTCAGCGTGGTGGCGCCAATTAAGTTACTGGTGACAAAGGGGCGGGTATTTACAAACGCCAGTGCCAGTTGCGTCGGGCTAAAACCATGCTCTTTCGCCAAGCTTGCGTAAGCCTCACTGGCTGCTTGGGCTTGGGGATTTAAGTAGCGCTGAAAACGCGGATACAGGCTTAAACGAGCACCCTCTGGGCGCGCGCCAGCTTGGTACTTACCGGTGAGCAGGCCCATCGCCAGTGGCGAATACGCCAACAAGCCCACTTGCTCGCGCAAGCTAAATTCCGATAAGCCGACCTCGAAGCTGCGATTAAGCAGATTGTAAGGGTTTTGAATACTTTGGATGCGCGGTAAATTTTCTTGTTTGGCCAAACTTAAATATTGGTGCATGCCCCATGGGGTTTCGTTTGATACGCCAATGTGGCGAATTTTGCCACTGGCCACTAATTCTGCCAATGCCTGCAAGGTGTCAAGAATGGGCACGGTTTCTTCTTCTGGTAGCTCGGTTAAGCCCAGTTGACCGAAGTAGTTGGCGCTGCGATCTGGCCAATGCAGCTGATAAAGGTCGATATAATCGGTTTGCAAGCGGCTTAAGCTGGCATCGACTGCGGCGATTAAATTGGCGCGATCCAGTTTAGCTTGGCCGTTTCTAAAGTAAGAAGGGCGCACGGGGTCGCGTGATGGCCCTACGGCTTTGCTGGCAATAATCAGGCGCTCGCGCAGGCCCCGCGCACTGAGCCAGCGTCCGAGCATGCGTTCGGTGTCGCCTTGGGTGTGCTCGCGCGGCGGGATCGGGTACATCTCAGCCGTGTCTATGAAATTGATACCATGCTCCACCGCCATGTCCAGCTGAGCATGGGCGTCGGCCTCAGAGTTTTGTTCTCCCCAGGTCATGGTGCCAAGGCCAATAAGACTGACCTTGAGGCCGGTATTGCCGAGCGCTCTATATTGCATGTTGAGTCCTTATCCATCATTAAGCTAAAACGCATAGTAGATTACCAGTAATAGGGCGTTTACGTTAAGGAGCGAGTTAAAGCATGGGTTAAGAAGCCAGCCTAGCTGCCGATAACCTTGTATGGCAGCTTTAAGGCTGTAAACATTCATTGAGTTGAGTACACCTTACGCAGATAGGAGCGGGATCATGGCAGTCACTCCCCTTATTAATAGTTCGGCGGCGAAAATTAGCCGCGTTGAATCCCAAGTCGCTAAGAGTCAGCAAGCTAAAGGCCAGCAAGTAAAGCCCGAGCAGCAAGTAAAACAAGAAGAGTTAACCGCCTCGCGCACCGAACTTAAAGCCCGTGCTAACCAAGGTATTGTGGAGGCGATGTTTGGTGGCCCCAAGCAGGGCGCTGATAAGGCGATGAATATCCTCTATAGCGAAATTATGGATAAAATCAACGCCGAGCTGGGAGCCGACCATGCGGTAACGGCGGAAAAAATGGCCGGCCAAGCGGACGATCATTGGTCAGCAGAAAATACCGCAGGGCGTATCGTAGACGGTGCCTTAGGCTTTTTTGAGACCTTTCAAAAACAAAACACCAAGATGCCGGAAGCCGAGCAGGTGGAAAAGTTTTTGTCGATCATTACTAAGTCGATCGATAAAGGCTACGGCGAAGCGGTGAAGGTTTTAGACGGTTTAAAGGTGTTTGATGGCAGCATTAAAGACAATGCCGAAGCCACGCGCAGCATTATTGAAGACAAGTTAGCAGCCTTTCGTGAGGCCAAGTTAGGCAATATAGCCGCTGAGTAAGTAAGGCATGTGAAGGGTGAAGGGTAAAGGGTTAAACCTAACTTCATCCCTCACCCTTTATTATTTTTTATTGATTTTTGTCCGTGTATTCCGTGGCAAAAATAGATTTTATTTTAGCGTTATGTTGTTCCCTTCCCCCTTCATCCTTCACCTTTAGTATCAAGTGCCGATGATGCCGCCATCTTCACGGGTGATCACCATCACGCTGGAGCGGGGCGTGTGCGTGCCGCCCAGCGGAAAGTGCGAGCCGGTCAGCTCTTCACCTGGGTGCTGCACGCCCACAAATAAGGTTTTTTGGTCGGGGGTAAAGGCCAAGCCGGTAATTTCACAGGCGGTGGGGCCGGTTAAGAAGCGTTTAATCTCACCGGTGGCGGGATCGGCACACAGCATTTGGTTATTGCCTTGACCCGCAAAGTCCCCTTGGTTGGAATAGTTGCCGTCGGTTTGGATCCACAAGCGACCCGCCTTATCAAAGCCGATGCCATCTGGGCTGTTAAACATGTTGTCGGTATTGATATTGGCGGAGCCCGCATAGGGCGTATTGGGGTGCACGCTAGGGTTGCCGGCCAGCAAGAACAGATCCCAGTTAAAGGTGGCATCTGTGTGCTGGCCAGAGGTGGGCTGCCAGCGCACTATTTGGCCGTAGTGATTTTCGGCTCTGGAATTGGGGCCATTAAGCGGCTGATTGTCGGCCACACCGCGATTTTTATTATTGGTGAGCGTGCAAAATACCATGGGCTCGGTGGGGTGTACTGCCACCCACTCGGGTCTGTCCATGGTGGTGGCGCCCACTTGAGTGGCGGCCAGTCGGGCATGGATCAACACTTCGGCTTGGCTGGCAAAACCGTTTTCTGGCGTTAAGCCATGCTCACCAAAGATCAGTGGCAGCCATTCGCCGCTACCAGACAATTTGTCGTCGTTATCATCGCTGTCTGCATTATTAAAGCGTGCTACATACAAGGTGCCTTCATCGAGCAGATGACGGTTAGCTGCAGCATAATTTGGTTTAAATTTATCTCGGCTGACGAAGCGATAAATATGCTCGCCACGCTCGTCATCGCCTAAATACACCACTACGTGGCCATTGTCGGCGATCACCAGCTCGGCGTTTTCGTGTTTGAAGCGCCCCAGAGCACTGCGCTTGATGGGCGTAGAGGTGGGGTCGTTGGGATCAATTTCCACTACCCAACCAAAGCGATTGCACTCGTTGGGATGTTTGGCCAAGTCAAAGCGTTCATCAAGGTTATGCCACTGCCAGCCTGCGTCTTGGGCACCAATGCCATAGCGTGCCTGAGCAGGCGTTATGTCAACCGCGGCTGTGCTGCCAAAGTAGCCGTTAAAGTTTTCTTCACAGGTTAAATAGGTGCCCCAAGGGGTCATGCCGTTGGCGCAGTTATTAAAGGTGCCCAAGATTTGTGCGCCTGTGGGATCGGCACTGGTTTGTAACAGTGCATTCCCTTTGGCGGGGCCGCGCATCATCATGGGGGTATTGGCGTGAATGCGCCTATTGTAGCGGCCGTCTTTGGTAAACTGCCAGCCCGCATCGGTGTTGTTCAAGGTGATCACCGCCACGCCATGGGCGGCTTGGGCACGTTTTACATCTTCTTGCGTCATCTGCTTGCCCTGATGGCTAAACATCAGTTCGTAATTACAGTATTCGTTATTGACCGCCAAGATTGCGGTGTTGTGATCGACGGGAAACAGGCTCATGCCATCATTATTATCACCAAATTGGCGCAGTTGATCGGCGGCGCTGTTGTTGCCGTGTTCGCTAAATTCCGCTGCATCAGCAAACAAGGCATCGCCCCATGAGATCAAGCGCTCGGCCTTATAGCCGCTTGGCACCACAAAGGTATCGGCAGTGCTGGTTGGCACGGCGCTAAAGCCTAATAAGGGACTGCTGCCGGTGGCGGCGGCGATGGCACGAGACAGCGGCGACACGCTAAAGAAGGCGGCGGCGCTTAAGGCGGCAGTACCGCCTAGAAAGCGACGGCGGCTGATCATTTTCTCAACCATCTGGCTAAATTGCGGCGTGTTAGATCGCGGGTGATTTTGCTCATCTTGGCGCTCAAACTGACTCATCTTTATTTATCCTTATGCACAGTGACAAACGGAATTGATAATGGGATGCAGACTAGTCGGCGTTAATGGCGTTTAAATCACAGTTTGATGACAGTTATTTGAAGGTAACGTCTATATCTACATATTGCAGCAAAGCTATTGCTTTGCGGCAGTTGCGCGCTTTAACCGCGAAAACCTGCAGAGCAGGTTCTGATGCATAAGTTCAACCCGGTGCGATTCTTTTGTTCTCACACTCGTGCTGAGCCACCTATAAAAAAGCCCACCCCAAGGGTGTTGGGGTGGGCTGGTTAACTATAGCTGCGAGGGGATTAATCATCCCAGTCGTGTTTGCGCCAATGTTTATTGCGGTACTTTTTTTTGTAGCCACGGTCATAATTATGTCTGTCATGACCATCACCGGTGCGAGCGCCTACTGCCGCACCTGCACCGCCGCCTACGCCAGCACCAATCAGCTGCCCCGTATGGCCGCCCACTTCTTTACCTAAAGCCGCACCACCTAAGGCACCCACGGCGCCACCGATAGCAGATTCGTTTTTATTACCGCGATTGGCAGTGGCAGCACCACCGGCGGCACCACCTAAGGCGGCACCTACTAGGGCCCCAGTATCTCCGCCCATTTGACGACCAATTAAGGTGCCGGCTGCACCGCCAACACCGCCACCTAAAACGGTGTTTAAATCTTCACCTGCAAATACTGGCGTGGTCGCCAATATGAGTGGTAATAAGCCAAAGCTGATTATTTTTTTATTCAACATAGTACCGTCTCTCTTACGCTGTTTAACTTGGGCTACTTAACTGGATTCACTATACAAAGAGAATGCGCATCAATGAAAGCTAATAGGCTGAACTGGCTTTAATTGAAAATGGCAGGTTTCTTTATAAGGCTCTGGTTTTATTGGTTTTATTTTAAATTCATCTAGTTTGGGCACTGTTTTGCACCGTCAGAACTTGACCGCTGTGTGCAACTTATATCCCCGTTAAAAAATACCTTGGTGACCATATGCATAGCGCCCGTCAGACGCTATGCATTAAGTATGATTTCTAGCTTAATCATCCCAGCGGTTTTCTTGACGTTTCACCCAATTTTTATGGGCCTGTTCACGGCGTTTTTGTTCGTGTTTGCGTAGGCGCTGCTGATGCTTAATTTCTTGCTTACGCATTTTTTGATAGTGCTTGCGCTCGGCTTCTCTGCGTTTTCTATCGTATTTACTGTCGTAGTGGTCGTAGTAGCGACGATCATATTGGTAATTATTGTTACGGTCGTAATAAGGGTCGTCATAGTAAGAGCCTTGATGACTCACCTGTTGCGCGTTATGAGCGTCACCGGTTCTGGCACCTAGGGCTGCACCGCCGCCACCGCCTACGCCTGCACCAATCAACTGGCCAGGCTGACCTCCCACTTCTTTGCCTAATGCAGCTCCGCCTACCGCCCCTACGGCACCCCCTAATGCGGCTTCGTTTTTGTTACCGCGATTTGCCGTAGCGGCACCCCCCGCGGCTCCCCCTAGGGCGGCACCCACTAGTGCACCGGTATCACCGCCCATCTGGCGGCCAATTAAGGCACCTGCGGCACCACCAGCACCTCCCCCTAAAATAGTCTTAAGATCTTCACCTGCCATTACCGGAGTAGTGGCTAACAAGAAAGGCAGCAATGCATAACCAATTACATGTTTTTTCATAATGACAGTCTCTCGGCTGTGTAACTTGAGATAACTATACGAAGTTCGTCAGCCGAAGAAAGACAAACAAGATGACACAGTGTGACAACTTTTCACAAAATTTTTATAAGTGATTGATCCATATAGGGTGCTAGCTCTGTTTTGGCTGTTTTTTAAACTTTTTAATCCGCCAGAAGCTGACCGCTGTGGTGAGTTTTTATGACGATTGATGGTTTAGCTGGTGAATAATGCGCGTGTTAGATGGCAGAAACAGCCCTTTATTTGCTCAATAAAGACGCGATTAACGTAATAACTTCAGCGTTTAGCCTTTAAAAAATTCGTGTTCACGCCTAATGACGGCGGCCTGTTACGCACCCTTGAGTCGTCTTTAAATACTGGCTGCTAGTCTTTAAATACCCACACTAACGCGCGTAATCCTTGACGGCCATAGCGCGCCAAGCGATCAAAACGGCTGCGCTCTATGGGTAAATATTGCTTATCGACCGCGCTTTCACCGCTGGCATCGTCAATGTCTGGGTCGTGAATATAGACAAACTCTTTATCGATGGCGCACACCAAGATCCAATGCGGCGCCTTGCGACCATCTAGATGATAGGTGCTGATCAGTACCAAAGGCAGGCCGCCTTGGTGCAAGCCGTGTTCGAGTTGCGCTAGGGTAAAGTGATCGTAAATCAGCTCTATGTCAGCCTTCGCCATTTGCGCTAAAAACTGCTGATGCACCCGCTCTAAAATCAGTTTTTTCTCAGGCGTGCGCACGCTGTCTACAAACAAGGGGCTGGTTTGGTTGAGGATGAGCCGCACCGTAAAGCCGCGTCTAAATGCGGCCAGCGCTAACCCGTGGGGGCCACAGCCGCCGTGGCCACTGGTCATAAAAATGGTGGTGGCCTCGCGCCATAGCTGCAGCTCTTCGTCTATTTCTGGTTCATAACTGGGATTGAGTGCGCTAATCGCCATCATGAGTGAGGCGGGGCCGCAGCTAAAGTCAGTGGTTTGCCGATAATAAGGCACGCCTTTGGTGCCACTGGCCACATGATACAGGTGCACCCGCTTTTGATAACGCAGTGCCAGTTGCAAGTCTTCGTAATAGTTGTGGTAAACGCCAAACTGACGATAGCCTAAACGCTGATACAAATTTTGCGCCCAAATATTATCGGCTCGCACCTCTAAGCGCATAAATACCGCACCTTGCTCTTGGGCCGCCAACTCTGCGGCTTCAATTAACGCCTGCCCTAAGCCTAATCCTCGGGCTTGGGGCGACACCGCAATAGAATAAATACGCGCTAAGCGCGTGTTACGCCGAAACAGCACCAGTATATAAGCGAGCAATTGTTGGTCTTGCTCGGCCACTAATAGCTTATCTTGGGGGTGCTCAATAAAGCGCTGAAAACTGCGGCGACTAATGCGGTCTTGTGCAAAGCATTGCTCTTCTAGTGCCACTAATGCGGTTAATTCGGTTTTCACTGCGGGGCGGATCTGGGTTGCAAAGTTAAGTACGGGCATAAGTGCTGACATAAGGCACCCAAAGCAGATGGTGAGTACTTTAAAATACGACTATTTAGATAGAGTCGCGAGAATATTTCACGTTAAGCGCTTATATTTGCTGAAGACCTTAATTCACCTATCGCAGCCTTTTTTGCTGCATGACGAGCGAGCAGCATAATGGCGCAACTTATTTTAGTGGTAGATGATCTCAGTGCTTGGGCACCTTACTTTCCAAGTGAAAACTTGGTCGACTTTGCGAGCTATTTACAGCAAGCGTGCGACAAAAACGCCAGCCGTACTAATACCGGCCGCATTAGGGTTATTAATCTGTGTAAAAACAATAAATATCTCTCTAATGGCTACTATTGCTCACTGCTGGCCGAGGCGCGAGACCAGCACGTGATCCCCTCTGTGGCGACCTTAAATAACCTGCACAACCGTGCTTTATTTGCCTTTGGCTTTAGTGGCGTGCATGAGGCGCTAGTGGAGTACGCGGCTGCGAATGACGGTAAGAGCGAGCGTAAACAGTTGAAGTTTAAAAGCTACTTTGGTCGCAGCTCCTTGCCTGAATTAGAAGGTCTGTGCCGCGAGCTGTTTGAGCGTTTACCGTGCCCAGTATTAGAGCTGACCTTTAGAAAGCGCAGTCGTTGGGAGCTAACGGGGCTGGCTACGCTATCTCCCCGCGAGCTAGTAGGCGAAGAAGAAGATCAGTTTGCCGAGGCGCTACAAGCCTATTCGCGCATTATGTGGCGCAAGCCCAAATCCGTGAAACGTTATCGCTACGACTTGGCCATGTTAGTAAACCCAGATGAAGCGCTGCCGCCCTCAGACCCTAAGGCTTTGGCTCGGTTTGTAAAAGCCGGTGAGCGGTTAGACGTGAACGTGGAGCTTATTACCCGCAAAGATGCTCAGCGCCTTGCGGAATACGATGGCCTCTTTATTCGCGAAACCACCGCCATCGATCATCATACCTTTCGCTTTGCCCAAAAAGCCGAGCACGAAGGGTTGGCGGTGATGGACTCACCATCATCAATTTTACGTTGCGCCAACAAGGTGTTTTTAGCCGAAAGCTTTACCAAGCACGGTGTGCCGACCCCTAAAACCTTGATAGTGAACCCTAAGAGTAAAGAAACGCCCGGGCTGTTGGAGCAAGCGCTGGGTTATCCCTTGGTATTAAAAATTCCGGACGGGGCTTTTTCGCGCGGTATATATAAGGTGGCGGATAGGGCGGCGCTGATCGAGACCTTGGCGATTTTGCGTAACGCTTCGGCCTTAGTGCTGGCCCAAGAGTTCTTTTTTACCGAATTTGATTGGCGCATTGGCGTATTGAATCATCAGGCTATTTTCGCCTGTAAGTATTTTATGGTGAAAGGCCATTGGCAGATTTATCGTCATCACGACCAAGGTCAAGCCGCCGACTCGGGCGGCTTTGTGACCTTGCCCACCTACGAAGCCCCCAAGGCGGTGTTAAATGCCGCACTCAAAGCGGTTAAGCCTATCGGCGATGGCTTATATGGCGTGGATATCAAAGAAGGCAATGGCCGAGTGGCGGTGATAGAGGTGAACGATAACCCCAATATTGACCACGGCGTGGAAGACCTATTTCTAAAGGATAAGCTCTATGATTTAGTGATCAGCGATTTTGTGCGCCGTTTTGAAATGCAGCGCTGAAGATACTGTGAGGGGTGAATAGTGAATAGTGAGGCGTGAAGCGAAAAAAAAAATCGCCGTGGCTTTTGAACTTGGTGGCCATGTTGTAGGCACAGAGTATGAGTCACGGTTTGAATTCAAATTCAAACTCATTCTGCTGAGCAGAACCGCCGAATAAATTGGCGGCTACAAAGCCGCCGAAAAAGAGACGGCCGACGACAGGATTTGTTTCGTAGATATTCTGCATATAACAAAGCGTCGGACCATAAGGTCCGGCGCTTTGTTGTCATTACGACTAAGTTTTGTATGATTAAAGAGTTTCGCCTGCGGCAATATGCGAGAGCAAGCGTTAGCCTACAAAGTACAGAGCAGATAGGTTCGTTTAGAGCTGGGCATTCAGTGCTTTTTTATCTCGTCCTCTTCACTCTTCACCGCCTTACAAACATTCCCGCTCGCCTCTTTGCAAAGGGTCGGGCTTGAGAGCACCTAGCTCACAAAAATCCAGAGAGGCAGAGTTTAAGCAATAGCGCAGGCCGGTGGGGGCGGGACCATCGGGGAACACGTGGCCCATGTGGCTGTTACAGCGCGTGCAGCAAATCTCCACGCGGCGCATGCCGTGGCTGATGTCTGTGGTTTCTGTGATGTGATCCGGATGATAAGGCGCATAAAAGCTGGGCCAGCCGGTGCCAGATTCAAACTTGCAGGCGGACGAGAACAGCGGCAGGGCACACAACTTACATAAATAGCTGCCGTCTTTTTCATTGTCGAGCAGGCCGCCACAAAAGGGCGCCTCCGTGCCGTGTTGGCGCAAGATGCGTTGCTCGTCTGGGCTCAATGCCGCGGTTAGACTCGTAACTTGCTCGTCACTGGGTGGGCTTAGGTCATAAGGGCTTGGAGTAATGGCCATGATTAGAGATCCTTTTTCAGCCGATGTTTAAAATAATGTTGTATTTTGGCCACTTTGGGTTGGGCCACGGCGGCAATGTAGGGCTGATTGGGGTTTGCCGCCGCATAGTTTTGATGCACGGCTTCTGCCGGAAAAAATTCGGATAATGGCTCAAGGCGGGTCACGATAGGCGCGCGCATCACGCCGTTGTCTTCGAGCAGGCGTATGTAGTCGGTGACCAGTTGCTGCTCGGCCGCATTTTGGTAAAACACCGCCGAACGATACTGGCGTCCCATATCATTGCCTTGGCGATTGAGCTGAGTCGGGTCGTGGGCGATACCAAAAAACACCTTTAATAGGGTGCCGGGGCCGATTAGATTGCTGTCGTATTGAATGCGAATGGCTTCGGCATGATCTGTGGCACCACTGCATACCGCATTATAATTGGCGGTGTCGGCACTGCCGCCGGCGTAACCAGCACTCACATCTAGCACACCTTTGAGCTGGCGATACACGGCCTCGGTGCACCAAAAGCAACCGCCAGCCAACACTAAGCTTTGTGGGCCAAGGTTTAAAAATTCGCCATCTTCCGCATCCGGAAAATCATGGGGTAATAGGTTCAATACCGGATCCGTCATCTCATTGCTCCTCATTTATATTTAGCTACGTTAACATAGCCGACCTCAGGTCTAAATGCTCATAGATGCACTAAGTCCGCTTTTAATAAAGACCGCCGCTTGAGCAATCAAGTTCATTAATTAGCATAAGCGCGCAACTTAATGGTGATAACTGATGCCTTTCTCTGTGTTTTTGCTGAATGTAGGGCAAACGCGCTGCTGAGTGGCGACTTAACTGTTGTAAACAACTGCTTGCTGATAGGCTGGGCCGCGACGGCAATAAGGACTGCTTACATATGGGGCAAGCTTAATATGAGGACAACTAAGTGGAACTTGAGATAACAACCTTAAGCTTGCTGGCGCTGGCGGCGCTATTGGCGGGTTTTATTGATGCCATTGCCGGCGGCGGCGGCTTAATTACCGTGCCCGCACTCTTGGCCACGGGCATGCCGCCGACCATGGCACTGGCCACCAATAAATTACAAAGCTGTTTTGGCTCATTTTCTGCCACCTTTTATTATTTTCGCCGCGGCTTATTAGATTGGCGCACCATGAAATGGGCCATCGCCTGTACCTTTATCGGCAGCGTGCTGGGCACCATAGGCGTGCAACTGATTGATGCCTCCATTTTGCAAAAAGTGCTGCCCTTTTTATTGGCCGCCTTTGCCCTGTATTTTTTATGCTCACCCAGAGTAGGTGATGAAGACCGTCAACAGCGTTTAAAAGTGATCCCGTTTGCCTTATTAATTGGCACCGGCATTGGTTTTTATGATGGATTTTTTGGCCCAGGCACCGGCTCTTTTTTTGCGCTGGCGTTTGTGGCACTGGCCGGATTTAGTCTTAGCAAGGCCACGGCGCACACCAAGTTATTAAATTTCACTTCGAATATTGCCTCGTTATTGTTTTTTATCTTAGGCGGACAAGTGGTGTGGGTGGCCGGTTTATCCATGGCGCTGGGCCAATTTGTTGGTGCCCGCCTCGGCTCAAAAATGGTGGTCACCCAAGGCACGCGCATTATTAAACCCATGTTGGTTACCGTATCCTTAGTGATGTCGGTGCATTTGTTATGGCAGCAATATCCCGCTTGGTTTAGTTGGGTGAATTTTTAACCCTGCAGTGATGCGCTGAGAAACTGATGAATAAACAATAAGATCATAAGGTAACTGGATGCTGGCCGTATTAATTAAGCAGCAAAAACGCAAATATCAGCTTTGGTTATTGGCACTCACGCTAGCGCTACTGGGCGCGATGTTACTGAGCCTGCAGCTGGGCGCGGTGGGCGTGGGTATCGACGCCTTATGGCGGCCGGTGTCGGCCTTGGAGCAACAAGTATTTTGGCAACTCAGATTGCCGCGCACCTTATTGGCGGTCTTGGTGGGGGCCAGTTTGGCGCTCAGCGGCGCCGTGT
Organism: Oceanisphaera sp. W20_SRM_FM3; assembly: GCF_052119705.1. Lineage (NCBI taxonomy): Bacteria > Pseudomonadati > Pseudomonadota > Gammaproteobacteria > Aeromonadales > Aeromonadaceae > Oceanisphaera > Oceanisphaera sp. W20_SRM_FM3. The sequence goes on along the minus strand of NZ_JBGQOP010000008.1, from coordinate 7,582 downwards.
TGCAGGTGTTATTGCATAACCCCTTGGCGGAGCCGGGTTTAATTGGCATTTCCAGTGGGGCCAGCTTGGCGGCAGTATTGACCATGTCGTTATCCGCGTCCCTTGGCTTTGCTTTACCCTATTGGAGCTTGTCGCTGGCGGCCTTTGTGGGCGCCTTAATCGTCACTGTGTTACTGCTGGCCTTGGCTCAACGGCGCTTAGGGCCCGGCGCCTTATTATTATTTGGCGTAGCTATTGGTATTTTGGCCAATGCGATTTTGACGTGGCTGCTGTACTTGGCCGATGACGCTTCGCTGCGCAGTTTCTTATTTTGGATGATGGGCAGTCTAGGTCACGGCCAGTCGTTGTCTTGGGTTTGGTGGCTGCCGGCGTTGGCTACGTTAGTGTGGCTAATGCGCCAAGGTCGGCGTTTAGACTTATTGGCGCTCGGTGAGCACAGGGCCCAATTGTTGGGTTTAAATGTGCGGCGTTTGCAGCCGAAGTTGGTGTTGGCGGTGTGCTTACTCACCGCCTTTAGCGTGGCCATGGCCGGGCCCATTGGCTTTGTCGGCTTAGTGGTGCCGCATTTATTGCGCCTCTTGGCTGGCGGAAAACAAGACTTTTTATTGCCTGCCTCCGTGTTGGCGGGGGCAGCCGCGCTGACCTTGGCCGACGTGATAGCGCGCAATCTCTTAAGTGTGGGCGAGGTGCCCATAGGCGCGGTAACCGCAACCTTAGGATCGCCGATTTTTATTTGGTTATTGGTGCGTCGTTATGCTGCTCATTAAAGAATTTTCTCTTCAACATCGCGTCGGGCCCATCAGTGGTACCTTTAAAGCCGGTTGCCTAACCTTGTTGATTGGTCCCAATGGCAGCGGCAAGTCCAGCTTGCTGAGTGGCGCTGCCGGCTTGGCTATGAGTGATAGTGTCGGCTTAAGCGCCAGCGAAGGATCAGGCACAGTTAGTCTAGACGGCGCGTGTTTAAGTACACTGAGCATTGCTGAGCTAGCGCGTTATCGGGCCATGCTGGCTCAAGATACTGTGCTGCCCCATGGTTTGCTTGGCTATGAGTTATTGGCACTCGGTGCCGAGCCGGTTGGCGGCGTAAGTGAGGCGGTATGTTTAACACTGGCTCGCTTAGCTGAGCCCTTGGGCTTAAACAGCTTGTATCAACGCCAAGTGAATACGCTGTCGGGGGGTGAGCAACAGCGGTTATTGATTGCCAGCACCTTATTACAGGTTGACCCCAGCGTTAACCCCGATGGCAAGCTGCTGTTGTTAGACGAACCGTTGGCCGGCCTAGACTGGCAACATCAATTAGCGACCTTAAGGTTATTGCGCGAGTACGCCGCCTTGGGATTGACGGTGGTGGCCTCGATTCACGACCTTAACTTGGCTTGCCAATACGCGGATGAAATTTGGTGTTTGCATCAAGGTAAGTTAGTGGCGCAGGGGGCGCCTGAGGTGGTGACACCTGAGCTTATCGCACAGGTATTTTCGGTGACGGTGCGCTTGATAGAGCAAGAGGGGTATCGATTGCTTTTGGCGGAGTAACGGGCCCCTTCGGGGAACTTTAAGATTCGCCGCAAGATGTTTTAAACCATACAGCTCGGCTGGCCTGCCGAATAAATTGGCAGCTACAAAAGACAATTCTTCTGTAGTGTGGCAATTTATTAGCCACTGTCTTGCTTGTTGTTTAAAGCATTCAGCTACGCTGGCTTGCCGAAAAACCTCGGTATAGTAAAAGTGATGGCACCAATAAAAATACCGAGCCTAAGCTCGGTATTTTTTGTTCAGCGGTCAAGCTTTACGCTTGATGCTGGGCGCTGAATTTTCATGCCACATTCAGCATTGCGCGTAGCGCTTACGGGTTAGTAAAGCGCTGGCCAGAAATGTCGGGATGATAAATTGGCTGGATCACGTTGCCGGCCGGATCCGTAATATGGAAGCTGCGTGCGCCGTCACCGTGATCGTGCGGGCGGTCTAACATAGTCACGCCTTGGCTTTTCAAATACAAAAACCACTGCTCTAAGTCTTCGATGGTATCGATGATAAAGCCAAAGTGGTCCATGCGCTGCACGCCTGTGGCGGCCACGTCGCAGCGGCCTAGAGACAAGTTATCGTTGCCACAGGTTAGGTATACCAAATCTTCGTGAGCGCGGCGCAATAGCTGCATACCCATAATCTCGGTATAAAAACGTTCACACTCTTCGAGATTGGGCATAGTGAAGGCGATATGACGCATGCCGTTAAACGGACGAGGTCTTTCCATGGCGGGGCTCCTTAGCGTCAGCGTCAATTTTGGCTGACTTGTCTATTACGGGAAGGTTTGTGTACTATTTGTCGAATTAAAATAATCAAACGGAGTTTACAATGTATTCAATTATTGTCAAAACCAAGCTGAAGCCGGGTAAAACCGATGAGTTCTTAGCGGCCATGCTACCCAATGCGGCAGCATCGGTACGCGACGAGCCAGGCTGCCACACTTTTGATGTGCTGCAAGACCGAGAAGATCCTGAGCTGTTTTGGCTGTATGAAATTTATCAAGATGAAGCGGCACTGGCCGATCACAAATTAACGCCGCATTATAAAGCCAGTCGCGCCGTGGTCACCGACCTGATTGCCGAGCAATCCGTGATCCGCGCCGATGTGTTGGCGGTAAATCCCGCTCGCTAGTAATGTGCAGCATGATGAGTAAAGGGTGAAGGGTTAAACATAGGGCGTTAAGACCAAGCCTAAAGATTTTTTTGCCACGCTTGTTTGTTACGAGAGCCACTGAAGAACACGGAAAATAGTGATCAGATCTGAAAGGAATTTTAATGGTAAGAGCTAACCGGTCCCGATTCTTAGGTGTTAGATCTTACCAATAATAAGCACTGCTCACTTTTCGCTTGTGAACTGCGTCCGTGCGTTCCGTGTTCTTCCGTGGCAAAAATGGTTTTAGATTAGTCGTTAGGTGTCGTCCTCTTCGCTCTTTACGCTTCACCCTTCACCCTTCACGATAGTTATCCCTTCACCAATTCAGCCAGCAGGCTCAGGCTGTGGTGGCGGGCGGCTTGGTCATAGACATCCGTCACTACCATCAGCTCGTTGGCGCCAGTCTGGGCGAGCAGGGCATTCAATTTAGCGGATACTTGCTCAGGCGCACCGATTGCCGCGGCAGATAAAAATTGCTCAACGCCTTGTTGCTCGTGGGGTAACCAATGGCCGTCCATGCTGGCTACCGGCGGCTTTAAGCTCAAGGACTCGCCTCTAAACAGCGCCAATATTTTTTGCTGACCAGAAGTAGCTAACAACTGGGCTTCTTGCTCGGTGTCGGCCACCACCACAGGCACACCTATCATGACATAAGGCTCGGCCAAGGTGGCAGAAGGGCGGAAGTTGTTTTTATACAGCTCCACGGCTTCCAGCATCATGCGCGGCGCAAAGTGCGAGGCAAAGGCGTACGGCAGGCCCATTTGTGCGGCTAATTGCGCGCTAAATAAGCTAGAGCCCAATAACCAAATTGGCACATTAGTGTCGGCACCCGGAATGGCTTTGAGCTTTTGGCCATATTGCAGCGGGCCCAATAATTGCTGCAGTTGCGCCACTTGTTGCGGAAAGTCGCCCGCATCTTCGGGGCGGCGATGCAGGGCGCGCATAGTAGCTTGATCACTGCCCGGTGCCCGGCCTAGGCCTAAGTCGATGCGCTCTGGATACATAGTGGCCAAGGTGCCAAATTGCTCGGCCACCACCAGCGGTGGATGGTTGGGCAACATAATGCCGCCGGAGCCGACACGAATGCGCTGGGTTTGGCTGGCGATGTGACCAATGAGCACAGCCGTGGCCGAGCTGGCGATACCTTCAATATTATGATGCTCGGCCAGCCAAAAGCGCGCAAAGCCCAATTGCTCTACATGTTGCGCCACGGCCACCGATTCGCGAATGGCGTCTGCCGTGCTGTATCCGGTGCGAGTGGGGACTAAATCCAACATGGATAAAGTGATACCAGAGAGTAAAGAGGGGGCGAGTAAAGACTCGGGTAATGACATGCGTACCTCTTGTTTATGCTTATTGCTGCTAGTTGATATTGAAATAACAACATGTTTGACTGTGTTTAGCTAACATTGATTGTCCAATGCACGGCCTTTCTGATTCTAAAGAGAATAAAAATCATGGATATACTGGTGCAGTTAGCGAGTTGGCAGATAACGCCACCCTTGATTGAACACCCGCCGCTGTTTACCTGCGATGCAGCGGATAATTTGTTACTGGAGCGCCCGGGTACTCGACTTAAAAACCTGTTTTTGCGCGATAACTACGGTCGTCGCCATGCGCTTTTATTAACCACACCGCACAAGCAAGTGGACTTAAAAGCGCTGTCTACTCAGCTGGGTTGGTCGCGTATTGGCTTTGCCTCCGCCGAGCGGCTAGATAAGTATTTAGGCGTGCAGCCGGGCCATGTGTCTGTGCTGGCCTTAGTGAATGACGCTGCAAATCAAGATGTGGAGTTATGGTTAGATAAGGACTTAATTGAGGGCGATGACTTTCACTGTCATCCACTGCGCAACACGGCTACCGTCTTGCTCAGTAAAGCCGATCTCGCGCACTTTACCGCGCAAACCGGCCACACGCCCCAGTGGATTGAGGTGCCAGAAAGAGACGAGCGATAGGGTTAAGTTTAACGAGTTCTCTTTGCTCCCATGCTTTGCGTAGGAGCGCTTTTACCTACCTCACATTTATCTACCAGACACATGCTTCGCGCAACGGTTTAATGGCTTCGTCTAATCCTGAAATATTAAACACAGCAGTAGAGGGCTTTTGATTGAAAGGCGTGATCTGAGCCACCATTTTATCCGTGGTTAGCATGGTTTTTAGGGTGTTGATGGGTGACTTGTTAAACGACTTTTGTCTATCGGAGGAGAGGATCCACTTTGAGGTATTTGCATCATCGTCGCCGATTCTAAGCGTTACCTTGGCTTCGCTGCCTAGGTATATTTGCCAGTCGATGAACATGTCTGTTTTTTCTGAATCGCAGCGTGCCATCAACATGATGGGTTTGCCAAATCGAGAGTTGCCAGAGTCGGCGGTTAAAAATATATTGACCGTTTTTGTGTCGTCAATAGGATCTGTTTTTTTCTCAACCGTCCATTTTCCCGTGTCGGCTATTTGAGTGTTCACTGGGTGCGAGCCGCCAATATTGTGCGTTTTTGCTATCTGGTCATAGCACTGGAGGCGCACGAGATCGCCCTTAATCACAGCACACTGCTCAATGGCGCTTGACGGTATTTGCTCAGCCAATGCTGGCGCGGATATGGTGAGTGCTAGTGCGGCCAATATGAGTTTTTTCACTATTTGACTCCTTCCCGTTAAAATTCAGCAGTTTATAATTTAAGAGTACCACTTCTGTCTAATCGTCACAGCATCACGCCTAACCTTAGTCATTGAGAGGAGCCTAGCGACGTAGCAATCCATGCTTTGGCTCTGAGCAAGCTTGTAGAATGTATTGCTGCGCAGTACTCGCAAAGACCCACACCTCAGCGAGTTTTTCAGATTATTTTTACTTCTTATGTGGTCGCTCGTACGCCGAATGATCGCGCTTTGTGCTGTCTTTTTCCTAGCTTACTAGCGATTAATGCCGATTTGTTCTTTAGCTTGAGTTTTTTTCACTGTAAAATAACTATTCATTAAGTTAAGCCTTAGCTGCTGATTTATTCAGTTCCTTGGTTTTTCTATGCGGCTTGCAGTTCAGAGCCAGAGCTCAGCTTTTTTCTTTCTATTCATAAACGTCATGCTTTGACCTCAGCATGCCCTAGTTATGTTTTCACTATGGTCTCATTGTGGCCTAACCGTGCCCTAACTTAAGTACCGCTTATCAGGAGCCCCTATGGAAAAGTCTTTAGCCACTCAGGCTAACGCCCATCTGCGCAATTTTTTGATGTTTGTGCTGCCCTCCCTGATAGGAGTGCTGTTGTTTATGACGCCTATTAGCTATCAGGGTGACTTCACCATCATGATTGCGGTGTTGGCTAAAAGCCTGCAAGCGGCTTTAGCCGATGCATTACCCTTGATAGTGACTGTGTTAATCAGCTTGTCTGCGCTGCTTACCTTGTTGGCGACACTTTTCAAGCCAAAAATGGTTACCCAAAGTGTGTTTTTAAACACCTTATTGAATGTCAGCCCTGTCTGGTTATGCAGTCGGCTGCTTGGCGCCGGCTTTGTGCTACTGGTGTATACCCAAACCGGACCAGAAATCTTGTACAGCGCCGACACGGGCGGCTTAGTACTCAATGATCTACTACCGGTATTATTTTCGGTGTTTATTTTCGCCGGCTTACTGTTGCCTTTATTGCTGGATTTTGGCTTGCTGGAATTTGTCGGCACCTTGCTGACCGGCATAATGCGCCCCATTTTTCGCCTGCCAGGCCGCTCAGCCGTAGACTGCATGGCCTCTTGGTTGGGAGATGGTAGTGTGGGTATCTTGCTCACCAGCAAGCAATATGAAGGACACCATTACACTCAGCGCGAAGCGGCCATTATTGGTACTACCTTTTCGGCAGTGTCCATTACCTTTAGCTTGGTGGTGTTGGCCCAAGTCAAACTTGAGCACATGTTCTTACCTTTTTACGGCGCCGTGTGTTTAGCCGGTGTAGTGGCGGCCATCATAGTGCCGCGCTTGCCACCCTTGTGCTGGAAAAAAGACACCTTTATTAATGGCCAAGCCAGACCTGCCGACCATGAAGCCACCCCTAAGGGATATTCAAGACTGAGCCACGGCTATCAGTTGGCGCTGCAGCGTGCCAGCCAAGTGACCAGCTTAAAATTAGTGGCGCGCACCGGCGTACACAATGCGCTGGATATGCTGCTTGGCGTATTACCGGTAGTGATGGCGTTTGGCACCTTGGCGTTGATTATTGCCGAAACCACACCGCTGTTTAGTTGGTTAGGCTTGCCCTTCGTGCCCTTGCTGGAATGGCTACAAATACCGGAAGCTGCCGCCGCTTCACAAACTGTGATGGTGGGTTTTGCCGACATGTTTATTCCGGCAATTTTAGCCAGCTCCATTGAAAGCGATCTCACGCGTTTTGTGATTGCCGCCTTGTCTGTCACCCAGCTTATTTATATGTCTGAAGTGGGTGCCTTGTTGCTGGGTAGCAAGATACCGGTCAACCTATTAGAATTATTTGTGATCTTTATTCTGCGCACCTTGGTTACTCTGCCTGTGATTGCCCTAGTGGCGCACTGGGTGTTTTAAAGCAGCGGTACGCCTTACGTTAAGAGAAAAAGATCTGCTTTTTATTGACGTATGGCGTACAGCGTTAGACGTACCGCCTTCTTTTAGCGGTCATTGCGAGGAGTGTAGCGACGCGGCAATCCATGGTATTAGTGTTGAGTGAAGTTCAAGAGATTCAAGACTTTTGCAACGAAATCCACCCTCTTTACCTACGATAAGCACGAAAAAATAGGGATAAGATCGAAAAAGGGACTTTGATGGTAAGAGCCAACCACTAGGTCAGCAGCAGGCGAGCTCTTACCATAAAGGCATTCCTGATTACGTATGAACTTCAGCCATGATGCGCGTTGTTTTGGTTTGTCTTTTGTAGCAGCCCGTCTCTTTAATAAA
>NZ_JBGQOP010000007.1:0-143430 GCF_052119705.1 Oceanisphaera sp. W20_SRM_FM3 | reverse complement strand
GCTGGATTCGAACCAGCGAAGGCTGAGCCGTCAGATTTACAGTCTGATCCCTTTAGCCACTCGGGAACTCCTCCACATTAAAACTGATAGTTTAAATGTGATAACTAATTATTAATCGGTTAAAATTTAGCTTATGCATTTTTAACCGATTAACTTTTAATAACTAATACCCACAGTGTGTTTATTGCTCACACCATTTCTAATAGATGGTGGAGGAGGCTGGATTCGAACCAGCGAAGGCTGAGCCGTCAGATTTACAGTCTGATCCCTTTAGCCACTCGGGAACTCCTCCACACTTGTGCTGCGCATATTACCAAAAGAATTACGTTTGTGAACCCCTAGGCCCAATTTTTTGCTAATTAAATGCGCTTTGCTGCCGATAACTAATCAAACGCCTATTATTTACACTTATTTATGCTGACAGACATCCATAACACGCTACTCGTTAACGACAGCCAACTCGGAGACCGCCTTAACACAGCGGTCTCTGAGGGCCGCCGTAGCGATTTCGGCTTGTTATTGGCCTTGCTGTCAGACGATGCGCGAGATTTACCGCGCATCGAAGCCGACAAAGACGAACAAGGGCAAATTAACTGGCGCCAGTTTTTTGACCTGCCCACAACCAACCCCATGTACTCAGATGAGCAAGACAACATAAGAGCCCCCCAGCTCTCCGCCTTGGCGACGGGCTTACAGCAAGATAGCCTGCGCTTAATGTTAGCCATGCGTGCTGAGCCGCTGCGCGTGAGCCCAGACGTACTGCCTTATGAAGTTAGCAGCAATTTAAGCCCGCGCACTCAAGCTCGCTTTAACGGTGAGCAACTCAACCCCTATCTCCCGCAAGACGCCAGCCGCATGTTATCGATCATCGAGTCCGTAAAAGCGATGGCTTAAAGACAGCGCTAGGCGCCAGCTAAAACCAAACTCTTTTGGCAACGAAATCCACTAAATCCGCAAAAAAGTAGAGATAACACCTTAAAGATCCTGTTTTAGGTGAAGCGTAAAGAGTGAAGGGGACGACATAGAACAAAGATCCGTTCCATCCAGCCGATATATTTAGTACTTAGTTGACTGTCTCTTTTGCTTGGCTTGGCCCTTACCAATAAAAATCCCTTGTCACTCTTATCCCATATTAATTTTTCCTGATTACCCACAAAGTTCAGCTATGTTTCAGTGACTTCAGCATCAATAGATTCAATGGGTTACAACGTAGGTGGCCGTCTCTTCGGCGAAGAGGACTTCGCCACGGTTTTATGTTTTTATTTAAAAATTGCCAGCAAAGCTGGCCTGCCGAAACCTTCTGTTTATAAACAAGTTGGCAGCTACAAAAACCTAAATAAGGCAGCATACTGGCTAAGGTTTATAAGTAATCAGGTAATTTTTTAGCTGGTTTGGTGGATTTCGTTGCAAAAGTCTTTAGCTCTTTATTTTCTTAGTGCTAGGCGCCGGGCACTCGGCGCTATTATTTACTCTTCACCGTCTCTTCCAGCGCTTCTGCTAATAAGCGAGCTTGATGCTCGGGGGACTGAGTATTGCGCGCCAGTAAGCGATACATGGCTGGCACAATAAATAGCGTGAGCAAGGTGGCGAGCGATACGCCGGTAAACACCACTACCCCTACGGTTTGGCGACTTTCGGCGCCAGCGCCACTGGCTATAATCAGCGGAATAGCGCCAATAATAGTGGTGAAGGCGGTCATCAAAATGGGCCGCAAACGCCGTACCGCAGCTTCGGTCACGGCTTCATCAAAGGGCAGGCCGCGATCCCGTAGCTGGTTAGCAAATTCCACGATCAAGATGCCGTTTTTGGTGACTAACCCAATCAGCATTACCATGGCAATTTGGCTATAGGCATTTAGGCTCATATCGGCAAAATACAAGCCTAATAAACCGCCCACCAGCCCGAGCGGGACGGTAAGCAGCACGATAAAGGGATGAATAAAGCTCTCAAATTGCGCCGCTAAAATTAAAAACACCACCACCAATGCCAAGCCAAACACGAAGGTCACATCACTTTGGTTATTCTTATATTCCAGCGACTCGCCTTTATAATCGGCGATGGCGTTATCGGGCAAGTTGTCTCGCACTAGCCCATCTAAATAATCCAGCGCCTCACCCAAGCTATAATTACCCACCAAGTTAGCGCTCAAGGTAATGGCCTTCTTGCGGTTGTAATGATTAAGCGATGCCGACGTGCCCTGCTCATTTAAACGCACCAGATTATCGAGCGAGATTAATTCGTCTTGGCCGCTGCGCAAATAAATGCCGCCCAAGTCGCTAAGCTGGTTAAACACCTCTTGCTGACCTTTTAAATACACATCGTATTCTTCGCCTTGGCGCTCATAGGTGGTAATGGCTTGGCCGCCCAATAGCACATTAAGGCTGTCGGCAACCTCGGTCACCGAAATACCCAGCTTAGCGGCGCGTACTTGATCCACCTCCACCAGCAATTCCGGTTTAGTGGGTGCGTAGTCCAAATCTAAATCACTTAAGCCGAGATTAGCTTGCGCCAGCCCTCGTAATTGCTCGGCCCACAGGTAAAGCTCATCGTAATCACTGCCGGTTATCACAAACTCCACCGGCGAGCTGGAGCCGCCACGAATGGATGAAGGCATAATCGGGATCACCAATACATCGGCTACGTCGCGAGTAAGACCTCGAATACGATTGACCACTTGCTCGGCAGATGCCTCACGTTGGTCCCATTTTTCTAGGCTGATGATCACCATGCCGCTGTTCACGCCACCGCCAAACCCTGGGGTGCGCACCGTTAAATTAGTGGCGATGCCTTCTGCAAGTAATGGATTCAATCGTTGCTCAACCTCACCCATGGCGAGGCTCATGCGCTCAAAGCTGGCCCCTTCGGCGCCGCGCACCATCACAAATATCGAACCGCGGTCTTCTTTAGGCGTCAGGCTTTGTGGAATTTGGCTCAGTAGCCAAGCGGTAAAGCCCACCGCCACCACCATCACTAGCGGTGCCCACCAAGGGCGCTTGCTCTTACCTTCAAGCTCACCTTGGCCATTATTTTGACTTAAGCCCTTATTAAGTAAGCGTTTATAACCACGCTCCAGCTTGGCAAAGCCAGCATTAAAGTACAGAGCCAAACGACTGGGCGCTTGATTGGGCTTTAATATTTTCACACTCATTACTGGGCTTAACGTAAGGGCCACTATGGATGAAAACAGCACAGCCGCCGATAACAAGACCGCAAATTCAGTAAAAATTCGCCCAATAATGCCGCCCATAAAGATGATGGGTACAAATACCGCTACTAAGGTGAGCGTGGTGGCAATCACCGCAAAGCCCACTTCGCGGGTGCCATAATAGGCCGCAGCCAAGGGCGAGCGGCCGCGCTCCAGATGATGATAAATATTTTCCAGCACCACTATGGCGTCATCCACCACCAGCCCTATGGCCATGATCAACGCCATTAGCGTGATCAGGTTTACCGAATAACCCAAGGCATAGGCGGCAATAAAAGCGCTGATCAATGACACGGGCACGGTAATGGCCGGTATTAAGGTGGCGCGCATTTGCCCTAAGAAAATATAAATTACCAACACCACCAAGCCGACTGTGATCAGCAACGTTCGATAAACCTCGTCGATGGCGCTGTCGATAAACACAGAGCTGTCGAAGGTCCAGGTAAGCTCTGTGCCCTCGGGTAAAAACGGCTGCTGGGCCAAAATGGCCTTTTTTACGCCGTTCACCACGTCCAAGGTATTGGCTTGGCTTTGTTTGACTATGCCAAGCCCCACCACGTTTTGGCCATTAGAGCGAAACAAGGTGTCTTCCGGCTTCTCGCCCTCCCACACCTCGGCCACATCAGATAAATAAATGCGGTTATCTGAGTCAATACGGCGAATGCTTAGACGCTGAAAGTTAACCGCCTCTTCGAAGCTGCGCTGAATACGGGTGGCGTAATTCTGCTGATTGTTTTCCAGCACGCCGGCGGGTAGCTCCACGTTTTGTGAGCGCAGTGCGGCACGAATATCGGCCACAGTAATGCCGCGCGCCGCCATGGCGACGGGATCGAGGCGAATATTCATCACTCGCTCTTTGCGCCCGCCCACAATAACCGAGCTCACGCCATCGAGCAGACTAAAGCGATCCGCTAGCACGTTTTCTGCATAGTCGCCCATAGCCAATGGCGACATGCCAGTAGAGCGCAAGGTTATCCACAAGATCACATCATTGCGCCCCGTGTCTTTGGTGACTATGGGCGCATCTGCATCTTCTGGCAGATTACGCGAGGCGCGCGCCACGGCTTCGCGCACATCACTGGCGGCGCTGTCTAAGTCGCGGACGGGATCAAATTCGATGGTGATACTGGAGTTACCGTCTGTAGTGCTGGAGCTGATGTATTTCACATCACTGATGCCCGACAACTCATCTTCCAAACGCTTGGTCACTTGCACTTCTAACACGGCGGCACTGGCCCCCGTGTAGGTGGTGCGCACCGTGACCACGGGTGAGGTGGTGTCGGGCATTTCCCTTAACGGCAATTCTAAGAAAGAGATCAAACCAAACACGCATAACATTAAGCTAACGACAGTGGCCAGTACCGGTCTAGCAATCGAGAGATCAGAGAGTTTCATCTAATACCTCAACCACACTGCCCTCTCGCACTTTTACGGCACCGGCGCTTATCACCCGCTCGCCGGCCTTAAGGCCATCCACTATGGTGACCTGCTCGCCCATATTGCGGCCAATAGTCACATCACGGCGGCTCACTTTGTTTTCGCCGTCTACCACATACACATAACGCTGTTGGCCAGCGTAAAGCAGGCTTTGCACCGGAATCGCCAATTGCACACTGTTATCTATGGTCAGCGAGACTCGCATCAGCATGCCGGGCACCAACTGCTTATCAGGCAACGAATTATCAAACAGCAAACGCACAGTGGTATTTAAATTTTCGCTGTTCACACTGGGTGCCATCACCGCCAACTTGCCGCTAAAAGGCTGCTCGCCGTAAGCATCGCTAAAGGCGGTGAGCGTCTCGCCCACTTTTACCGCACTGATATATTTTTCCGGCAGCGGCACATCCAGCTTTAATTGACTGATATCTAATAAGTCCGCCACCGGCTCATTGGCTGCTAACAAGGCGCCGGACGCCACATCGCTCAAGCCCATCACACCACTAAAAGGCGCATGCAGGGTGAGATAAGAGACTTGCACACGCGCCGCCGCTAACTGGGCCTCAGCCAAGGCCACCGCGGCTTTTTGGCCATCAAGCTCGGCTTGGGTGACGGCTTGACGCTGTAACAGGGCGTTATAGTTTTTGAAAATGCGCTGCGCGTCCAGCAGTGCGGCTCGTGCTTCTTGTACCTGCGCCTGGGCCGCCCTGTCATCTAGGCTCAGTAAAATCTCGCCTTTTTTGACCGTTTGGCCAGACTCAAAATGCACCTGCATCACGCGAGCGCTCACTTGCGGTGCTATGGCCACCTGTTGCTTGGCTTTTAAGGTGCCCACTAGCGCTATGCTGGCCATGACCGGCTGCTCGGTGACGTCGGCCGTGGTGACCACGGCTTTATATTGGGCTTGAGTTAAGGGGGAAAAAAATACCACTATGCCCAATAAGGCACTCAAAAGAGTACTAAATAAAGTGCTACATAAAGCGCCTAACCCAGCCAAGTTATTATTCTTATATTCCATGCTTTTCTTTTTCCTTATACAAAGCTCGCCCTAGTGTACCTCGTTCGAGCCTGCAAACTATGTCTGGTAGGCTGCAAAATGTGACAAGCTGTGACATAAAACAGCGCCAGTACCAAGCGTCTGGCTCAAAACCAAACCTTCAGGGCTAGCGGCTAGAGACTTTTTCGCAACGAACCCCACTAAACCCACAAAAAAATAGGGATTAGATCTAAAAAGAAATTTTGCAGGGAGAGAGCAACATCGTCGGGCGATTTTGTGTGTTGCCTTAGTCTTACCATTAGCAATATGTTCTCTTATATTAATTTTTTAGTGGGTTTGGCGGATTTCGCTGCAGAAAGGGCTTTTATTAGTAAGGGCAAAGATAGCGATCGGCGCCGAACTTACTCTTCACCCTTCTCGCTGCACACGCTAAGATGGTGCCTCTGGTTATCTCAGTGTGACCTTCGCATTACTCTTGCATTTAACATCGCCTTTACTCTTGGCTTTAATATTGGGCATACACAGCTATGAAAGTTATCTCCTTTAATATCAATGGCCTTAGGGCACGTTTGCATCAATTGCAGGCCATTATCGACAAACACCAGCCAGACGTGATCGGCCTGCAAGAAATTAAGGTGCACGATGAAGCTTTTCCCATAGAGGCCGTCGAAGCCATGGGCTATCAGGTGTACTTTCACGGTCAAAAAGCCCATTACGGCGTGGCCATGTTGTGTAAACAAACCCCACTTGAGGTGCGCAAAGGCTTTCCCGGTGATGAAGAAGATGCCCAGCGGCGCATGATCATGTGCCGCTTCGCCCGCCCCGATGGCAGCGAAATCACCATCTTAAATGGCTATTTTCCGCAGGGTGAAAACCGCAAGCACGAGACTAAGTTTCCGGCCAAGGCGCGTTTTTATGAAGACTTGCAAGCTTACCTCACCGAGTATCACACCCCAGAGCAAGCGGTAATAGTGATGGGAGATGTGAATATCTCGCACACGGATTTAGATATTGGCATTGGCGAGCCTAACCGTAAACGTTGGTTGCGCGATGGTAAGTGCTCATTTTTACCGGAAGAGCGGGAATGGATGGAGCGCCTATTAAGCTGGGGTTTAACCGATACTTGGCGCTTACAAAACCCGAACCAAACCGAGCAATATTCGTGGTTTGATTATCGCAGCCGTGGCTTCGATGATAACCGCGGCCTGCGCATCGACTTGGTGCTGGCCACACGGCCCTTAATCGAACAGCTAGTAGAAACCGGCATCGATTACGAACTGCGCGGCATCGATAAGCCCTCGGATCACGCGCCTATTTGGGCGACGTTTGCATAAAAGCTGGAAGCGATAAGCTAGAAGCTAGAAGCTAGAAGCTAGAAGCCGAAAGTCAAAACTACATAGCCGTCATACCGAACTTGCTTCGTGATGACGGCTTTTTATAAGCCAAAGCGCTATTTTTGCCACGGAATCCACAGAAGAACACGAAAAAATAGAGATTAGATCTGAAAGTGAAAGAAACTTACTGGGTAAGGGTCAAGCATCCCCGTTTTCATAAGATGAACCCTTACCATAAAAGCTCATGTTACTCGTCGATCTTGCTGTCTTTGCGAGTGCAGCGCGGCAATCCAGTTTTTTCACTCCGCACTCAAAATTCAACACTCACAACAACCATGGATTGCCGCGTCGTTGCACTCCTCGCAACGACAGAATGTTATCATTAAGTCCTCCGCTGTCTTTGCGAGCGCAGCGGCAATCCAGCCCTTTTCTTCCGTCTTATCTTAATTTTTCTGTGCTTATTTGAAATAGAGAGCTGTGGATTCCGTGGCAAAAATCTTATCACTGGTCTTCCCGCTCTCGGCTTCAAACTTCCGGCTGGGTTTTCCATTCTAAGCGCCAGCCTGCTTGGTTTGGCTGGGCCGTAAAGGCTTGGCTGACGAATAATCCGGGGATAGCGATTAACGCTTGGCCTTGGGGCTCTTGACCTATTAACTCTTTCTCCTTTAACAACAGCAACGGCATTTGAGCGCGCAGCCAGGTGGGCACCGCATATTCCTGCCAGAGTTTCTTCAATGGCCGCGAGCCGGCACGCCCTTGGGGCTGGGCTCTTAGGCCGCTGATATTAAAGCTCAACTGCAACTGGCTAATATCCAGTTCAGCGATTAAATCCGCCTCTTGCTCAACCCAACTCAGGCGCAGCTGCCCTACTCCTGCGTCTTGCCAAAGATCTGTTTTTAACTGTAATAACGCAATGGGCAGGCCAGTATGTTTAGGCACATAGAGCGCGCCTTGATAACGACAAATTCGCGACTCGCCAAGTCGCACTTCAGGCGTCGCATCCGTTCGCGCCAGCGCCACTTCTTGCCAGATAGCCTGTAATTGAGCGCGGCTAGGATGCAAGTGCTGCAACTGCAACCAATGGCGCAACACATTATGACGGCGCGCCACGCTCAGTGCCTGCAAGCCGGCAATCTCAAGGCCGCCGCTGTTATTTTTTAGGTTTGGTAAATCCTGCTCGGCCAGCTCTAAGCCTAACTGCAGTTGCTCGGCGCACAGCTCGGCACTGCGCGCCGCCGTCTCATTAAACGAGGGCCATTGCGCCAGTAACTGAGGGAAAATACGGTTACGCAAGAAGTTACGATCAAACTTGTCATCGCTATTACTGGGATCTTCTATCCAGCTTAAGCCTTGCGCCTTGGCATAGATTTCCAATGACTGACGGGAGCAAGATAACAGCGGCCGCCATTGCTGGTGATGCGGCTGGGGTCCAAAAAATTTACGCTCCGGCATAGCCGCCAAGCCTTGAATGCCGGCGCCGCGTTTTAGGGCCAGCAACAAGGTTTCTGCCTGATCGTCCAGATGATGGCCGGTCAATAAAATATCATTCGGGCTCATGGCCGCACTTAAGGCCAGATAACGGGCTTTTCTGGCCGCCGCCTCTAAGCTCACTCTGGGGCCAAGCGCTACCTGCACCGCCACGGTTTCACAACTCACACCTAAGTCTTTAGCCACCTGCGCACAATGTGCCGGCCAGCCCTTGGC
This sequence comes from Oceanisphaera sp. W20_SRM_FM3, assembly GCF_052119705.1. Lineage (NCBI taxonomy): Bacteria > Pseudomonadati > Pseudomonadota > Gammaproteobacteria > Aeromonadales > Aeromonadaceae > Oceanisphaera > Oceanisphaera sp. W20_SRM_FM3. Next base: position 134,753 of record NZ_JBGQOP010000007.1, on the reverse strand, counting down.
AGCATCTTGCAAGCCATGAGCAATGTGCACTGCGCGAACATTAATGCCACGCTCTTTAGCAAACCGTGCCGCCAATGCCAACAAGACGGTAGAATCCAGCCCGCCACTAAAAGCCACCACCAAAGAATGAGTCGGCGTTAAATCACGCAGCTGGCGGCAAAAAATAGGGTAGAGATCCATGATAAACCTTTAAAGAATCAGTCATTTTTCAGCTGCAAGTAGCTACCAGCTAAAGAAAGAGCCAAGATTAGCGACTAAAAATTACTTTGCCACGGAATCCACAAAACCCACGAAAAAATAGTGATCAGAGCGAAAGAGGCTTCTAGAGGGTAAAACCCTGTTCTGCCTAGTCACTCGTCGTTTTTGAATTCGTTCTTGTCCGTGTGCTTCCGTGGATTCCGTGGCGAAAAAATCTTACATCTTTAAGCGCAAGCTACGGCAAAATCCACGCTAGTATCGCAGCATTACTTAGTCGTGCTATAACAAAAACACCGGATCTGGGATCCGGTGTTTATCTTACCACTTCAAGCTTAAGGCTGGCTGTTGGGTCTTATCTCATACCCTTCACGCCTCACTCTTCACCCTTCACGCCTCACCTGCTTATCAACGGCAGCTAGCATTGGCGGCGGCATCGCGCACTAATTCGATGCGCTTATCACTGGCAGGGTGGCTAGAGAATAAGCCACCACCATTACCGGAATTTTGCAGCAAAATTTGCTGGGCGCGCATAGCGGCATAAGGATCCATGCCCTGCTGGCATAACACTTCTACGCCATAGACGTCGGCTTGCAGTTCATCTTTTTGTGAGAACTGAGCGCCCATAAACTGGCTACCCAGCTCCGCATAATCAGAAGACGCCAGCGCACCTATAGTGCCACCGGCTGCCGACGCGGCTTGGCGAGCAGCAGCGGTTAAGTAAGCGGTTTTAAATTGGCTTAGGGAGTGTTCATATTTAATGTGCGCGATTTCGTGACCGATCACCGCCATCAGCTCGTCGTCTTTCATCACGTCCATCAGACCAGAATAAACGCGCACCGTGCCATCAGGCATGGCGAAGGCGTTAATTTCTTTATCTAAATAAACGCCATAGTTTAGCGGCGTGCCATCAATTTGGCTCAAACCGCGCGTTATCTTGGCTAAGCGTTGGCTATAGGCATTATTGGCGGGCGCCAACTTGTTCTCGGCATCCATTTTTTGTGCCGCTAAGCTGGCCTGAGCTTGCAGTTCAGGCTTGCTAATGCTCAGACCTTGAAACGCGGTTAAACCGGCCCCCAGCAATTGGCCGCCGTCGTCGGCCACACAGCCACTTAAGCCCATGGCCAGCATGCTGGCAGCAAACAGTGTTTTCTTCATCTTTCATTAACCCTTTGCGTATCACAGAGACTGTATCAAAGAGCAAAACGACGTGGTCGTCAATCAATCATTAGCATTGGCACTTTATGTCAGCGCTTATACCTGCACTTATACCTGCACTTATACCCTCGCTTATGCCGACACGCTTGCTAGTGGATTTTCGGCTGTATTTTTGGCCGCACCAAACACGACCACTCTATTTCGCCCCTCATGCTTGGCTTGATACAAGGCCTGATCGGCATTGGCAAGCAGTTGGGTTCCCTCCATCCCCGCCTTAGCCTGAGCCAAGCCCACACTGATGGTTAAACAGAAATCAGGGGCTATCTGGGCATAATCATAATGCTGCACCGCCAAGCGCACGCGCTCGGCAATCTGCAAGCTGGTATTGAGATCGGTTTCGGGCAGCAATATGGTGAACTCTTCGCCTCCCCATCGTGCGGGCACATCCGTGAGTCGGACTTGTTGGCGCAAAATATCCGCCAGTATTTGCAGTACTTTATCTCCCACCGCATGGGAATGGCGGTCGTTAACCTGCTTAAAGTGATCCACATCTATGACCAATAAGTGGAACGGCAAGTGGCTGCGCTGCATACGGGCTAAGGCTTCTTGCAAAGCGTGGTCAAAGGCGCGGCGGTTCGGCAGTCTCGTCAGCGCATCTTCACTGGCTTGCAAGGCAAACGCTTGGGCCTGTAATTGTAACTCGCGCGTTTTTTCAAAGACTTGACGCTCTAAGTTCGCCGCTTGCACCTTAAGTAATCGCAATCGTAAGCGCATCAATGACCATAAAATAAACAGCACTAGCGTACCCAGCAAGAGCCAGAACAAGGGGCGTTGCCAGATAAAAGGCAACACGGTTAGATTAAGGCTGGCTTCATGCAGTCCCCACTCATCAAAGGGATAAGCCGCCGCCACCCGAAACACATAATCCCCTGGCGGTAAGTTGGTGTATTCCACCAGCTTTTGCTGGTTGCGTAAGATCCAATCGTCCTCAAATCCCTCTAAACGAGTGCGATAGCGAATGCGTTCTGGCAGCACAAAGCCTAGGCCAGAGTAATGAATAGATAGCCGACCACTGCCCGGCGCCAGCACAATATCAGAGCGAATAGACTTAGGCTCCCCTGCCACTTCTACCGACTCAAACACCACGGGCAACTGAATTTTTCCCGCCTCAGGCTGAGGTTTGGGCTGCACGCGCGTTACGCCAAGCGCTGTCGCAACCCAGATTTCACCGTCCTTGGTTACCGTGGCGGCAGGGCCAGATCCACCGTTGGCTTGGCTGCTCGCCATGCCATCACCCTCACCAAAATGCTCGAAGGCCAGCTGGGTACGCAAGCCATCCGCAACCTGATGCGCCTCACTAAGCTCAAGCCGGATCACGCCGCCATTGGTGGTTAACCACAGGCCATCGTGATCATCAGCGAGCGGCTGAAAAATTTTCTCTATTGGTAGACCGTGCTTTTTACCCACTATCGCCAAGCTGGCATCCGCATAGCGATAACGCAGCAAGCCGCGGTCTGTGCCTAGCCACACGTGCTGACCATCGGGCTCAGAATAAAAACCAAAAGCATATTCCGCATCATCTTGGCTATTCAGGTACACAGGCCTAATACCCTGCTCATTAATAATGGCCGCCCCAACACCCGTGCCAACCCAAATATCGCCATTTACCGCTTGGTGCAAATTCATAATGAACTCGCCCGGCAAACCGTCTTTAACGCCATAATGATGAAAGCGCTTGCCATGTAAGCGGCTCAAGCCTGCAGCCGTGCCCACCCAAATATCGCCATCTTTACCCGGTAAAATCGCGCGCACTTCATTGGCAGCCAAGCCATCAGCTCTGCTGTATAGGTTCATTAACTGACCATTCACGAGATGCAGCAACCCATGGGTGAAGGTGCCGACCCACAGCTCACCGGCGTTGCCTTCGGCCAAGCTCAACACAGAAGGCGTACTGCCATCTGGCATCACCAAGGCTAGGGTGCGGGCCACATTATCTTTAATGTGTGTAAGCCCAGTACTGCTCCCCACCCACACAGAGCCATCACTGTGTGCCAACACGCTACGCACATAGTTGCCCGCCAACCCTTGCTCTTCGGTCACTGTGGTAAAAGGCACATCGCGTAAACGCATCAAGCCACCATTGGTGCCCACCCAAATACTGTCTTCATTATCTTGAAACAGCGAGACCACTCTTTGCTCGGGCAGCCCTTGTGCCACCTCTAAGCGCTCTAGTCCCTGTGGGCTAATTCGTATCAAGCCCCGATCAGTCGTGCCCAACCAAAGGTTGTGCTTATTATCTTGCAGCAAGCTGAGAATGGACTCGGTGACTAATTCAGGATAAAGCGCCACCACCTTGACCTCACCATTCTGTGCCTGATCCGCCTGATGCGGCACAGGTTCGGTGGCATACAGCCCTTGCTCTGAGCCAATCAGCACCCGGCCTTGATTATCGAGTAATAAAGAAAAGACAGGTATGTGAGGTAGCGCACTCACCTTGTGTACTTGGTTATTAGCAATCCATACCACACCCAGTGCTGTGCCTGCCCATACTCGGCCTGCGTTATCTTGTACTAAGCGCGACACAGCGTTACTGGGTAAACCACTGCTCTCATCAAAATGTGCCACTGTGCGATCACCTTCGCGCACATAAATGCCATCACCTTCACTAGCCAACCACAAGCGCCCTTCTTTATCGCGCAACACATGATTGATCATGGCGCTGGCAGTAGGGTGCGCAGTCCAGGTTTGATGTTGATAACGGCTTAAACCGCCGCGAGCGCCGACCGCCAGCATACCTTCACCGTCTAACGTTAGGCCTCGTATCCCTGAGTCAGGCAAACCGGTTTCGTCACCTCGAGTGAAAACCCGAAATTCTCGGCCGTTATAGCGTGCAGCACCTTCCCAAGTGGCAAACCACAAATATCCTTCAGAGGTTTGAGTAATAGCATTAATGGTGTTGTGCGGTAGGCCGTCTCGGGTGGTCCAGTGGTCTTGAAAATAATGCGCCAGTGGCACTTGAGCAGCCGCAATCGCAGGGGCAGACAGGGCGCACAAGCCGCCAATCACCCCTATCATAAACACAGGCATCATAAACACAGGTAGCAAAATCACCCGCAGCATAAGCGCCGAAAAGCAGGCAGGCTTTGATAAACAAGGCGGCCGGTGAGCCTGCGCGTGTTTGTTAGCAGCATGCCGCTTGCCAAGTAAATATTTCATCCGTGAATATAATCCGTCAACGTAGACTTAAGGTGGCAACTCGAATGTTCTTTATTATTCATAAGCCAAGGCTCAGTTAACAAGCTCAGCTTGACCAAGGCAATAATTAGCCTCAAAAGAGTAGCACAGAATAAACTGCGTGCTTAAATTTGCTAAGGCTCACCGCATAAACCTGCATTTCAGACTTTTAATCCATGCAATAAAAACAAAAAAAGCCGTCGTAATGACGGCTTTGTGCGTTAAAAGCTTAGGCGAATAAAGAAGGGCTAAGCGCCTTTATTTTCGCTGTGCTGCAGCTTAAGACTCAAACTATTATGCACCACAATTCGCGTTAGCGGCGGCGGTTCTGGCTTGGTCAATACGCTCGGCGCTGGATGGGTGGCTAGAAAACAAACCGCCGCCATTACCTGAATGCTTAAGCAATACTTCTTGGGCGCGCATTGCGGCAAAGGGATCCATTTTCTGTTGGCACAATATTTCAATGCCATACAAGTCGGACTGCAATTCATCTTTTTGTGAGAATTGTGCAGACATAAATTCAGCGCCCATATCCGCATATTCAGAAGAAGCTAACTGAGCGGCTTTACCACCCACGGCAGTGGCAGCTTGACGCGCCGCAGCAGTCAAGTAAGCCGTTTTAAACTGGCTTAAAGAATGCTCATATTTGATATGGCCAATTTCGTGACCGATAACCGCCACTAGTTCGTCGTCATGCATCACATCCATCAAGCCTGAATACACACGAACAGTGCCATCAGGCATGGCAAAGGCGTTAATCTCATCGGCCAAGTACACTTGGAAGTTTAATGGCGTACCATCAACCTGAGTCAAACCCGCAGTCAACTTATCTAAACGCTTGCTATATTTGTTATCTTTGGGTGCCAGCTTATTTTCGCTGTCCATTTGTTTAGCAGATAAACTGGCCTTAGCCTGCAATTCGCTTTTAGATAAAGTTACTCCTTGAAAAGCGGTCATGCCGGCAGTTAAAAACTGACTATGTTCGTCAGACACACAGCCGCTCAAGCCTAGTGTGAATATGCTGGCAGCTAGCAGTGTTTTTTTCATTTTTTTAATCCTCGTGCATTACAGAAAATTTGAAAATATATTGCATTTTATTATTTTTAAGCAGGGCAACACTATATCAAATTTTTATATCCGTAAAGGCTACTATCCGATTACGCCCGTAATGCTTAGCTTGATAAAGAGCCAAATCCGCATTAGCCAATAACGTATCTTGATCTATAAGATAATTACTCTGTGCTAAGCCTAAGCTAATGGTTAGCCGAAATTTTGCGTCTATATGGCTGTAATCATGATTCATGACCGCAAGGCGTATGCGCTCACAAATAGGTTGAGCGTCAGTTAAGCAGGTATCCGCTAATAAAAGAGTGAATTCTTCGCCTCCCCAACGCGCCGGCAAATCTACTTCTCTAACTTCTTTACGAATAATGCTGCCAACAATTTTAAGCACTTGGTCGCCAACCCCATGAGACCAAGTGTCATTCACGTGTTTAAAATGATCGATGTCAATCACCACTAAGGTAACGGGTTTACCCGAGCGTTTGGCGCGCGCAAAGGCGGCGATTAAGCCTTCGTCAAAAGCCCGTCGATTGGGCAGCCCCGTTAAACTGTCGATACGAGCTTGACGTTCAAACTCTTGAGCCTGAAATTCTAATTCTTGAGTTTTTTCGGCGACTTGTCGCGCTAATTCTTGAGAGCGGGAGATCAATAGTTGTAACCGCAAGCGCGACAGCAACCATAACGACACTAGCGCTAAGCTTGCAATAATCCCCCAAAAAAAAGGCAGCTGCCAAATAAAGGGTAATACGGTGAAACTCACACGGGCTTCTTGCTCGTCCCAGTCTTTATAGGAATACCCCGCCGCTACCCGAAACACGTAATCACCCGGCGGCAAATTAGTATATTCGGCTCTATTTTCAGCGCCACGCAGCACCCAGTCTTCATCGAAGCCCTCGAGTAAGGTGCGGTATTCAATACGCTCAGGCATCACAAAGCCAAGGCCTGCAAACTGAAACTGCACCCGTTCACGGCCAGGCGGCAACACCAACTCGGGCTGCAAGGGGACGGTTGTCCCAGATACCTTTAGCTCTTCAAGAATGACGGGTAAGTTGGCGTGCGAAAATTTAGCCAAGCGCTCAGGCGCCATGCGGGTAACGCCGCGCGCAGTGGCCACCCAAATATAGCCATTTTTATCCAGCATCAATCCCGGGCTTGAGCTGCCGTGGGTTTGGCTGCTCGCCATGCCATCTCTTTCATTAAACTGTTCAAATTTAAGACTGTCTTGCTCGCCATCCGCCACTCTGTGAGCCGCAGCAAGACTAATACGCGTCATGCCTAAGTTACTGGTCAGCCATAAATCGCCATTATTATCTTCAATGGTCTCAAATATTTTATCTATCGGTAGACCTTGCTTTTTACCTATCAGACTTAAACTTTGATCTTTATAGCGATAGCGTATTAAGCCCATGTCTGTAGTCAGCCACACGTATTCGCCATTCGGTTCTGAGTGAAAACCGAACACATATTCCACATCGCCTAGACTGCTAAGATCAACCAGTGTGACTTGGCCATCGCGAATAATTGCAGCGCCCTCGCGAGCGCCAACCCAGACATCACCATTCACCGCTTTATGCAGGCTTAATATAAAGTCATTGAGTAACGGCTCGGTCGTCTCATAGTGTTCAATTCGACCATTGATCAATCGCTTTAAGCCCGCAGAAGTACCCAGCCAGTGATGACCATCTGGCTCTACAATTAAGGAGCGCACCTCATTCGCAGACAAACCGTCAGTGATATTGTAACTGTGGGTCACTTGGCCACGCTCTACCCGAAGCAAACCGTGGGTAAAGGTCCCTAGCCATAGCTCACCACTTGGGCCTTCGGCCAAACTAGAAATCGAGGGCGCTAACCCATCAGGCATGATGAGCGCAGGGCTGTTAAATTGCTCATCTTTGATCTGAGTCAGCCCTGCACTGCCCCCTACCCATACCGAGCCATCACTGTGTGCCAACACAGTGCGCACGTAGTTACTCGCCAAGCCATCTTGTTCAGTAAAACTAATAAAAGGCACGTCGCGCAGTCGCATAAGCCCAGCATGAGTACCCACCCAAATACTGCGTTCTCTGTCTTGAAATAAAGAAATGACCTGTGTTCCCGACAGCCCTTGTGCCACTGTGAGTTGCTCAAGGCCAAGCTCACTCATCCGCAACAACCCGTGCTCGGCAGTACCTAGCCAAAGATGATGCTGGTCATCTTCTAATAAGCTGGTAATTGAATTATTGGCCAGTTCTGGATAAATCTGGGTCACCAATGTTTGCTCGGCTTGGTATAAACCGGCGGCAGTACCAATCAGTAACTGACCTTGCTTATTTAATAATAAAGCTGATATTGGCACGCCGCTTAGTTCAGGCACTGCCTGTACTTTATTATCTTTAATCCACACTAAGCCCTGCTTAGTGCCGACCCATATTCGCCCTGCTTTGTCTTCTACTAATCGAGTAACATAATCACTGGGCAAGCCTTGGTTTTGATCAAAGTGAGCAATAATGGTGTTGCCGCGGCGTGCATAAAGCCCTTCTCCATCAGTAGCAACCCATAATAACTCAGTGCTATCAACTAATACCTGATTGAGCATCCTCTTGAATTTGGGTTGTGGTGACCAGTTATTATCTTGATAATAACTCAGGCCACCTTTAGCGCCCGCCACCCACAGCCCTTTATCGTCCGTCGTTAAACCGCGCACCGCAGAACCATGCAAGCCGCTTTCATCACCACTACTAAATATCCGAAAATTATGGCCATTATAACGGGCCACACCTTCCCAAGTAGCAAACCATAAATAACCCTCTGCGGTTTGATTAATGCTATGAATAGTGTTGTTCGGCAAGCCATCCTGCGTGGTCCAGGTATCTTGATAATAATGGGATAAGGCCGTGGTTTTGGCTTGTATTAAAAAAGAGCTAAATAATAAGCAAAGTATCAATATAACGTTGTACATCTTCGCATAACGCATGCCATTAAATAACATAACCACCCGCAATGTTGACTGAAGAGTTAAGTAGTAAGCAGCATGACCATTTACTAACAGCATGACGACTTACTAATAATGAGCTCGGCTTTTTATGCCAAATAAATTGCTATGCCAGATTAATTGTTATGCGACATCAAAAAGATATGCATTTTAGGAAAGAGGATTTTAAAGCGCTAATATTAACTACTTTATGCTAATAAACAAGCTTTTGGGTATATATAAATTCAGAACTCAACGTTTTACAGTAAGTGTCGTCGTTAAACTAACCCAAAACAAGAATTAAACACCTACTATTAATAGGGGATTGCAGTTGCCAGATTTCTATTAGCAAAATGAACACACATTTATATTGCAGCACTTATATTAATTTATTATTACATATAATAAAAAGGCCCTGTAAAATAACTTTTACAGGGCCTTTTTATTTAATATACCGAATCGAGTTTATGACGATTCAGTATTGATGGGCGCGACGGCTTAGCAATAACCGTAACTCATCAAACGCTGATAGCGCTGCTCTAACAAGCTATCTTTATCTAGCTTATCCAAATCGGCCAAATCGCTCAGTAAGCGTGCTTTTAAAGACTGAGCCGCTAACACCGGATTGCCGTGGGCGCCACCAATGGGCTCTTCCACTATGCTATCGATTAATTTCAGCTCATGTATACGTTTGGCGGTAATGCCCATGGCTTCGGCAGCAACCGAGGCTTTATCGGCGCTTTTCCATAAGATAGACGCACAGCCTTCAGGAGAGATAACCGAATAGGTTGAATATTGCATCATATTCACACGGTCACCCACGCCAATGGCCAAGGCACCACCTGAGCCACCTTCACCAATTACGGTACAGATGATTGGCACTTTCAAACCCGACATCACCTTTAAGTTACGCGCAATCGCTTCACTCTGGCCGCGCTCTTCGGCACCCACACCCGGGTAGGCACCTGGGGTGTCGATAAAGGTTAAAATCGGCATATTGAAGCGCTCGGCCATTTCCATCAGGCGCAGGGCCTTACGGTAACCTTCTGGGCGCGGCATACCAAAGTTACGACGAATTTTTTCTTTAGTTTCACGGCCTTTTTGCTGGCCAATCACCACGACCGGGCGACCATTGATACGCGCAATACCGCCCACCATGGCTTTGTCGTCGGCATAGGCGCGATCACCGGCTAATTCATCAAACTCATCAAAAATGTGTTCTATGTAATCCAAGGTATGAGGGCGAGACGGATGACGCGCTAATTGCGAGATCTGCCATGAGCCTAAGTTACTGAACACTTTTTTGGTCAGCTCTATGCGCTTAGCCTCTAAGCGGCTGACTTCATCGTCCAGATCCACCGCATCGCCTTCATTTACATGGCGCAGCTCTTCGATCTGAGCTTGCAGCTCGGCTATTGGTTGTTCAAAATCCAAAAAGTGTTGATTCATAGACCCCTCTTATTCAAAAAGTAGTTCGACTTTATCCGGACCCAACAGTTGCTTAAGTGATGCCAGCATCTCGTCGGTGGGTGTGACCCGCCACTCGGTGCCAAGCATTAACTGCGCCCGCGCTCCAGGTCGATAATAAGTGACTCGTACCGGACACACTCCCGCCCGCACTGGGCTGAGTATCTCCAACAATTGGCTAAAAAACTGTGTATCTATTTGGCTGTGATTAATATTAAGCGCCAAACCGCGAGCAAATCGCTCTCGGGCATCGCTCATTTCCAGCACTTCCCGTGCCGACATCTTAAGGCCGCCATTAAAGTCATCAAAACTGACTTGGCCACTAATGACGAGGATTTTATCCTTTTCTAGCAAAGACTCATAGCGTTCGAGTGCATCGGAGAACAGCGTCACGTCCAGTCGAGCGGATTTATCATCTATGGTCAAGATGCCCATGCGGTTGCCACGCTTGGTGGTCATCACCCGCGCCGCTATCACCAACCCCGCCGCGGTCGTGGTTTTATCACGGCTGGTGGCCTGTAAATCGCACAATCGGCCGCTGGTATATTGGCGTAATTCTTTGGCGTATTGATTAATCGGGTGGCCGGTTAAATATAAACCTAGGGTGTCGCGCTCCCCATCGAGCCAGATTTTATCCGGCCAATGCGGCACCTCCACAAAAGCGTGCTGAGTGTGCTCATCTTCTATTAACACCCCAAACATATCGCTTTGGCCGAGCGCTTCGGCTCGCGCATGTTGCTCGGCGGCCTTCATGGCTTCGGGCAAGGTAGCCATAAGCGAGGCACGGTGCGGCCCTAGGCTATCCATGGCACCAGCTAACACCAGCTTTTCCATGACTCTTTTATTGAGTTTTTTTAGGTCAACGCGATTACAAAAGTCGAATAAATCGCGAAACGGCCCGTCTACTCGCGCCGCTAAAATCGAGTCAATCGGCCCCTCGCCCACGCCTTTAATCGCGCCTATGCCATAGACGATGGCGCCCTGCTCGTTCACAGTAAAGCGATACAGACCGGAGTTTACATCAGGCGGCAGCAAGGTTAAGCCCATGCGCTGACACTCGTCGACTTGGGTAACGACCTTATCGGTGTTGTCCATATCGGCGGTCATGACCGCGGCCATAAACTCCGCGGGATAATGGGTTTTCAGCCACAGGGTTTGATACGAAACTAAGGCATAAGCGGCGGAGTGAGATTTGTTAAAACCATAACCGGCAAATTTTTCCACCAAGTCGAAGATTTTCATCGCCAACTCGCCGTCTATGCCATTAGCCACGGCACCGGCTTCGAAGCCTTCGCGCTGCTTGGCCATTTCTTCAGGCTTTTTCTTACCCATGGCGCGGCGTAATAAGTCGGCACCACCGAGCGAGTAACCTGCCAGCACCTGAGCAATTTGCATCACCTGCTCTTGATAGAGAATGATGCCGTAAGTGGGCTCAAGCGTGGCTTTTAGAGATTCGTGCTGCCAGGTTTCATCGGGATAAGACACCGCCTCACGGCCGTGCTTACGGTCGATAAAGTTATCCACCATGCCGGACTGCAAAGGTCCCGGTCGAAACAGCGCCACTAAAGCTATCATGTCTTCAAAACAGTCTGGCTGCAGGCGCTTAACCAAGTCTTTCATACCACGAGATTCGAGCTGGAATACCGCCGTAGTCTCATGACGCTTTAATACTTTAAACGACGCTGGATCATCCATGGGGATGGCGGCGATATCGATAATGGGTTTACCTTGGGCGACTAATTTGGGATTAATCATCGCCAGCGCCCAGTCGATGATGGTCAGAGTGCGCAGACCTAAGAAGTCGAACTTAACCAGCCCCGCTTTTTCCACATCATCTTTATCAAACTGGGTAACCGGATTTTGACCGTGCTCATCGCAATACAAAGGCGCAAAGTCAGTGATGCGCGTGGGCGCGATTACCACACCACCGGCGTGCTTACCGGCATTACGTATGGTGCCTTCAAGCTGACGCGCCATGTCTATGAGCGCCTTAACTTCTTCGTCTTGGTCGTAGATTTCCGGAAGCTTGGGCTCTATCTCGAAGGCTTTTGCCAGCGTCATACCCGGCTCAGGGGGAATAAGCTTAGAGATACGCTCCACGAAACCATAAGGATGGCCCAGCACCCGGCCTACATCGCGGATCACCGCCTTGGCCGCCATGGTGCCGAAGGTGATAATTTGGCTTACCGCATCACGACCATAAAGCTCGGCCACGTGATCGATCACCTCATCGCGGCGGTCCATGCAAAAGTCGATATCAAAGTCGGGCATAGATACCCGCTCTGGATTCAAGAAGCGCTCAAACAGCAAGTCGAATTCCAGAGGATCCAAGTCCGTGATCTTCAGCGCATAGGCCACCAAGGATCCGGCGCCCGAGCCACGGCCTGGCCCCACTGGAATGCCGTTATCTTTTGACCACTGGATAAACTCCATCACGATCAAGAAATAACCGGGAAAGCCCATCTTATTGATCACGTCGAGCTCAATTTTCAAACGCTCGTCGTACTCGGGGCGCTTTTCCGCGCGCACTTGTGGGTCGGGGAATAAGAAGTTGAGTCTGTCTTCTAGGCCCTCAGCTGAGCATTTAACCAAGAAGTCTTCAATGCTCATGTCGCCGGTAGGAAAGTCTGGCAAGAAATATTCATCTAGCCGCACCGTCACGTTACAGCGCTTGGCAATCTCGACGCTGTTTTCCAGCGCCTCGGGAATATCACTAAACAGCTCTGCCATCTCGGCTGGGCTTTTTAAATACTGCTCTGGGCTGTAGAGGCGTGGTCGACGTTTATCGTCCAGCGTAAAGCCGTCATGAATAGCGACGCGAATCTCATGGGCGTCAAAATCGCTCTTATCAAGAAATACCACCTCATTGGTGGCGACCACCGGCAATTGTGCGCGAGCGGCCAAGTCCACCGCCATATGCAGGTAGGTTTCTTCATCAATGCGCTCGGTGCGCTGTAATTCCAGATAAAAACGATCGGCAAAGTGGTTTTGGTAAAAGGCTAAGCATTCATTTACCAGCGCTTCGTTGCCTTTCAGTAAGCTAGTGCCCACGTCACCTTCACGACCACCCGACAACACGATAACACCTTCATTAAACTCAACCAGCCAGGCTTTATCGACTAAGGGTCTGTGTTGCACGTGGCCGCGTTCATAGGCGGCAGAAATAATGCGGGTGATATTTTGATAGCCGATGTTATTCATGGCCAGCAAGGTCAGGCGAAATAACTCATCACCCAGCTCATCGCTTTGCAGCCAAATATCGGTACCTATGACGGGCTTTAAGCCTTTGCGATGGCTATCGCCATAAAAGCGCACCAGACCACACATATTCATTTGATCAGTCAAGGCTAAAGCCGGATAGCCCAGCTCTTGGGCGCGCTGGTTAATGGCGCCAATTTTAGCCACGCCATCGACCATGGAAAAGTCAGAATGCACCCGCAGATGCACGAAAGACGGGTTCAGGACTGCTCCTTTGTTGCTCAAGGCTGTTGGCGCATCGCTCATGAACGCAGCACTCCGCCGCTCAAGGCTAACTGGATAGCCACCGGCTTAAAACTACGGCGATATTCGGGTAGTACACCATGCTCGGCCAGCGCGGCAAAGTGCGCCTTGGTCGGATAACCCTTGTGCTGGGCAAAGCCATATTCCGGATAGCGGGCATCGAGTTCTATCATCTCTTGGTCTCGGGCTACCTTGGCTAAAATGGAGGCGGCACTGATCTCGGCCACTAAACTGTCGCCCTTTACCACGGCTTGAGATGGCATAGGCAACTGGGGGCAACGATTACCATCGATAAACACAAAGCCTGGCTGAATATGCAGCGCCGCCACGGCGCGGCTCATGGCGAGCATAGTGGCCTGCAAGATATTCAGCTCATCAATCTCTGCAGGGCTGCAGCGACCGATGGCCCAAGCAAGTGCGTGCTCACGTATTAAGGGTGCCAATAATTGGCGCTTCTTATCGGTGAGCGCTTTTGAGTCATTAAGACCTAGGATGGGACGAGCAGGATCTAGGATAACGGCGGCGGTGACCACATCGCCCACTAAAGGACCTCGGCCCACTTCATCGACGCCAGCCACCAAGACGCCTTGGGGATACTCTATTGCTAACATGAATTTCCAGCCAGATTATTTTTGAGCACAAGCCTGCTCAGCCAGTTTTGCGTTGGCGAGCTTTGCGTTTACGAGCTCAAGCACGGCGAGGGCCGCTTGCTGGTCTGCATTACAGCGGATCAGCTGATGCAGCTCACTAAACTTCGCCAATAACGCCTGATTATCTTGGTCAAGTAACTGGCTCACTTCGCGCACTATATTATCCACAGTGCAATCGGCTTGAATGAGCTCAGGCACCAACATGCTGCCTGCCAATAAGTTCGGCAAAGAAGCATAGGCGGTATGCACAAACTTATTCGCCAGCCAATAACTGAAGGGCTTAAATTTGTAACCCACTACCATGGGCTTTTTCGCCAGCATAGCCTCAAGCGTGGCCGTGCCAGAAGCCAGCAAGATAATGTTGGCCGCCGTCATGACGTCGCGCCCTTGGCCTTCAATCAAAATAATATCGAGCTCAGGCGCCACTTGTTCCTTAAAGGCTAAAAATTCGGCGCGTCGTTTAGGGTTAACCAGAGGCACCACAAATTCCAGATCTGGATAGCGAGCCTTAAGTACTTTACAGGCGCTCAAATACACAGGGCTCAGTAAATTCACTTCGGCAAAGCGACTCCCCGGCAGCAGTGCTAAATAGTGGCCGTCGGATTTAAGACCTAAACGCTCACGCGCGCCTAAAGTGTTAGGCTCCAGCGGCATAACGTCTGCCAAGGTATGGCCGATAAAGCGACAAGGGGCATCGAAACGGTCGTAAAAGGCTTTTTCGAAGGGCAAAAATGCCAGCACCATATCGGTGGCACGCTTGATCTTATGGATGCGGTTTTGGCGCCACGCCCACACCGATGGGCTCACGTAGTGCAAGGTGGGAATGCCACTCGCGCGCAATTTGAGCTCAACGTCAATATTAAAATCTGGCGCATCTATGCCCACAAACACATCCGGCGGATTATCGAGAAAATGGCGGACAATTTGTTTGCGAATTTTTAAAATGCGCGGTAGGCGACCCAGCACTTCCACCAAGCCCATGACCGACAGCTCGTCCATCTCAAACAAGGCCACGCAGCCCTCGCTCACCATTTGCGGGCCGGCTATGCCCTCAAAAATGGCATCGGGATGACGAGCGCGCAGTTCACGAATAAGCCCGGCGCCCAGCGTGTCGCCAGACACTTCTCCGGCCACTAAGCCAATGCGCAGTGGCCGCGACTGAGCGCAGGTTAAGGTGTTTGCGGCCAAGGAATCAGGCACGAATAATACCACGCTCGTTCACTTGTAAAAATTCAATCATGGGGCCCACTTCTGGCTGCTCTGCACTCAGAGCTTCCAATTCAGGGATCACCTCAGCCACAGTTTTGCCGCTACGGAAGATTATCTTATAGGCCTTTTTAATCGCAGAAATGGCCTCGGGCGAGAAACCTCGACGACGCAAGCCTTCGGAGTTCACACCAAAGGGCTTCGCATAAAGACCGGCCGCCATCACGTAAGGTGGCACATCTTTATTGAGCGCGGCACAACCGGCAATAAAGGCATGGCTGCCCACGCGACCAAACTGATGAATGGCGGCGTGACCACCAAAGATCACATGCGAGCCTATATGGACGTGGCCAGCAAGGGTGGCGTTATTAGCGAAGATACAATCATCGCCAATGCGGCAATCGTGAGCGACATGCACATTCACCATAAATAGGTTACGGCTACCGACGCGGGTTAAACTTTCATCTTGACTAGTACCACGGTGAAAAGTGCAGGACTCACGGATCACGTTATCGTCGCCAATTTCCAGCCGCGTTAGCTCACCTAAGTATTTTTTATCTTGGCAGTCTTCGCCGATAGAGCAAAACTGGAAAATACGGTTGCGCTGACCAATACGGGTTGGCCCTTTGATCACCACATGGGGGCCAATCCAGCAATCGTCGCCAATTTCTACATCGGCACCAATTAAGGTCCAAGGGCCAATTTCCACGCCTTTGCCAATTTTGGCGCTAGGATGAACGATCGCCGTCTCATGAATTACTGCACTTGGTTTAGTCACACTTAACCTCCGCGTTTGGCACACATCAATTCCGCAGTACAGACGATTTCGCCGTCAACGCTGGCTACACCCGTAAATTTGGCAATACCACGGCGCTCTTTCAAAAAGACCACGTCCAACACCAGCTGATCGCCTGGCACCACAGGCCGCTTAAAGCGCGCATTATCGATAGAAGCAAAATAATACAGCTCGCCAGGCTTTGGCTTACCCACCATTTTAAAGGCCAAGATGCCGGTAGCTTGCGCCATGGCTTCTAAAATCAGCACACCGGGGAAAACCGGCTTACCCGGAAAATGGCCGGTAAACATAGGCTCATTGAAAGAAACGTTCTTGATGCCTCTCAGGGTTTTGCGCTCAGGGCTAATTTCATAATGGTCTACTTTATCGACCATCAAAAACGGGTAGCGATGTGGCAAGAGTTCCAGGATATCCTGGATATCCAACTGATTTTTTTCTGTGTTCAGTTCGTTAGTCAAAATGTAACCCTACCAATTTATGCTTAATTTTTATTGTTTGATTTTTTTTCAAGCTCTTTTAAGCGCTTGTGTAAATCATCGATGCGCATCACTCGTGCCGCAGTTTTACGCCACTCTTTATTAGGCTGCAGCGGAATGCCGGAGGAGTAAATGCCAGGCTCAGTGATAGATCGCATCACCATTCCCATGCCGGTAATGGTCGCCCCATCACAAATCTCGATATGACCATTGATGACGGTACCGCCGCCAATAATACAATATTTACCGACGGTGAGACTACCGGCCATTATGGTACCACCCGCAACCGCAGTTCCGTAGCCTATCTTTACGTTGTGCGCAATCTGACACTGGTTATCAATAATCACATTGTCAGAAATGATGGTATTGCTTAGCGCACCCCGGTCTATCGTCGTGCAGGCACCAATTTCCACGCGATTACCAATGATAACGGTGCCGAGCTGGGGAATTTTCACCCACTCGCCTTTATCGTTGGCATAGCCAAAACCATCGGCACCGATCACCGCATTGGCTTGTACTAGGCAATCTTCACCTATCTCTACTCTGTGGTACAGAGTGACATTGGCCCACAAACGAGTGCGCGCGCCAAGTCTGGCCCCTTTGCCGATGAAGCAACTAGGGCCTACAACCACGCCATCGCCCAATTCAACACCAGACTCAATCACGGCATTGGCGCCTATGGCCACGCCTTCACCTAAGATGACATCATCGGCCACCACGGCCTTAGGATGAATATCTACCGCCGGCTGTGGCGTGGTATCCAGCTGCTGGGCCGCCAGTGCGAAGCCTAAGTAAGGATTGCTCATCACTAAGGTCGGCACTGAACACAAGGCTTGATCTGCCGCCTTGACGATCACAGCCCCCGCTTTGGTGGTCGATAATAAGTGGCGGTAATTTTTATCGGACAAAAAGGCCACTTCATTTGGGCCCGCTTTATCTAGCGTATTGACGCGACAAATAATCACATTAGGGTCGCCGTTTAGCTCAGCACCTAAGTGCTGGGCCAATTCTTGTAAGGAGATTGTCATAACTTAAGGCTCTTACTTGCTTACTCGGTTGATCACTTGGTCTGTAATATCTAGGCTAGGTGCAACATGAATAACGGCACCACGCTCAATTACCAAGTCTATACCTTGAGCACGGGTGATCTCTTCGATGGCACCTTGAATGCGCTTGAGCATAACTTGGCGCTCTTCGTGTTCACGGCGTGCTTGGTCTTCTTCCAACTTGCTGCGTTTTTCGATGTAGCTGCCTTGCATGTCGTTCAGCTTTTTCTGCGCATCTTTCTTTTGCTGATCGTTCATGAACGCCATGTCTTTTTGCTGCTTCTCAATAAAGGTACGGCCATCGGCTTCCATCTTTTGGATTTCTTTAACACGACCACCAAATTCATTTTTCAGCTTATTGGCAACCGCATCGCGCTGGGGCATGGTTTGAAATACCTTAGCCGTATCTACCACGGCCAGCTTAGTGGCTTGCGCCTGAGCCGCACCGGCAGTAAAGAACACAGCCACTAGACCTAATACTTTAATCATCTGTTTCAAAGCAATCTCCTAATGAAAACAAGCTAGAAGCTGGAAGCCATAAGCTTGAAGCTTCAACAAAAATACAAAATCCATATCTGCAACGACTCCTTGCTACGAGAGTCGCTAAACCCACTACAGGATCAACATGACACCGAACATATTTGGGTAAGAACTACAGCTAACAACTGTGTTTGCTCTTACCCATAAAAATCTCTTTTTAGATCTGTTCCCTATTTTTCGCGGCTTTCGTGAATTTCGTTACGAAAAATTTTAATCTCTTTCTTCAAGCTCTTAGCTTCACGCGCTTTAGAAGGTTCTACCGATGTTGAAGTTAAAGATTTCGGTACGATCGCCTTCTACTTCTTTTAGCGGCGCTGCCAGTGAGAACACCAGCGGCCCCAGAGGTGATAACCACTGCATGCTCACGCCCGCAGACGCACGGAAGTCAGAAGGATCACCAAAGTCATAAATGAGGTCACAGTCGCTACCGCTACAATTAGACGCATACTTACCGTCGTAATTCGTATCCCAAACCGTGCCTACATCGATAAACACGCTGGTACGCAAGGAGCGCTGTAAATCTTCATTGGCAAATGGAGTCGGCACTATCATCTCCACCGTTGCCGCCAGCAAAGCGTTACCGCCTATGGTGCTATCATCGCCGCGATAACTACCGTCAGCGTTTCGATAAACCGCACGCGGGCCTACCGAGTTACTCTTAAAGCCACGCAAGGTATTAAAGCCGCCGCCGTAGTAATTTTCAAAAAATGGTAAGCCATGTTCGCCGTTATTGGCATCGCCGTAGCCATCACCGAATGAAGCACGGAACTTACCGGCTAGCACCCAGTTATGAGCACGGTCGAGGGGGAAATAATGCGCATCATCGAAGCTGGTCTTGTAGTACTGCAGATCAGAACCCGGCACAGTCACCTTTAACGATAAGTTCTGGCGATTACCTGAAGTAGGGAAAAATCCTTTATTTAAGGTGTTACGCGTCCAACCCGTGGTCACGTCAAAGGTATCGAAGCTGAGGTCACTGCCCGCCTGCTGCTCATTATGCAACAGCCAAAAATCATTCAACTGGTCATAACTGTCACTGGGCTTGCCTAAGGTATTGTGCTCATAGCCGACGCTGAAGTTTAAGCTGTTATCTTCATTAATCGGAAAACCACTTAAGGCACGCACACCGTACAAGGTGCTGTCGTAGTCCGCAATATTGGCATCGCGAGCATCAAACTGACGGTAGTAAATACGCCCGCCCAAGCTCACGCCATCCACGGTAAAATAAGGGTCGGTAAAGTCTAACGAGACATCTTTGGAATAGTCGTTCATCTGCGAGTTAATGCCGACGCGATTACCGGTACCGAGGAAGTTTTCTTGTTGAAGACCGGCCTGAATACTAAAGCCGGAGTCGGTACCAAAACCCACCCCAAAGTTAATGGAGCCGGCGGGTTGCTCTTTAACGCTAACGTCTAAGTCCACCAAATCCGGCTCACCCTCTACGCGACGGGTGTCCACTTCCACGTTTTCAAAATAACCTAAACGATTTAACCGAGTACGCGACTGTTCAATGTCTTCACTGGACAGACTGGCGCCTTCCATTTGGCGCATTTCACGGCGTAATACTTCATCTTTAGTGATGATGTTGCCGCTAAAGTTAATGCGGCGCACATAGACGCGGCTACCCGGGTCCACATTCACTACCAGCTCAACTTGCTTGCTGGCTTCATCAATTTGCGGGAAGGTAGAAATTTTCGGATAAGCATAGCCAAAGCGGCCTAAAAACTTAGACAGCACTTCTTCCATGTGCGCCACGTCGGCTGCCGAGTATAAGTCACCCTTTTGCAGCGGGACTAAAGCTTCTAACTCAGATTGGCGGTCCACCATATCACCGCGCAGGCTCACACCCGATACGGTGTAACGATCGCCCTCGCTCACGTTAAGCGTAATATAGACGCCTTCTTTATCTGGCGACATGGACACTTGGGTAGAACTGACTTCGGCCTTTAAGTAACCGCGGTCGCGATAGTAAGAGCGCAGGGTTTCAATATCCCCAGCCAGCTTTTGCTTTTGATAGCGCTTGTCGCCCATCACGTTCCACCAAGGCACAGTGTCCGACAGCTCAAGTTGGCCTAGCAGTTGTTTCTCGCTGAAGGCTTTATTGCCCACGATATTAATTTGTTTAATTTCGGCGGCCGGGCCTTCCACAAATTCAAATTTCAGATCGACTCGGTTGCGTGGCAGCGGTGTGAGCACGGCTTTGACCTTGGCTGAGTATTTACCTACGCCGTAGTAAAAGTCTTCTAAGCCTTTTTCTAGTGAGCTTAAGGTGGTGCGATCTAATGGCTCGCCCACGCGCACGCCAGCGCCTTCTAGGCTTTTATTCAGCTGATCTTCTTTAATTTCTTTATTACCACTGAAGGTAATGCCGGCAATGGTCGGCCGTTCCGTCACTTGCACCACAAGCGTGCCGTTATCGCGCAACAAGCGCACGTCTTCAAAGTTGCCGGAAGCATACAGGCTCTTAATAGCCTCAGAGATCCGAGCCGCGTCCATCTCTTCACCGACGCGCACCGGTAAGCTGAGTAAGGTGGCACCCAAGGTTACGCGCTGTAAGCCGTTTACTTGGATATCTTGCACCACAAAGGGCGCATCTGTGCTTTGCGCTTGGGCCACTAAGCTGGCACTGAGCAAGCAGGTAGCGATCAGCGTCTGGCTCATGACCGTTTTTTTAGCCGCTCTCTTGCCTATTGAACAAGTGCTTACTGACCGAGAGTTCATTGCCTGTTTTTTCACTGACATGGTCTGACTGTATCCTTGTAAGTAATGTCGTAAACTAAATTTGGGAAGCAAATGAAGAGCGAAGCGTAAAGAATGAAGGGGTAAACCTAACACCTTACGTTTCACACCTCACCGCCCTTCGTCTTTAACTCTAAAGCCTAAAACGTTAAAACCTCACTGCAACGAAACCAGCGAAACCTACTAAAAATCAACATAGCACTAAACAGATTCGGATAAGAGCGAGTAAAACACTACTGTATAGGCCCTTACCATCACCATATCCCTGTTCACTCTCATCTCTATTGTTCGTGGCTTTGGCGGGTTTGGTTGCAAAAATATTCAGGGTTAGGGTTAGCTCGTCCGCTTCACCCTTTACGCCTCACCAATCACATTCTTTTAAAGCCGCGCAAAATCGTTAAATAGCGCCAGCGCCATCAACATAAATAATAAAGCGGCGCCAATTTTAAAGCCGATTTCCTGCACTTTCTCTGGCACAGGACGTCCCGTCACAGCTTCAATGAAATAAAACAGCAAGTGGCCGCCGTCTAATACCGGCAAGGGCATCAAGTTAATGATGCCCAAATTCACACTCACCAAGGCCATAAAGCCTAAAAAGTACACCAGTCCATAGTCGGCGGTGGCACCGGCGCCCTTGGCAATAGAGATGGGCCCGCTGAGGTTATCCACCGACACCACACCCGTGAGCAACTTACCGAGCATTTGAAAGGTGAGCACGGTTAAATCCCAGGTACGGCCTATGCCCTCACCGATGGCGGCCAGAGGGCCATAGCGCAGATCAAAGCGGTATTCATCAGCGACCGGCAACACCTGTGGCGCCAAGCCGGCAAAGCCTATAACTCTATCTGCGTGTTCTTGACGTGCGGGTATTAGCTTAAGTTGCTGACTCTGGCCGTTACGTTGCACCTCAAGTTCCATCTCAGTCTCAGGAGAGGCCTGTACCGCCACTACCAACTGCTGCCAATCCGCCAACCTTTCGCCATTAAGGGCCACTAAGGTATCACCGACTTGCACCCCTGCCGCCGCCGCTGGGCCATTCTCGACCACGTTGGCCACATCCAAGGTCAGCTTAGGCCCTTCTGGCACCAAGCCTAATGCGGTTATCGGTGATTCAAGCTCAGGATCAAATTGCCAGTCAGTTAAAGCCAGTTGCGCATCGCGGGTACGACCTGCATCGTCTTGCACGGTAAAAACCGTCTTATCATCCCCTAGCCTTGCCAGCAGCGCAAAATTAACTTCTTCCCAGGTCCGCACATTTTTGCCATCTATGGCCATAATTTGCATGCCAGAGCTTAGCCCACCTTGGGCCGCTACCGACGATGGCGTCACCGAATTTAATACCGGCTTGACCGAGGGAATACCAATTAAAAACATCAGCCAACAGGCAAAAATGGCAAACACAAAATTCGCCATGGGGCCTGCCACCACAATCGCCATCCGCGCCCACACGGATTTGTGATTAAAAGCTTGATCCTGCAGCTCGGCCGGCACGTCTTCCACCCGGCTGTCGAGCATTTTAACGTAACCGCCGAGGGGGATCATGGCGATGACATATTCGGTGCCATCTTTCGCGGTACGCCGCCAAATGGCCTTACCGAAACCAATCGAGAAACGCTCAACTTTCACGCCGTTGCGTCTGGCCACCCAAAAATGGCCAAATTCATGCACCGCGACTAATACACCCAAGGCGACAATAAAGGCACCCAAATTCCAGAAAAAACCGCCCATTAATACTTCCTTATGTGTGCTGTCGCACAACTTCTTGCCTGATTGTCCAGTGCAATAATGTCATCAATATTACCGACTGAGCTTGCGCCCAACGTTTGCATCACCGCCTCGTTCACTTCGGCGATAGCCATAAAATTTAACTGTCCAGCTAAAAAGGCCGCCACCGCTATTTCATTGGCCGCATTCAGTGCCGTGGTCGCGCCTTGGCCGCTAGCACAGGCGTCTATCGCCAGCTGCAAACAGGGATATCGGGCCATGTCTGGCGCCATAAAACTGAGTTCACCTAAAGCACAAAAATCTAAGGGCGCCACGCCCGAGGCAATGCGCGCCGGATACGCCAGAGCGTGGGCAATCGGCGTCATCATATCTGGCTGGCCAAGCTGCGCCAATACAGAACCATCTGAGTACTGAACCATGGAATGAATAACCGACTGCGGATGCACTAAGACTTGCAGCTGATGGGGAGCCGCATTAAATAACCAGCGCGCCTCTATGTATTCCAACCCTTTGTTCATCATGGTGGCTGAATCGACGGAGATTTTCGGCCCCATAGACCAGTTAGGATGCGCTATGGCTTGTGCCGGCGACACGCCGTACAAGTCATCAATCGGCGTATAACGAAACGGGCCACCGGAGCCGGTCAATAAAATTTTACTGACGCCCGCGTCACTCAAACTGCCGCGGCCGGGGTTTTGCTGCAAGGTGCTAGGCAAACACTGAAAGATGGCATTGTGCTCACTATCAATCGGTAATAACTGAGCACCGTATTGATGCACGGCATCGATAAACAGCTCACCGCTCATGACCAGCGCTTCTTTATTCGCCAGCAACACCCGCTTACCGGCTTTAACCGCGGCCAGCGTGGAGAGCAAACCGGCAGCTCCCACAATGGCAGCCATTACAGTGCTCACTTCTGGCTCGCGGGCTACTTCGCACAACGCAGCACTGCCGCTCAGTACCTGTGTGGCGCAGTTTAATTGCGCCAATTGTTGGCGTAACTGCTTAGCCGCATCTTCATCTACCATGACCGCATAGCGCGGCGCAAACTCCACGCAGTCGGCAAGCATGCGCGTGACATTGCTGTTGGCACTTAAGGCGAACAACGAAAAACGCGCTGGATGCTGGCGCACCACAGCAAGAGTACTTTGCCCTATGGAGCCAGTGGCTCCCAGTATCGCCAGAGATTCCATTAACTCAACAGCCACACAACGAGCACGAATACGGGGAGTGCCGCAGTTAAGCTGTCGATACGGTCCATGATACCGCCGTGACCGGGCAAGATATTACCGGAGTCTTTTAAGCCCGCTTCGCGCTTAAACATGCTCTCAGTTAAATCACCCAGCACAGAGGCTAATACCGAAACGATTGAGGCGACTAAAACAATCACAGTCTGCTGGCTCGACAAATCCAGACTCAAGGTAACTATGACCGCCAACACCGCGGCTGAGGCCACGCCACCCAACATGCCTTCTACCGTTTTACCTGGGCTGACATTCGGGCACAGCTTACGTTTGCCCCATGCCCGTCCCACGAAGTAGGCACCGGTATCGGCAGCCCAGACCAGCCCCATCACAAACAGTAACAACCAAGCACCAAAGTGTGGGTTAGATTGATACTCAAAGCTGCGCAGTGTCATTACTGCCCAAAAAAATGGCACTAAGGTTAAAAAGGCAAAAGTAGACTGTATAGCGGCATTGCCCCGCCACTTTGTTGCACTGCGCGGAAAAGTCAGCACAAGAGCAAGTGCCACTAACCACCATACGCCGGCAACTATATACAAATAGCTTAACCGTGGCTCCATACCGGCGGCTAAGGTGTCAAAGCTGGTGTTTTCGGTCCATAGACCTTGCAACGGCAACAAGCCCATTAAGCCATAGAGCACTATGCCCATGGCAAACATAGTGATAAGAGCGCGATCTTTATCGATAAAGTGGCCCCACTCAATGGACGCCAACAAGAAGATGACACCGACAAACATGGCGAAATAGTTAAACGGCAACAAGAACAAGGCTGCCAGTACCAAAGGCACTAAGCACAGTGCGGTGATGATTCGTAGTTTTAACAAAGCAGAACCTCTATTAATACAAGGAGAGGGTGAAGTGTGAGGAGTGAAGGGTAAAGCTAAACTCCCCATTCCTGACGCCACACCCCGTTCGTTTAGATCAAAAACCAAACCTTCTTTAGCTCTTACTCATAAAGCGCTATTGCAACGAAATCCACTAACCCACCGAAACTATCAAGAGCATATCTAAAAAGTAACTATTTAACGGTTTAAACCTTACCAATAAGATCCTTTTTCGCTCTTATTCCATCTCGATTATTCTGCAGGTTTAGCGGGTTTTGTTGTCAAAATTTTTAGCGCTTGTTTAGCTCGATGCTTGGTGCCGGGCGCTCGGTGCTTTTTACTTCACCAGTAAGGCGCGGATCTGTTCACCGGTGCAGCCAAAGCGGCGCTCGCGGCCAACAAAGGCGGCAATCGCCTCACTAAAGGCGGTGTCATTAAAGTCTGGCCATAACACATCGGTGAAATACAGCTCTGCATAGGCAAGCTGCCAGAGTAAAAAGTTGCTAATACGCTGCTCACCACCGGTGCGGATCAATAAATCCACTGGGCTTAAATTACTCATGCTCATCAGCTCGTTTAACGACGCTTCCGTAATGTCAGCCACCGTTCGCTCGCCGCAGGCTACCTGCTCTGCCATGTAGCGACAGGCTTGCACTATGTCCCAACGGCCGCCGTAATTGGCGGCAATATTGAGCGTTAGCCCAGTGTTATTGGCGGTCAACGCCTCGGCATTGGCAATTTTGCGCTGCAAGAGCTGACTAAAACCGCTGCGCTCGCCGATGATCTGCAAACGAATGTTATTACGATGCAGTTTTTTCACCTCAGAGCCCAGCACCGCCATAAATAAGCCCATTAAGGCGCTCACTTCGTCTGCGGGTCGACGCCAGTTTTCACTGGAAAACGCAAATAAGGTCAGCGCATCTAATTTAAGTTGGTAAGCAAAACTCACGGCTGCCCGCACCGACTTCACGCCGGCTTTATGACCGCTGACCCGCAGCTTGCCGCGTTCTTGTGCCCAACGCCCGTTGCCATCCATGATAATAGCCACATGGCGTGGCAACGGGGTTAGCTGTTCCAAGGCTGCCATTGATTCAGTCGTTGGCATTAAATCGCTCCTGCGCAAAAAAAAACGCCGAGCAGGCAGCTGCGCGGCGTTGGTCACTATACCCGATGTATGGATTAGATTTCCATTAACTCTTTCTCTTTGGCGGTCAGTGCTTCGTCCACCAGCTTGATGTAAGTATCGGTAATTTTCTGTACTTCATCGTGTGCGCGACGATCATCGTCTTCAGAAATTTCTTTGTCTTTTAACAATGACTTAAAATCACCATTGGCATCACGACGAATATTACGAATAGCTACTCGGCCTTGCTCTGCTTCGTTACGCACAACCTTGATCAAATCTTTACGACGCTCTTCGGTTAACGAAGGCAGCGGAATACGGATCATGGTGCCTGTGCTTGATGGGTTCAGGCCCAAATCAGAGCTCATAATGGCTTTTTCTACGGCTTTAAGCATAGAACTATCAAACACAGTAACGGCCAAGGTGCGCGAGTCTTCGGTGGTAATATTACCCACCTGCTTAAGCGGAGTGGCAGCACCGTAGTAGTCCACATAAATAGTGTCTAACAAGCTAGGGTGCGCACGACCGGTACGTACTTTGTTCATCTGGGTTTTCAAAGATTCCAGACTTTTTTCCATGCGCTCTTTGGCGTCTTTTACAATCTCGTTAATCACGGTGTTATTTCCTCAAAAAAGCTGGAAGCTATAAGCTTGAAGCCAGAAGCTCAAAAAGTCAGTTTGCTACTTCTACCTTTACTGTCCGCTTATTTTTATACTTCCAGAACTAAAATGTGTATGTTTTTCTTCCAGCGCTCGGCTGCAAGCTTCCAGCGAGTGATTAAAGCTTACGGCTGATCAAAGTGCCTTCGGTTTCGCCCATCACGGCACGACGCAGGGCACCTGGCTTATTCATGTTAAAGATACGAATGGGCATATCGTGGTCACGGGCCAAAGTAAAGGCGGCTAAGTCCATGACTTGCAACTCTTTGGCTAGCACATCGTCATAGCCTAAGTGATTGTAGAGCTCGGCATCCGGATTCTTCATCGGATCTTCGCTATACACGCCGTCGACCTTAGTGGCTTTTAAGACCACGTCCGCTTCAATTTCAATGCCACGTAAGCAGGCTGCGGTGTCTGTGGTAAAAAAGGGATTGCCGGTGCCGGCAGAAAATATCACCACTCGTCCTTTGCGCAACAAACTAATGGCGTCAGCCCAATTGTACGGGTCGCATACGCCTTCCAGCGTAATGGCTGACATTAGACGGGCATTCACATAAGCACGGTGCAGGGCATCGCGCATCGCCAAGCCGTTCATCACGGTCGCCAACATACCCATGTGGTCGCCCACCACGCGGTTCATGCCCGCTTGGGCCAAGCCTGCACCACGAAACAGGTTACCGCCGCCGATGACCACGCCCACTTGCACGCCCAGCTCAACCAATTCTTTGATTTCTTGCGCCATGCGTTCTAAGACGCCGGGATCAATACCAAAGCCCTCTTCACCTTGCAGCGCTTCGCCGCTTAGTTTAAGAAGAATGCGTCTGTATGCAGGTTTAGGATTGGTACTCATGCTTCTATTCCTAGTCATAGAAAAACCGCGACACAGGTCGCGGTCTATTTAAGGTCAAAGACCCTAGCATTAAATCAGCAACAATTACGCTTTGGTAGAAGCGGCAATTTGTGCTTGAACTTCTGCAGCGAAGTCTTCTTCTGCGCGCTCAATACCTTCACCCACTTCATAGCGAACGAAACTAATGGCATCGGCATTTTTCTGCTTCAGCAGGTCGGCGACGGTAATAGAAGGATCTTTCACGAATTGCTGACCAGTCAGAGAGATCTCACCGGTGAACTTCTTCATGCGGCCTTCAACCATCTTCTCGGCGATTTCTTTAGTTTTGCCAGAGTTGATAGCGATGTCTACCTGAATTTCGCGCTCTTTGGCTACAACTTCAGCAGACACGTCTTCTGGCTTAACGAACTGTGGGCTAGAAGCCGCTACATGCATAGCTACGTCTTTTGCCACTTCTTCGTCACCGCCTTTCAGATTGACGATAACGCCAATCCGGGTGCCGTGCAGGTAAGTAGTCAGGTTGTCACCTTCTACCAACTCGATACGACGCAGGCTCATGTTTTCACCGATCTTGGCGATCAGGTTAGTCAATGCCGTTTCGATGCTTTCGCCGTTTTCGTACTCGGCCGCTTTCAAAGCGTCCAGGTCATTGATTTTGTTAGCCAAAGCGATTTCGATAACTTTGTCACCAAAGGCGCAGAAGCTAGCGTCTTTTGCTACAAAGTCAGTTTCACTGTTCAGCTCAATCATCACAGCAGTGTTGCCTGCTTGACGCATTAAGATCACGCCTTCAGCAGCAATACGGCCAGCTTTCTTAGCAGCTTTTGCTTGACCAGATTTACGCATTTCTTCAATGGCAAGCTCAATGTCGCCTTGTGCGTCGGTCAACGCCTTTTTACAATCCATCATGCCGGCGCCAGTGCGCTCACGCAGTTCTTTTACCATGGCCGCGGTAACAGTAGTCATCTTAAACATCCTCAATCTTGATACACAAGAAAACTTTTTACATAAGAAAACAGGGGCACTAGGCCCCTGTTAACACATTACTTTCGTATGGTTAATAACGGCAGAAGCCTAAGCTTTTGCTTTATTACTCTTCTACGACGTAGTTGTCTTCCGCTTGTTGCACGGCAGCATCTTGTGCACGAGCAGCAGTAACGGCGCTAGCTGCAGCATTCAGGTATAACTGAACGGCACGGATGGCGTCATCGTTACCTGGAATGATGTAATCTATGTTGTCTGGGTTAGAGTTGGTGTCCACGATCGATACCACAGGAATGCCCAAGTTGTTGGCTTCTTTGATAGCGATGTGCTCGTGGTCAGCGTCAACTACGAACAGTACGTCTGGCAGACCGCCCATGTTCTTGATACCACCCAGAGACTTCTCCAGCTTTTCCATTTCACGAGAACGCATCAGCGCTTCTTTCTTGGTCAGCTTGTCGAAGGTACCGTCTGCAGACTGAACTTCCAGCTCTTTCAAGCGGCTGATTGACTGACGAACAGTTTTCCAGTTAGTCAGCATGCCACCCAACCAGCGATGGTTCACATAGAACTGATCGCAGCTGATTGCGGCTTCTTTAACGGCTTCTGAGGCTGCGCGCTTAGTACCAACAAACAGAATTTTACCTTTCTTAGAAGCAACGCTGCTGATGTAGTTCATCGCATCGTTAAACATAGGAACTGTTTTTTCTAAGTTGATGATGTGAACTCGGTTGCTGGCGCCAAAGATAAACGGCTTCATTTTTGGGTTCCAGTAACGAGTCTGGTGACCAAAGTGAACGCCGGCTTTCAGCATGTCGCGCATAGATACTTGTGCCATGATTTCCTCAAATAAGTGTATTGGGTTAGGCCTCCACACATCCCATGTCTCCAACTCCGAAGAGCACCCTAGAGCATGTGCCGATGTGTGTGTGTATTAAAAGGGTGAATGGTCGAAGTGATAGCGATAAGCCTTAAGCTAGAAGCTGTAAGTAAAACAACAACCAACCCAAAGTTAAAAACCTAGCACTGCGGCGCGTTTTATAACACAAAACCAGCCCAGAACGCCAGAGATACTTAGCCACGAGTGATAAAAACCTTCTCGCAACGAAACCCGCTAAGTCCGCTAAAAGATCAAGGTGACACCAAATGTATTATTGGTAAGACCGACAACTAAATATTGGTTTACCCTTACAATAAAAATCCCTTTTAGATCTGTTCCCTATTTTTCGCGGCTTTCGTGGGTTTCGCGGCAAAAAACCTCTTATCTTTAGCTCTATTGTGGAGCTTAGTGCTAGGCGCTGAACGCTGGGCGCTTTCACTCACCCTTTACCACTTCCCGTTATAGCGTTACAATTTTCGGCCTGATAGCAGCCTTCTTGTCCATAAATAGTGCCCGTTATCACTTCGATTCATTCGACGCCCCGCGCTATTCCAACGCAACACTCACCGGGCGCCAACTCAACAGAGAAGCAAATTTCATGAGCAGCATAGTCATCAAAACCCCGGAAGAAATGGAAAAAATGCGCGTCGCTGGTCGCTTGGCCGCCGAAGTACTGGAAATGATCGAGCCCCATATTCAAATTGGTGTCACTACCGAAGAGCTCAACACTATTTGTCACGATTATATCGTTAATGTGCAAGGCGCGATTCCGGCGCCACTTAACTATCATGGCTTTCCAAAGTCTATTTGTACTTCAGTTAACCACGTGATTTGCCATGGTATTCCGGCTGACAAAAAGCTCAAAGACGGCGACATCATCAATATCGACATCACCGTGATCAAGGATGGCTACCACGGTGATTCATCAAAAATGTTCTTCGTCGGTAAGCCCAGCATTTTGGCCGAACGCCTATGCCGCGTAACATTAGAATGCTTAGAAATTGGCATCAAGATGGTACGCCCTGGCATGCAGTTAGGCGACATAGGTGCGGCTATTCAAAAGCATGCTGAAGATCATAACTATTCGGTAGTACGTGAATATTGCGGCCACGGTATTGGTGCTGACTTTCACGAAGAGCCACAAGTGGTCCACTACGGCATTCCAGGTACCGGTGAAGTGTTAGCCGCCGGCATGTGCTTTACCATAGAGCCCATGATCAACGCCGGTAAACGCCACAGCAAGATGATGGCCGACGGTTGGACCGTACTCACCAAAGATCGTAGCTTGTCTGCACAATACGAGCACACCCTGCTGGTTACTGAAGACGGCTGCGAAATTTTAACGCTGCGCAAAGACGATACCCTGCCGCGATTTATTACCCCAGAAAACTGCGCTTAAAACTAAAGGCAATCAGCATACAGAACTAGTTCTGCAGGCTGATTGCCTTACTTTTTCATGCTCTGCTTCTAGCGCCTTACTTTTTTTGCTAAGCTCATGCGCAATTTTTGGTTACTGAGTATCTCTAATGCCGTCTACAGCCGTTTTTGTTATAAGCCTTAAAAGAAGCCCAGAGCGCAGGGATTACATCGCTGCACAGCTTAATAAACAAGGTATCAACTTCTCATTTTTTGATGCCATAGACGGTAACGATCAAAGTAATCCCCTATTTAAGCGTTATAACTACAAAAAGCGCTTATGGCTCACTAGCGGTAAAATGCCCAGCAAAGGCGAAATGGGCTGCTATGGCAGCCACTATTCTTTGTGGCAAAAATGCGTGGACCTAAACCAGCCAGTAATAGTAGTAGAAGATGATGCGGGAATTTCCGCTAATGCAGCCGAAGCTTTAGCCTTAGTAGAGAAAAAAATTCAACAGTATGGTTTTATACGTTTAGAACCAATAGGAAATAGTGACACCATCACTATGGAACAACAGCAAGATTATTGCATTGAGCATATTAATAGTAACTTTTGGGGAGCGCGTTGTTACGCTATCGCCCCATGGGCGGCTCAAAAGTTATTAAATGGCTCTCAGCGCTGGAGCATACCGGTTGATAACTATATTGGAAAAAGCTTTATTCATGGTGTTGAGTCATATTACCTCACCCCAAACCTCATAGAAGACGTAGCTGAGTTTGAAACAACAATTCAGATACAAGACGGTTATAAAACACCCCTCCACCGCAAGCCTAGTCGTGAACTTTACACCGCTTATTGCCAACTAAGGCATTTTTTACATAATAGAAAATTTAAAAAATCTCTTAAGGTTAACTAATGTCACAGACAATGGCCTGTAGTAACTTAAGATATAAAATGGGCATTTACATTGAGCAGTTATTTTTGTTAAGCCCCTTTATATGGCTAATGGTGGGTGTATTTAGCGTTCCCGGCGGCAAATCAGCTCTCAGCAGGCTGATCCCGCTTGTTGCCGTCTATTGCTTAATCCGTTTTAAAGGAGAATGGCGCACAAATTTAAACAATCAAGCCTTTAAAGCATTTAGCATAGCCAATCTTATAATCTTCGTATTACTAACTTTAAACCACCTGTTAGGCGGTGAAGATTTCAGCTTTGCTCGCACCCTATTAATAGTACAGCTTTATCTAACACTGCTGCCTTGGCATAAAATAACATTACATCAACTCTCGTTAGTCATGGCACTGGCGGGCATAGTGATAGGGGTAGAATCTATTTACGAAGTAATGGTTCTTAATTTAGGACGCGCAGGTTTTCTAGCCCTCAACCCCATTCCTTACGCTACTTTTGCTGCAATATTACTCATAAGCTATGTGTATTTCTTATTCACGATGAATGCAAAAAAATGGATTAACGGCCTTTATAGTTTAGGTGCTATAGGCGCTATAGGGGCGATCATATTCAGTGGTACTCGCGGGGTTTGGTTGGCCGTATTGCTTACCTTCTTTCTATTAGCTTGGCCTTTAGCTCGAAAAATGGGAGCAAAAAAAATATTCACTACTACCCTAGCTTGCTGTTTATTCATTGGGGCCGGTGCTTTTGTTGCGGGTGAAAAACTCACTACCCGTTACCAACAAACCAGCACTGAATTTGCCAACATGGCCAGCGGGAATATGGATACCTCGATCGGCATTCGCTTACAGCTATGGCAACGCGGTTGGAGCTATATTAAACAATCGCCACTACTCGGTACCGGTACTCCTGGTTACCTACAAAAAATAGAGCAAGACAAAATCGCAGGTCTTATTTCTCGAACAGCCGCACCATTAGCCGATGCACACTTTCACAATCAATATATTGATACCTTAGTACGCACCGGCTCGCTTGGTTTATTCATACTGCTAGCTTGGATGCTGCTACCGACTTGGTTGCTGCACAAACAGCAGCATTACAACTTAAGAAATTGGACTCTAGGTTGTGCCATCATAGTACTTATCTCCGGCCTAACCGATGTACCATTCCACCACACCCACATTATTTATCTCTACAGCATGGTAATGGGTCTAATACTACTAAAAGCCGAGAGTGATAAGCTAGAAGCCGAAAGTTAAACCCTACTTTGCCACTGAATACACGGACGAAAAGCAACAAACTCAAAGGGTTGATTACAAGACCTTACCAATACAAAATATTTTATCTTGGTATTTCCTGTATTCTCTCGTGCCTTCGCGTATTCCGTGGCAAAAAATTTTTAGTCTTTAAACGCTAGATTCCATTTTTTAATCTGTGCGACCAAGCCGTTGGTTGCACTATCATGATCCGTCGTCTCTGCTTTATCAGCTAGATCATCTATCAATCTTGCCGCCAGCTTTTTACCTAACTCAACGCCCCATTGATCGAAGCTATTAATGTCCCATATTATTCCCTGCACGAAAGTTTTGTGTTCATACATAGCAATCAATGCACCTAAGTTATAAGGCGTTAACTCATCACACAAAACTGTCGTACTAGGCCTATTGCCCGGCATCACCTTATAAGGCGCAAGCTTAGCTACTTCCTCGGTACTTAAACCCTCACAGGTTAGCTCTTTCGCCACTTGGTTATAGTTTTTTCCAAAAGCCATGGCTTCCGCTTGAGCCAGCATGTTACCAAGCAACTTACGCTGGTGCTCCGGATAATTATAACTAGAACAAGCAAAACCAATAAAGTCCGCGGGTACTACTTGGCTACCTTGGTGCAATAACTGAAAAAACGCATGCTGGCCATTAGTGCCCACTTCGCCCCACACGATTGGCCCCGTATTATGGCTAATCTTCTCGCCTTGGTTGTTAACACGTTTACCATTTGATTCCATGTTTAGCTGCTGCAAATATGCCGGAAAACGCTTTAAGGCTTGGCAATACGGGAACACCCCCTCACTACGCAACCCCAATACATTGATATTCCAAATACTGAGCAGCGCCATTAATACCGGCACATTTTTCTCAAAAGGCGTATCCTGAAAATGCAGATCCATCGCATGAGCACCGGCCAACAGCTCTTCAAAACTCTCAAAGCCCAGCGTGAGCGCTATCGGCAAACCAATGGCTGACCACAGCGAAAAACGCCCACCCACCCAATCCCAAAACTCAAACATATGATCGCTACTAATACCAAACGCTTGAACAGCTTTGGTATTAGTAGATACAGCCACAAAGTGCTTTTTAACATCCACAGCATTACCGCAAGCAGCCAAAAACCACTCACGCGCCGCGCGCGCATTGGTCATGGTCTCATCTGTGGTAAAGCTTTTAGAAGACACAATAAACAAGGTGCGCGCCGCATCCACTTGTTGTAATACCTGAGCTAGCTGAGCACCATCCATGTTAGACACGAAATGCGCACGAATGCCTTTGTCTTGATAACAGGCCAAAGCTTCAGTGACCATGGCAGGGCCCAAATCTGAGCCACCAATGCCAATATTAACCACATCGGTAATCGTCTGTCCGTTAAAACCCCGCCATTCACCACTGTGCACCTGTTGGCAAAACACCTTAATACGTGCCAGTTCATGATGTACAAAAGGCACCACATTGGTACCTTTTAGCAGAACCGTTATGTCTGCTGGTGTTCGTAATACGGTATGCAATACCGCCCGTTCTTCGGTATGGTTTAACAAGTTATCGCCGAATAGTGCTTGAATAGGCGAGTTTAAGTCCATATCTCGCGCCAACTTACATAGCTGCGCTTTAACATCACTCGACCACAGCTGACGGGAAAAGTCCACTTGCATATGCTCACCAAACGGCAAGCAAAATTCAGTAAAACGCCGTGGCTCGAGCGCAAAGCGTTGACTCAGACTCAAGGCTAATTCCTGCGCCTTCATCCTCTGCAACGCTACAAACGCCGGTTGATCTAACAAATTCATCCGCAATACTCTTTTTTATCTAAAGAAATAGCGCCCAGCACCCCGCTCCAAGAATGATTTAAAAGCTTAAAAAACAGCGCGAAATACACAGTAAATCCCCACCAGAATTTAAGCACATAAAAAACTAAGCCGCGCTAATTTTCTACACTTAGTGCTGGGCGCTTCTTTTGGCCTTCGTTCCAAACCAAGTCACATATGCCACTTTGCGGGCTAAACGCAGCCGGCGCACTCAGTAGTAGTTCCCGGATTTTTGTTTGGTCATATACCTCACAAGCAGTATCTAGCTCATCTAACAAACTGAGCATTTCATCCCACGGTAAGTGCACTTCGTTAGCAGTACGAATGCGCGGGTGTTGAGTTTCCGCCTCGTTTCCCCCTATTAGCAACTCTTCATACAATTTTTCGCCTGGGCGTAAACCGGTAACGTTAATTTCAATTTCGCCATCTGGGTTGTTTATGGTTTTTTCTTCATAGCCCATTAGTCGGATCATCTTGCGCGCTAAATCAATAATGCGCACCGGCTCACCCATATCTAACACAAACACATCGCCGCCTTTGCCCATAGCACCGGCTTGAATCACTAACTGCGCCGCTTCGGGAATGGTCATAAAATAACGCGTGATCTCTTCATGGGTAAGCGTAATAGGGCCACCGGCGCGTATTTGTTTCTTAAATAAGGGTACCACAGAACCAGATGAACCCAACACGTTGCCAAAGCGTACCATGCAAAAGCGCGTCTCACTTTGTCGCAAGGCCAAGCCTTGCAGCACTAATTCAGCCAAGCGTTTACTAGTGCCCATAACATTAGTGGGCCGCACCGCTTTGTCGGTAGAAATAAGCACAAATGTTTCTACACCACAATTAATGGCAGCCTCAGCTGCGCGCCAGGTGCCAAACACATTATTACGCACC
Organism: Oceanisphaera sp. W20_SRM_FM3; assembly: GCF_052119705.1. Taxonomy (NCBI): domain Bacteria; kingdom Pseudomonadati; phylum Pseudomonadota; class Gammaproteobacteria; order Aeromonadales; family Aeromonadaceae; genus Oceanisphaera; species Oceanisphaera sp. W20_SRM_FM3. The sequence continues at coordinate 99,216 of NZ_JBGQOP010000007.1, read as the reverse complement.
CCTTCCACTACGTTGTATTCCACTAAAGGCACATGCTTACACGCCGCCGCGTGATACACAGTGTGCACGCCAAAGGCACTCATCACCGCCTCTAGCCGATTTTGCCGCTGCACCGAGGCCATAATCGGCACTATGCGCACCTGATAGCCCTCGGCCTGGCATAAATTAGTAAGCTCTTGATCGATCTGATACAAAGCAAATTCAGAGGTTTCAAATAGCACTAAGCTAATCGGCTGCTGCTGCACGATTTGCCGACACAGCTCGGAGCCAATAGAACCGCCGGCGCCGGTCACCATCACCACTTTATCTTTAATATTGGCGCTAATAAGCTCAGCAAAAGGCGCCACCGGATCACGGCCCAGTAAGTCTTCTATGGTCACTTCTTGCAGTTCACTGACTTTAGCCTTGCCACTCACTAAATCTGCCATGCCCGGAATGGTTAAAATATCTATGGGCAGCACCGCCAGCTTATCTACTATGTCTCGCCGCTCTTGGCGGCTGCAGCTGGGGATAGCTAACAGCAATATTTTAGCGTCATACCGCTTTATTAATTGCGGCAAATCCTCAGCGCTGTGCACCATCAAGCCTTGCAACAGTGCTTTTTGCAGCAACGGGTTATCATCGACAAAAGCAACTGCACGATACTCACTGCCATGCAACAAAGAGGTATTTAATTGGCGGCCAGACGCGCCTGCACCATAAATGATCACCGGTGCTTTATATTTTTTAGTGCTTTGATTATAGAGCGCGCGCGCTAAAGTGCGCGCCCCGCCACACAGCAACAAAGCTATAGCCCCATAAATCACCGGCACGGTACGAGGAATCCGCACCTCAAAATAATAAGCCGCTAGCACCATAGCAATAGCCGATACTGCCACCCCGCCCACCATAACCACAGTGGCGTGATAACCCATATAACGCAGCACAGCGCGATATAAGCCAAAGCGGATAAAATAAATTAAAGTAGCCGGCAATACCGCCAATAACAGCAGCCAATGAGATGTAGAGTAGAGAATTGAAGAGGTATCTAAGCGCAGTACTAACGCCCCCCAAAAGGCTAGCGTTATAAAAAGCACATCCAGCGCCACACTAATAAGGCGCTTAACCGAGCGGGGCTGTTTAAAAAGCCAGCTAATGGCGTCGATCATATAACTCGAACCTCGTTAGTATTGAGTGAATCGACAGTGTTAAGTATTGAGTTTTTAGTGTTGAGTGGATTCATTTCTTGGCGTTCTTTTTTAAATTTTGCTGGGTATTTTTTACTAGGATGGTGAGTATCTTTATTAGCTCTTCGCTTTGCTCAAGTAAGCTTAAAACATGCGGTTGCGTTTTATCTAAGTAGTCGGTCGCACAGAGCAGCTCTAACCAGTATTTTGTTTCTCTCGCTTCTTTACTGGCGATACTCATTTTGCCACAAAGTCAGCTTTAGACTGACCGGCTTGAGCCTCATTGATATTCGCGCCAATAGAGGTACCAGAGCGCAACAGCTGCTTAGAAAGCACATACTCTCGGTGCTCTTTTGACAAATGCTGATACAGTTTAACTATTCCTATAGAAAACTCGAATGATTTGTTAAGTACATTATTACCTTGCGCCACTACCACTCCCCTCTGATGATAAATGCTGTGGAATATTTTTCATTTCACTCAACATTCAACACTTACAACTCAACACTAGTGAAGCTCAGCGCTACTTTTTAACCCGGTCTCCAGCTCCTTTGCCTGCCACCGTCATCAAAATATAACGGAAGTAATCACTTACTGTTAAGCTTGCGATCATCTTTTGATCAGTTTCTGCTAACAGTTGTGGAGTAGACATATCAATCTCGTTCACTTGCGCAAGGCCAGTAATACCAGGGCGTACATTATACACACCGCGCTGCGCGCGCTCGGCAGTCAACTCTGCTTGGTTAAACAATCCAGGTCGAGGGCCGACCAAGCTCATGTCTCCAGTGAGTACGTTCCATAATTGTGGCAGCTCATCTAATTTAGTGCGGCGCAAGAAATGTCCAAAAGGGGTAATAGATGAAGCACTCGCTAAATGAGAAGCCACAGAAGCGGTGTCCACTTTCATAGTACGAAACTTAACCAACGTAAAAGGCTGTTGATTACGTCCTACTCGAACTTGACGAAAAATGGGTGAGCCTGAGTCAAAGAACCCGATAATGGTAAGTAATACCAATATCGGAAAGCCGAACACTAAACCCAACAAAGAAAACACAATATCAAATAAACGGATCACACATTAATCCTTTTTGGTTTCAAAACAGCGTTTCAGCCCTTGCTCAACCGTTAATGGAGGCGTCCAGCCTAAAAGCTGTTGAGTTTTACTAATATCCACCTGTAACGAGCCTAATAGCCTTTGCGCCATGGCTTTTTTACCCAACAAATTAGCGCCTAACTGCAACATGCTTGCAGGTACAGGAATAAGCCGTGCTGGCTTACCCATAGCTTTGGCTACGCCACGTAATAATTCAGTAGTAGATAAATCCTCACCATCGCCAGCTAAAAACACTTGATTAGCTGCAGCTGGGTGAGCAACACAAGTAATAATCAGATCTACTAAATTATCTAGCGCCACTAAAGAGCGCTGATTATGAATAGCACCTAAAGGTAGCGGTACACCTTTACTAATCCAACTGACTAAGCTGCCAAAATTACCGGGAGCATTAGGGCCATATACTAAAGGCGGACGAATAATAACTAACTCCATCCCAGATTCTTTATGAATTTCCCACAGTCCTTGCTCGGCTTCCCACTTGGATTGCGCATACATTTCTGCTGGATTAGCTTCGTCATCAGTCATAAAAGGCTTACTACTTATATTACCGTTAACACCAATAGAGCTAATAAATACAAATCGTTTTACACCTGCGTCAGCTGCTTGTCGGGCAAGATTAAGCGTGCCATCAACGTTTACCTGGCGGTATTCCGCCGCGGGTTCTGCAGCTTTATCTTTTATGACATGTGCACGAGCAGCAGCGTGGATTACAAAATCTACATCTTGTAAAGCACTCTTCCAATTCGTCTCTACCCCTAAGGCAGGTACTTGCACTACAGAACCAGCGCTTGGCGTTGTTGACGCCCGTCGTACAGCAATGGTTAAATCATAAACTTCATCAACGAATAAGCGTTGCTGCAAAGCATTACCCACAAAGCCAGTAGCGCCGGTTAATAAGACCCGTTGTTTCTTTAAGTTCATATTTCACTCTTTACAGCTATGACTGTTTTATAAAAATTTAGATAATACCCAAGCGTTCAAGAATCAGAACCAAACAGATCTCTAGTATAAACTTTGCTTTTTACGTCGATTAAGTCTTCATTTAAGCGATTGGCGACAATCACGGTGCTTAATCTTTTAAATTCATTTAAATCACTGACAACCCGCGAGTTATAGAAATATTCTTCTTGCAGTACAGGCTCATACACCACCACTTCAATACCTTTAGCTTTAATGCGTTTCATAATGCCCTGAATCGCAGAAGCCCGGAAATTATCAGAACCTTCCTTCATCACTAAACGGTAGATACCCACCACAGTTTGTGCTCCTGAATGCGATTTTGGTAGCGCATTGAGCTTCTTGATCACCATCTCGGCAATAAAATCTTTACGAGTGCGGTTGGCTTCAACAATGGCTTGGATAATGTTATTAGGTACTTGATCGTAGTTCGCTAGCAGCTGTTTGGTGTCTTTAGGCAAGCAATAACCGCCATAGCCAAAGCTAGGGTTGTTGTAGTGATCGCCAATACGAGGATCTAAACCAACGCCTTGAATAATCTGCTGAGAATTTAAACCCTGCGCTTCAGCATAGCTGTCTAGCTCATTAAAATACGCCACACGCATAGCCAGATAAGTATTAGAAAACAGCTTCACCGCTTCAGCTTCAGTATTATTAGTAAAGAGTACCGTTACATCTTGTTTAATTGCACCCTGCTGTAAAAGACTGACAAAGGTTTTAGCCTGTTCGCTTTGCCCACCCACAATAATGCGTGAAGGATAAAGGTTATCGTACAGCGCCTTACCCTCACGTAAGAATTCAGGTGAGAAAATAATGTCAAGTGTTGAGTATTTAATGTTGAGTTGCTCTGTAAAACCTACCGGCACTGTGGACTTAATAATAATCGTTGCGTTAGGGTTAACTTCCGCAACATCACTGACCACAGCCTCTACACTACTAGTATCAAAATAATTGGTTTTAGGATCATAGTTTGTAGGGGTAGCAATTATTACATAATCAGCGTTTTGATACGCCTCTTGCTTATCTAAAGTTGCAGTAAAATTTAGCGTTTTATTAGCTAAAAAATCCTCAATTTCAATATCAGCGATGGGTGACTGCTTATTGTTTAGTAGCGCAACTTTTTCCGGCACTATGTCGATAGCACACACTTGGTTGTGTTGAGCTAGTAGCATGGCATTGGATAAACCGACGTAACCTGTTCCAGCAATGGAAATTTTCATGCTAACTCCACTTTATTAAGGTTCATTTGAGGAACCCCAAAAACCTAGCTAAATCTGGATGTTTTGTTCGTAACAGTCCACGGATAGCATATTGAGAAAAATAATAACTAGCTTTTATTAAATTTAATTTTTCAACATCTCGATATAAACGCCAAGTGAAGAGAGCCGCATTTTTTTTACTAGCTGAAATTGAGTCTTGGCGTACCTTATATATACCTAACGTCTCGTTGAGACCATAAGCGAAATCCGTTTTTTTTAGTAACTTCAACCATAACCCTAAATCTTGACGCTTACGTATTAAAGGCATATAAACTTTTCCAAAATATTCTGTATCGTAAATAGCAGTCAAGCAACCAATTGAAGATGATTTCAACAGGTCATAGTAACTAACTTTACTTGGCACTCCCAAATGACCAAATATTTCATCACTCTCATTAATTTTGTCATAAGCACCAAACGTAAACGGGTAATTATTTTTCTGCATAAAGGAGATTTGTTTTTCAAGTTTATTAGGTAACCAGACATCATCACTATCTAAAAATGCAATATAGCGACCTTGTGCCCTCTCTATAGCCTTGTTGCGAACTACCGCAGCTCCCAAGTTTTCAGTTAATTCAATTAATTTAATTCTAGGGTCTAATTCTACGTATGACCTTATAATTTCTACAGATAAATCATTGGATTTATCATCCACTAGTATCAACTCCCAATTAACATAGGATTGATCTAACACAGAATCAATACTTTTTGTTATGTATTTTTCAGAGTTATAAACCGCAGTAACAACAGTAACTTTATTGCAAAGCTCCTCCACTACTTACTCCTTAGATAAACTATAAATCAACATATAAAAATAATGATTACTTACTATGCGCCTTGTTCTTTATAATAAGCATCTTGTACAACAAAATAATTAAGGATATTAAAATCAAGCAACTTAAGTATTTAGATAAGGAAAGAAAAAAACCACTTGGCATCTGAAAAACAAGAAAGCTATTTATATACAGCCAGCCTCCAAGGCCGAATAGAAATAAATTTTTTGAAGATTTCAAATAGCTGAGCAATGGTAGAATAATTACATTTATAAAAGCCATAAACATTATCAACTGAAAGCTTTGCTGATCTGTGCTCAAAAAAAGATAGATAATGAAATGATCGTTTACTCCTCCGCCTTCAGCATAAACGTAAGGGGCAAAACTTGAGATGGCTTGGCCAAGTTCATGCGAAGGGAGAAATTTAAAAAAGATGAATTTCATAAAGTAAATATATGCATTATAAAATAAAAATATACGACCATCACCTAAATTATATTCTAAAAAAATGAAACTCCCATCTGCATTTTTAATAATCCTATCGATTAGTTTAATATAACTATCTAAATTATAAAATAAAGATAAGTAAAACAAAGCAATTAACAACACTAAAATAATTACTTTAAGATTTATTTTCTTACCTTTGCAGTCAAAATAAAAAAATAAAGATAGCAATACAAATATGAAGTATCCTTTCATATGAAACATTACAGAATTATATGAAAAAATAAACAAAACTAACAAAGCTAATAGTTTATCCAAAACACTACGTTTTTGCTTAACAAAATATAAGGGTATAAAAACAAGACTGGCGATAAGTGAAAATGAATAGAAGAAACTTAGAATTGGCTTCTCTAAAACCCAAGTTATTTTAAATGATGTATTAATCTGACTCAAAGAATCTAAATAAAAAAATGTAAGAATACTAAAAACCGAACATAATATGACTATCATTAAGAATAATTTACGGGATAAATGAGCTCTAGACGCTCTTGCACAACTAAAAAAAAACAATTTATTGTTAAGATACATTCCAATAGTTCTTGACAAAATATAGACAAAAATTATAAGCAAAGAATACATTAAATAATTATTATTTTCATGAAATACATAAACAAGAGCACTTTGAAAAAAAAATAAATCGCCAAGGAAAATGGGGTGCAATATTTTTTGTTTTAAAAAGTATGCTATTGAGATCATGACGGTAATTAAAGAAAATATTGTTAAAAAATACAGCTCTACATTAACACTATTAATAAAATCATAAATAAACATTTAAAAAAACTTTCTTATAATATTACCAATTGAACGCCTGTGGTAACAAGTAATTAGCTTGCTCCGCAAATAATTACCTGTCGAATCATGCTCATAATGAACTACTTTCATAGTCTTTATAAATTTAACTTCAACATCAAGCTCTGCTACTCTTTCAGCTAATGAAATCTCTTCACCAAATAAAAATCCACAATGAGAAAAATCAATACCGCGTTGTATGGCTTTATAATTAACAATAACATTAGCTCCGTGTACGGCGTATATCCTTAAATCACTTTGTTTTGTACTCTCTCTAGAGAAAACTGAACTTAAAGCCTTATAAAAAGCATAAAAATATCTATTTAAAAGCAAAAAATAAAGAAATCGCATCTTGATTTTCCGTGGTTTCTCTCTATATAGTGGATTTTGCTGCCGTCTAGTCAAATTTGAAATAATACTGGGAGCTAAGATTAATGGCTCGTCACTTATATTATCCGCTAGCCCTTTAAAATAAGATTCATCAAGGCATAGATCTACATTAGATAAAATAACATAATTGTATTCGATATTTTTTAAGTAAATTAATGCCTCTCTTGCTGATCCAAAATAACCATGGTTCTTATTATTATTAATTATTTTAATTATTAATTGGGCGTAATCCTTATTTAGTTCTGTAATTGATGTGTTATCATTATTACAAAATATTAGCCTGACATTATATTTTATAAAAAACTCATAATGACGGTCTAAAAAAACCATGCATGTTTCTATATTGTTATATATAGGAATAACAAGAACATTCAATTCATTTTCTCCAAATTAATTTCTTAACATTTCTCAACACCCATAAAGCCAACTGTTCTGGATAGAGTACTATATTTTTAACTCTTACTTTTTCGGTCACAGGTAAACAACGCTGAAAATGAAAGTAACGCTTTTCAAAAAAATTAAATTCTCCTTCTTTAAGTATTCTCTGTAGTAACAAGTTCATATCCTTAGTAAAGAGTGGGCTAACTCTATGGTTAGTAGATACACCTTGCATACTATATTTAATAGCTTTTACTTTTAATAATGGAATACTAATACCTTTTGAAAGCACCTCTAGATAAAAAGGATAATCTTCTATTAAACGATAATCTTCATCAAACATCCCAACTTTTTTAAAAATATTTTTATGATAATAAGTGCACGCGCCAGAGATTATATTGCCATTTAGGGAAATCTTTTCATGTAATTTCTTAGGAAAGTGAAACAAATTCCAATATTTTTTTTCAGGTAACACATATAACTCTTTTCCATTTCTTACTGGCACTCTTAATGCTGTTAATAATAAACACTTATTGCTATTAAACTTATCAATAATTTTTGCTATTACATTTTCATCATATAGTTCATCATCTGCTGATAACGGGACGATCAAGTCACCCGTGGATTTTTTGATTGCATTATTAAATGATGCTACCGTTCCTAAGTTTTTTTCATTAATGATTAAATGGCATTCGAAATTAAGTGCTCTTAGTTTACAAAGTAAATCTTCAACATAGCTAACGTTGAAACCAACAGTACCGTCGTCAACTATAATGTACTCAACTTCATAATCTTTATCTATTACTTGGCTAGCCAATGAATTAATAGCATTATTTAAAAGGTGCCAGTTTTTATATGTGAGCGTAACAATTGAAATTTTATTTACATATTTCATTGTTTAATTAAATCCTTATAAAAACATTATAATTTACTCATGATTAAAATTTCATTAACAATAAAGAGTTGAACGCAGCGATGAGCAGGGCAAGAGACTATGATTGCTTTCTTAAAAAAACTTTACCAATAAACACACCCATCACCACCCAATAAATTGCGTAGTTAATTGCATGCGCAATGGTGACACCTTCTAAGCCGTACATACTTGTAAAAAAATACGTCCAACCATAAAACCCTGCTGCAAACACAATTTCACTGGCAATAAATAACTTCATCATGGCTTTACCTAGCATCAGGTAAGCAAGTATCCAACTGCCAATCTTTAACGTATCGCCCACCATTTGCCAAGCAAACAGTTCACGCATGGGTATAAAGTCTTGGGTAAAAAGCAAGCCGATAATAAAGTCCCGCAGCAAGTAAATAACTAAACCACAGGCAGCAGCTACGGGCAGGATAATCTTGTAGCCCTGGAGGATTTCCGCCTTTATTTCTTTTGGATCTTTCAGTTCTGATAGCTTAGGCAGGTAGTACAGGCTTAGCGTTGTTGTTACGAGCATTAAGTAAGCCCCACTTAAGCGCCACATGGCTTCCCAGTAACCTGCAGCATCTAACCCTAAGGTATCGGCAAGGTGCGTACGAATTAAGATATGACTTACTGGCACACAAGCAGCACTGGTGAGAGCCATGGCGGTGTATTTGCTTAGGTTTAAAACGACTTGCTTATCTAAGCGGCCAAACAAATAACTGAATTTAAACCAATCAGCCTTATAGCAAAGGTACAAAGTAACAACAAATGCAAAAGAAGGAAAAATAGCTAATGCAGTTAATGCACCAAGTAATCCAAACTGGATCGCTAGAATACTGGTGACGGCTAATGAAAAAAGGCTGCCTGCAATATTGGCAATAATGTAGCGGTGAATTTCCTTTTTACCGTTTAATATCGCCAACAATAGCGTATTAAAAATAAAGAAAACCAAGGTGACTGAGAACCAGATAAAAACAGTGTTATAACTTTCGTCCTGCAAAAACCAATGCGCGATTTGCTTGCTAAATATAGCTACGCCTATTCCGGTAATGACGGATCCCAGTACTGCAATTGTGCCGGCAGTGCGCCACACTTGCCGCTGCTTTTCTTCATCGTCATGGTATTCAGCGGTGTATTTCACTACACCGGTATTAATAGCACCGCTGGCAAAGGTAGTGATCATTTGTGCAGCGTTTTGAAAGTTACCAATCGCCGCATAGCCTGCAGGGCCAACATAGATAGCGAGTATCTTGTTAAGCCCTAGCATAGTGAGCATTTTTATCACTACAGCAATGCCGTTGAGCAGGCTGGTTTTTATCAGAGTCACAGGATTAATTCTTAATGAGTAATTTTAAATTTTGAATGTGTTTATGGCTGCAATCACCTTTTTGACTTCATCCATCGTAATAGTCGGCCCCATTGGCAAGCTCATGACCTGCTGGTGAATCAGCTCCGACACTGGATAGCTATCCATATTCCACTCTTTATAAGCCTGCTGCTGATGCGGTGGAATTGGGTAGTGGATTAAGGTTTGTACGCCATGCTCTAACAAGTGCTTTTGCAGGGCGTCGCGCTGCTCGCAGCGGATGACGAAAACATGCCAGACATGAGCTTCGCTCATGAATTTTGAATTTTGAATTTTGAATTTTGAATGAACTTCAGGCAAAACGACTGCTGGGTTGGTGATGCCAGTTAGGTAAGCTTGTGCTACTTTGCTGCGGTGTGCTGTTTCGATATCTAAGTGTTTTAGCTTGACGCTCAGCATGGCGGCTTGAATTTCGTCTAGGCGGCTGTTGGTGCCTTGAAACAAGTTTTTATATTTTTCGTGTGAGCCGTAGTTGCGCAGTGCGCGTAAAGTTTCGGCGAGTTGGTCATCATTGGTCGTAACTGCACCGGCATCGCCTAATGCGCCGAGGTTTTTACCTGGGTAAAAGCTAAAGCCACTGGCATCACCCCAGTTACCCGCTTTTTTGCCGTTTAATTCTGCTCCATGGGCTTGGGCAGAATCTTCTAGCACAAGTAAGTTATGACGCTGTGCGATAGCCATAATGGCGGGCATATCAGCTAACTGGCCGTATAAATGCACAGGGAGAATGGCGCGAGTTTTGGCGGTAATTGCCGCTTCGGTTTTTATTGGGCAGAGATTGTAGGTGGCTAAGTTTGGCTCTACTAATACCGGTACTAAATTGTTGGCACTGATGGCTAGAATACTAGCGATGTAGGTGTTGGACGGAACGATCACTTCGTCGCCGTCTTTGAGCTTGCCCAACTCTTTCCACGCGCGCAGGGTCAGAATCAGTGCATCAAGACCATTAGCCACACCAATCGCATGCTTAGTGCCGCAGTAGCTGGCGAACGCCTGTTCAAATTGTGTAAGTTCATTACCTGCGATATACCAGCCGGAGTCGATAACACGGGTACAGGCGGCGATCAGTTCGTCACGGTATTGGGCGTTGATGGCTTTGAGGTCGAGGAAAGGAATCATTTTATATACCTAGGGAATAAATATTTCGGCTGTACCAGTTGTTACGGGTTTTCCTTTAACCGTACACACTGTTTTAAACGTTACACGCTTTTTAAGCACATCAACTGCGGTAACAGTTACTTTAGCAATCACTGTGTCACCTAAATAAACTGGTCTTTTAAATTGCAAATTCTGACCTGCATATACACAGCCTTCGCCAGGTAGCTTTGTTCCGAAAATTGCAGAAAAAAAGCTAGCTGTTAATAAACCATGTGCAATTCTATCTTTAAACCTAGAGTCTTTTGCATATTCTTCACTTAAGTGCACAGGATTATGATCTCCAGAAACACCTGCAAAAGCTTTTACATCAGCATCTGTAATTGTCTGACTATAGGATGCTGTCATACCAACTTTAATTTCTTCTATAGCGAATGATTTTTTTATATTCACAATTCACTCATCCATTGTTTAACCAGCTCTTCTGGATAGCCTCGATGAAAGTGCTTGCGCCATGGGTATGCACTTCCACTTTTGTCATGCAGTTTTATTTTCGCGGTGGAACATATTTTTTTAGCAGGTGAGCCAGCATAAATCATTTCTTCTTCTGTAATACCCTTAATAGAAGAATGAGCACCAACTAGGCAGCCTCGGCTAATTATTGCACCTGGTAAAATCACACTCATAGTTGCAATAACAGCAAAATCTTTAACTGTTACACCAAGCAATGTATCACTTGGCGGATGCGGGTCATTTGTTAGTACGACATAAGGAAAAATCCATACATAATTACCAATTTTACTTTTCTGACCTATATGCACGTTACTATGAAAACGAACATAATCACCAATTTCACAATGCCCTTGTAAATCAGATAGCGTTCCTATTTGTAAATTTTTACCGGCTTTTATTTTTTCGCGTACAGTCACACGATGACCTGTAACTAATGACTCTAAGAACACTGAGCCCTCATAAAAGATACTGTGAGATCTAATATGTGAATTTGAGCCTATATATAATATTTCACCACCAGACAGATGATTTGATACGCCTATTTCACAAAACGCTTCAATTACTGTATTTTCAGCAATTTCAACATTATCGTAAATAATTGTATAGGCACCTATCTTAACGTTAGTACCAACTATTGCTTTATTAGACACTATTGCGGTTGGGTGGATACTCATAAACACCTCAGAAATTCTTCATAATCACGAATATAATCAGCTTCATCATAATGTTCGCTGGCTAGCACTAGCAGTACACAGTCTTCACTGAAATCATGCATTTCTCGCCACACCAAATCGCCTATTAATAAACCTTTAGTTGGAGAGTCTAACCAAACGTCTTCGCGAGTTTTGCCATCATCAAGCACCATACGGCATTTACCGGTGACACATACTGCTACTTGCTTTAAGTTGTGGTGGGCATGAAAGCCTCTTGCTACACCGGCTTGAGTATTGAAGATGTAATAGACACGCTTGATATCGAAAGGCACTGTATTATCAGCTTCTAAAGCCACTAATGAACCGCGCTCATCACCTAGTGGGGGGAAATTAATAAACTCTAATAAGCTCATAATTTCTCCTGCATCGCTTGGTTGAAAGAAAGCGCATCTTTATCTTTTTGACTAACATGAGGCTTAATAGAAGTAGGCCATTTAATAGCTAATTCGTGATCGCTCCATAAAATGGTTCTTTCGTAAGCTGGGGCATAGTAATTGGTGGTTTTATATAAAAAATCTGCACTGTCACTCAACGTTATAAAGCCATGCGCAAAGCCTTCAGGTATCCATAATTGACGTTTGTTTTCAGCCGATAGATTCGCTCCTACCCACTGGCCAAAAGTAGGTGAGCTGTTACGAATATCTACAGCAACGTCAAATACTTCACCCTGTACTACTCTTACCAGTTTGCCTTGTGCGTAAGGTGCAAGTTGATAGTGCAGCCCGCGCAGTACCCCTTTGCTTGAACGAGAGTGATTATCTTGTACAAAGCTAACCGCCTGGCCTACAGACTGTTCAAATTGCTGCTGATTGAAGCTCTCATAAAAAAAACCTCGATCGTCACCGAATATTTTAGGCTCAAAAATCAGCACATCAGGAATAGCTGTATTAATAACATTCATTTTAACCTCTGTATCCTGGTTTAATTAAGTTGAACAAATACTGCCCGTAAGCATTCTTAGCTAAAGGTTGTGCCAACTTTTGTACTTGATCAGCATTGATGAAACCTTTGCGATAGGCTATTTCCTCTGGGCAGGCTACTTTTAAGCCTTGGCGCTGCTCTATAGTCTGAATAAAAGTGCCTGCTTCCATTAAGCTGTCGTGAGTTCCCGTATCAAGCCATGCATAACCACGCCCCATGGTGGTCACCGATAGCTGCTTGCGCTCTAAATAGACTTTATTCACGTCGGTTATTTCTAGCTCACCACGGTGTGAAGGCTTAATGTTTTTTGCAATTTCAATCACCTGATTGTCGTAAAAATACAAGCCGGTGACCGCATAGTTGCTCTTGGGCTCACGGGGCTTTTCTTCTAAGCTGAGCGCTTGGCCTTGTGCATTAAAGTCCACTACGCCATATCGTTCAGGATCTTGCACATGATAGGCAAACACAGTAGCGCCTGAGGTTTGGCGGCCAGCTTGCTCTAGCTCTTGTTGCAGGTTATGGCCAAAGAAGATGTTATCGCCAAGCACTAACGCACAGTCATCGTTACCAATAAAGTCTTCACCAATAATAAAAGCCTGAGCTAAGCCATCTGGACTTGGCTGCACAGCATATTTTAGGTTCAATCCCCATTGGCTGCCATCGCCTAATAGTTGTTCAAAGCGCGGCGTATCTTGCGGAGTGCTAATAATTAAAATGTCTTTAATGCCAGCCAGCATTAATGTGCACAATGGATAATAAATCATCGGCTTATCATAAACCGGCAGCAGTTGTTTGCTCACCGTCATGGTAACAGGATATAACCGGGTACCCGAGCCGCCCGCTAAAATAATACCTTTACGCGTGCTCGTTTGTTGCTGCTTCAAGAGTTCTGCTCCAATATTTCAGTTAGCATGCGGCTTACACCTTGCTGCCAAGGTGGTAATCTGAGATTAAATGCTGTGCGTAATTTTTCGGTATTTAACCGCGAGTTAAGGGGCCGCGAGGCCGGTGTTGGATACTCAAGAGTACTAATTGCATTTAGATTATTAAGCTTAAGCGTTACGCCATGGTTTCTTGCTTCTTTAAACACTAAAGTCGCATAGTCATGCCAGTTGGTTTCGCCGCTGGCTGCCAAGTGGTAGACGCCAGTTAAGCTTGGCGCATGCTCTGTGCTTTGACTCATAACAATACGAACGGCGTGAGCGGTACAATCGGCGATTAAATCAGCTCCAGTGGGCGCCCCAATTTGATCGTTTATTACGTTCAAGGCGTCGCGCTCTTTAGCTAAACGCAACATGGTTTTTGCGAAGTTATTGCCGCGGCTGCCGTACACCCAGCTGGTACGGAAGATAAGATATTGTTTACAATTTTGAGTAATAAAGTTTTCGCCAGCCAGCTTAGTAGCGCCATACACACTCAAAGGTGCACTAATATCATCTTCTTGCCAAGGGCTAGCCCCCTCGCCATTAAAGACATAATCGGTGGAGTAGTGGATCAGCCACGCACCCAGCTTGTTGGCCTCAATAGCAATAACGGCCAAGATATCGGCATTAATTTGGCGCGCCTGTATAGGCTCACTTTCGGCTTTATCGACTGCCGTATAGGCGGCAGCATTAACAATAACATCAGGCTTAAGGCTGCGTATGGTATTGGCAAGCGCTTCTGGTTGAGTTAGGTCACCACAGTAATCTGCTGAGTGTCTATCCAGAGCAGTGACAGTGCCCAAAGGTGCAAGAGCACGTTGCAACTCCCAGCCCACTTGGCCATTTTTTCCCAGTAATAAGATGTGCATTATTCGCCACCATACTGCTGGCTGATCCAGTTTTGATAAGCCCCACTTTGTACGTTGCTCACCCAATCTTGATTATCTAAATACCACTGCACAGTGCTGCGAATACCAGATTCAAACGTTTCTTGTGGCTTCCAGCCGAGTTCGCGCTCGATTTTGCTGGCATCTATGGCATAGCGGCGGTCGTGGCCAGGTCTATCACTGACGTAAGTGATGAGTTTTGAGTGTTGAGTGTTGAGTGGTTCTTCAGTGTTGAGTTTTGAATGCTGAGTGTTGAGTGGAACTAACTCATCCAGGATGGTGCAGATGGTTTGCACTACTTCTAGGTTAGTTTTTTCGTTGTGGCCGCCGATGTTGTAGGTTTCACCTACTATGCCTTCAGTCACTACTTTGTAAAGCGCACGGGCGTGGTCTTCTACATGTAGCCAGTCACGAATTTGGTCGCCTTTGCCGTAGATGGGTAAGGGTTTGCCTTCCAGCGCATTGAGTATCACTAACGGGATCAATTTTTCTGGAAAGTGATAAGGCCCGTAGTTATTGGAGCAATTAGTGATCAATGTGGGAAAACCATAAGTGCGTAACCAAGCGCGGACTAAATGATCAGAACTCGCTTTACTTGCCGAGTACGGGCTACTGGGAGCATAGGCGGTCTGCTCAGTGAATAACGGAAGCGAAGCTTCCGTAGTGTTAAGTTGTGAGTGTTGAGTGTTGAGTGGTACTTCAGTGCTTAGTGCTGAGTTTTGAGTTTTGAGTGTTTGATCTTGCAACTCATCACTCAACACTAAACCCTCAACACTTTCTTTCAACTCATCACTCAACACTAAACCCTCAACACTTTCTTTCAACTCATCACTCACCACTATGCACTCAACACTGCCATCCGAAGGATGGGGAAGATCGCCGTAGACTTCATCGGTACTAATGTGATGAAACTTGAAAGCTTGCTTTCGCTCAGTGTCTAGCTCATTCCAATAGGCTCTTGCAGCTTCTAGTAAGTTATAGGTACCAACGATATTGGTTTGGATAAAATCGCTTGGCCCATCTATTGATCTATCAACGTGGCTTTCTGCTGCTAAGTGCATTACTGCATCGGGCTGGTGCTCTTGGAATACACGATCTAACTCTGCACGGTCACAAATATCTACCTGTTCGAAAGTGTAGCGTTCGCTGTTATTAACTGTTAGTAAGTTTTCTAAGTTACCGGCGTAAGTGAGCTTATCTAGGTTAACTACACTATCTTCTGTATTTTCAATTATATGCCGAATAACGGCAGACCCGATGAAACCAGCACCACCGGTAACTAAGATTTTCATAATATTGTAATATCCATCACTAGAAAATTTATTGCTAAGCAAATTAGTTTAAACGTCAGTAGCTTAAAGACATTAATTATCTTCTTTTAAGCTACTACATACTTTGGAAGAAAACTCGCGAACAAATACCGCCATTACAGCCAACATGCCGCCTAACACTATGGCAAGTACCATTATTAAGGACTTACTGATGCCTTTGGGCTGCAAGCTTTGGCTTACCTCGTCTACTATTCTGCCATTAGCAAAGCTGGATATGTCTGACTCTAAACTACTTACACTTGCCATTAAAGCAGTAGCAATTTCTCCGGACTTGTTAGACTCCAAAGTCATAGTAAGTTTTAACTGCTCTTTAGCGGCGTCTAGTCTTTGCTGTAAAATACTAACTCGTTGCTCTGTTTGGCGGTCTTGCTCGGCTTTAAGCTGGGTAATAATTCCATGATGTAAATCTGTTACTAAGTCCTTGTCAGCTTCTTGCGCTTTGCTCGTTAAGGTAATTAAATTGGTATCTTTAGGTATGCTGACCGTGACTTTAAAGGGGAGTTTTTCTAGCTGCTTAGTTTGCAATAAATGCCGAGTTTGTTGCGGTATATAGAGACTATTCACTTTAGATTCTAAGCTGGCAGTAGACTCCAGCGAGGTACCGGGGCTGGCTTCGGCACCGCTGTAAATAGTGGTGTACTCGTACGGAGTAGATAAGGTAAGCGCATAAGCCAAACCTCCAAATACTACAACTAAGAAAACTCCTAGCATTAACCGCCAACGTTTAACTAGGGTTTTGGCTAGATCAACCAAAGAAATCTCATCGTCCTGGTAGGCGTGGCGAGGCATAGGTTGACTAAATTCAGCATCTTTCCTTTGGGGTACTTGAGTCATGACTTCTTTTTAATCCTTTGAATTATAAGGTTTTTTATTTTATGTTTTTGAGATTTAGGCACGCTACCGCCCATAGGGTTCAGTTGGCTAATCCCCAAGGCCATAAGCTGTTTTTGAAGGTAAATTTACTGAGCTAACCCAATAAATTTTAAAGGTGCGTAAGTTTACGGGATTTCGGCTAGGGTTGGAAGCTAACAGCTAACAGCATTTTTGCCACGGAATACACGAAAGAACACGGAAAAATAGAGATGAGATCTGACCAAGACTCCTTAAATGGTAAGAGCTGAGATTTGACATAAGCCCAAATGACTGGCGACGAAGGGGTTGGAAACAAGCGCCAGGCTTCTAGTGCCGAGTTAAGAAAGCTCAAACCGAAAACTATTTTTGCAACGGAAGAACGCAGAACCAACGGAAAAATAGGGATAAAATCGAAAAGTGATTTTAATCGCTAAGGAAGAACAGCGGCTAAGTGCTTATATTTAACTAATCACCAATCCCAGCTGCCCACTCACTGCTCTTTAGCTGTCATCCTGACGTACGTCAGGATCTGGTTTAGGCCTTAGACAAAGAGCGAGATACCGGAGTAAATCCGGTAAGACGGCATAAAGAATAATACCCAAACCAGCTCTTGATTTACCTTGGCGCTGGGAGTTGGGAATGGTTAAAACCAGTGCTTGGCGTTGTTACTAGTTACTAGTCCCTAGTCCCAGCTCCCCAATCACTGCTTTTTAGCCGTCATCCTGACGCACGTCAGGATCTGGTTTAGGCCTTAGACAAAGAGCGAGATACAGGGTCAGGCCCAGAATGACGAAGCCTTAATACCGGTAAGATAGATAAAATTAAAGACCTTTTTGCCACGGAACCCACAGAAGAACACGGAAAAATTAAGCTGAGATGGACGAAAAATGACTAATACCTCTTTTTTGTAAGGTCTTAATCATAGAATTTTTTTTCAGATTTGATCGCTATTTTTCCGTGGGTTCCGTGGATTCCGTTGCAGATAAAGTGCTCTCGCATTTCGTCGCAGTCGAAACTTAGAAACAGCGCCCTGCGCCCAGCTAGACAATTAGCGAGGGATTGGAGAATAGTAAACATAAGCGCCGAGCGCCCAGCGCCTAGCTAGACAAAGAGCGAGATACCGGGGCAGGCCCGGTAAGACGGCATATAGAGTAATACCCAAACCAGCTATTGATTTACCTTGGTGCTGGGCGCCGGGCGCTATCTTTGCCCTTACACATTAAAGTCTTTTTAGCCCTCAGCTCTATTTTTCCGTGGCAAAGGGGTTTGGGTTTAGTTTTGCCCAATCAATTGGCTCTTTACCTTGCTGTTGTAATAGCAGGTTGGTTTGCGAGAAATGCTGGCAGCCGAAAAAGCCATGATAGGCGGATAAGGGGCTAGGATGAGCGGCGCTCAGAATATGGTGGCGTTGACTATCTAGCAGCGCACCTTTTCTCTGGGCGTGAGCACCCCACAGTAAAAATACCACGCCTTGGCAATGTTCATTCACGGTTTGGATAACCTGATCGGTAAAGGCTTCCCAACCTAATTTGGCATGAGAGTGCGCCTTGCCTTGTTCAACGGTAAGCACAGTATTGATCATCAGCACGCCCTGCTCTGCCCACGAGCTTAAGTGGCCGTGATCGGGGGTGATAAAACCCGGAATATCTGTGCTTAGCTCTTTGTACATATTACGTAACGAAGGCGGCACCTTAACGCCGGGCAGTACCGAAAAGCTTAAGCCATGGGCTTGATTAGGTCCGTGGTAAGGGTCTTGGCCGAGGATCACTACCTTTACTTGGTCGAGCGGCGTCAGCTTAAAAGCAGTAAATACCTCTGCCGCAGGCGGATAAATCACCTTACCTGCCGCCCGCTCTTGCTCGACAAAATCCAGAGTCTGGCGCAGATAAGGCTGTTGTTGTTCGTGTTCGATAAGCTGATTCCAGGTTAGAGCCATTTAATTCTCGGTTTTGAGTAAAGGGTAAAGAGTGAAGTGGACGAGCACACAACAATAGCAAGATCCTGACATCCGTCAGGATGACGGTTTAACGGCGAGATCATCACACTAGCTAGGAAGACCAGAATAACATAAAAAATCCCGCTGAGACTGGACTGCCAGCTGAAGCGGCCGCCTACAGGAAGCTGTTTGTAGGTGTGTTCCTTTATCCCTTTACGCTTCACCCTTCACTGTCTTTTGCGGATAATGCCTTCTTGCATGGTGCTGGCAACTAAAATGCCGTCACGGGTATAAAACCGACCTTGTACTAGGCCGCGGCCGCCGCTGGCCCGTGGGCTTTCCATGACATACAAGATCCAATCATCGAAGCTAAAATCCTGATGAAACCACATGGAGTGATCGATAGTCGCCACTTGTAGATCTCGATCCCAATAAGAGCGGCCGTGGGGCATGAGTGCGGTCGGCAAGAAGTTAAAATCTGAGGCATATGCCAATAAATATTTGTGAATACTCGGATCATTAGGCAAGTCGCCGTTGGCTTTGAGCCAGATATAGCGCAACGGTTCTGCTTTTTCTGGCGCCATGGGATTTACGTAATTTACTTGGCGCATACTGATGGGCTGAGATGATAACCATTTTTCGCGCACCTTGGACGGCAAGTGCTGGGCCAGCGCCTTAATGTGCTCACTGTCATCGGCTAAGCCTGCAGGCCCTGCCACCTCGGGCATGGCGACTTGATGATCGAAGCCGGAGATAGGCTCTTGAAAAGAGGCCGTCATATAGAAAATCGGCTTGCCATGCTGCAGCGCCTTTACCCTGCGAGTAGAGGTGGTTTTGCCGTCGCGAATATTTTCTACGTCATAAATAATGGGCTTATGCACATCACCCGGGCGCAGAAAATAAGAATGAAAAGAATGCGCCTGGCGCTCTGCCGGCAAGGTATATTTCGCCGCCGCCAAGGCTTGGCCCATCACTTGGCCACCAAATACGGCACCAAAGCCTAAGTCCGCACTTTGCCCCCGATACAAGCCTTCGTCTAACGGCTCTAGCGCCAGCAAAGCCAACAGTTCGTCTAATGCCTGACTCATCTCTTTCCCCCCTTAAATAATTTTTCTACATTAGCAAAATTTGAGGGGGGAAAGATAGCTAGAAGCTGGAAGCTCGGAGCTGGAAGTGAAAGATAAGATCTGAAAAAGCTGGGAACATGTAAGGTAGCTCAGAAAACGCAGTGTTGAATTATAGATTAAAATTAAAGCACTACTGAGTGTAAGCATGACAAGGAGTTGTTATGGATTTTGAAAAGCTAGAAATTTGGCGACGTTCGATTCAGTTATCCGCTGAGGTTTATAAAGCATTGGCCGGCTTGCGGGATTTTGGTTTTAAAGACCAAATTACTCGCTCTGGATTATCAGTTCCTAGCAACATAGCGGAGGGGATGACTAGACGCACACCCAAAGATAAGATGCACTTTCTCCTTATAGCTAAAGGTTCTTGTTCGGAGCTCAGAACGCAAACTTATATTGGTTTAGAAATAGGATATATAGGACACGAACTGGGTAACCATTGGATCAAGGAGACCAAAGAAATAGCTTCGATGATCTCTGGGCTGATTAATAAGTTAAAGCTAGAAGCTGAGAGCCGGAAGCTGGAAGCCGGAAGCCGGAAGCCGGAAGCCGGAAGCTGAGAGCAAGACCAAACGAAACAAGGAGCAAAATCGTTTTGCCCAAACTGGAGAGCAAAAAGCAAAACACCGAGCTGAATAGCTCGGTGTTTGTGTTTAACTTCCAGCTTATCGCTTACGGCTTCAAGCTTTATTTAACATCTCGGCTTTCAATGCTGCGAAGTCGGCAGGAATAGTGCCGTTCAGCGGCTCCATCGCCATGTGCTTGGCGAGGGGACCTGGCAAGGCTAAGTCTTGGCCTAAAATTTCATCGACGTTTTCTTTGAACTTGGCCGGATGGGCGGTGCATAAGAAAATGCCCACTTCATCTTTGCCGCGCTCTTTATTGAGCAAATCCCAACCAATGGCGCCGTGTGGCTCACATAAGTAGCCTTGGGCGAATAGGCGCCGTAAGGCGTCTTTGGTTTGCTCGTCA
Source organism: Oceanisphaera sp. W20_SRM_FM3 (assembly GCF_052119705.1). Taxonomy (NCBI): domain Bacteria; kingdom Pseudomonadati; phylum Pseudomonadota; class Gammaproteobacteria; order Aeromonadales; family Aeromonadaceae; genus Oceanisphaera; species Oceanisphaera sp. W20_SRM_FM3. The sequence goes on along the minus strand of NZ_JBGQOP010000007.1, from coordinate 78,331 downwards.
TTGAGTGAGTCAGAGGCGATATCGGCCAGATCCCAACCTTTAACGCGGCACAATTCTTCAACCCGTGGCCAGTTGTTCGGGCGGCTCACGTCCATGGCGTTAGAAATGGTGGCCACCGTGGTCTTAGGATCCCAGCTGCCGCTCGCCAAGTAGCGAGGCACGGTATCGTTGGCGTTGGTGGCGGCCATAAAGCGCTTCACCGGCAGGCCGATGGCCTTGGCAATTAAGCCGGCGGTCAAGTTACCGAAGTTACCTGATGGCACGGCAATCACCGCCTTGTGGCGCTGCTCGGCGGGTAGCTGGGCGATGGCTTCGAAGTAGTAGCACACCTGCGCCACTAAACGGCTGATGTTGATAGAGTTGGCGGAGTTTAAACCTACCGCCGCTTTTAGCTCTTCATCGTCGAAGGCCTGCTTTACTAATGCCTGACAATCGTCGAAGTCGCCTTTCACCGCTAGGGTGCGAATGTTGTCGCCTAAAGTGGTGAACAGCTTTTCTTGCAGCGGGCTGATTTTGCCCTCTGGATACAAGATAACCACGTCAATGTTGGGCAGGCCGTAGAAGGCGTGCGCCACCGCGGCACCTGTGTCGCCTGAGGTAGCAGTCAGAATGGTAATTTTCTTACCATCAGTGCTGAGTGTCGCTAGGCACTGAGCCATGAAGCGGCCGCCAAAGTCTTTAAACGCCAAGGTAGGGCCGTGAAACAGCTCCAATGCGTAGGTGTGCTCGTCAACTTTTACTAAAGGTGCGGGAAAGGTAAAAGCGCGCTCTACCATGGCGGCGAGTGTCGCTTCAGGAATTTCATCACCAATCAGATGCTGTAACACGGCAACCGAGCGCGGCACTAAAGGCAGCTCGAGCAATGCATCAATGTTGGCCATGGGCGTTAAGTTTTCTGGGAAGAATAACCCCTGACCACGACCTAAGCCTTGCTTAACGGCACCAGCGAAATTTATGGTTTCCGAATTGTCCTTAATGTTATACAGCTTCATAATTCAGTTCCTGTTACTCGAGCACCTTGGGTATCGATTTTGCAAATATGGCAAAAGCCATCCTGATTTTGAATAAAATGTTCGCCCAACCAGCTTTTCAGCTTCTCGGCTTGGCCTAAATCTTTGAGCACGCAAAATACCGTGGGGCCACTGCCAGAAATACCGGTGGCCAGTGCGCCCATGGCGGCGGCTTGCTCACGCACCGCATCAAAGCCTGGGATCAACTGTGCGCGATAAGGTTCGGCAATCACGTCTTTCAACATGGCCGCAGCCAGTGTCTCTTGGCCTGTGTGGCAAGCATGCACGAAACCGCCCAAACGACGGCCATAGGTTAAACAGTCTTGGCGGCGATACTGAGCCGGCAATATGCTGCGCGCGGCAGAGGTAGAAACGTTAATACCCGGATAGCAAAGCACCCAATACCAATCATCGAAGCTCGGCAGCGTTTGGCTCACTATGCCCGCTTCGTCGACGACCAACTGCAGGCCACCAAAATGACAAGGTGCGACGTTATCGTAATGCAAAGAACCGGAGATCTGCCCTTCTAGCTCGCCCATCAGCAACATCAATTCATGCTCGCTGAGTGGCTTGTCGTAAAAAGCATTTAGTGCCACAAAAGCGGCCACTATGCTGGTGGCGCTGGAGCCGAGGCCCGAGCCTACTGGCATGCTTTTTTCCAGCGTCATCTTAAGCTTTTTGCTAGTCACGCCTTTATCGAAAATGGCTTTTTCAAAGGCCAGATAGCAGTCATAAACGATGTTTTGGGTAAAATCATCGGGCAACTTATGGGCATAAGCACCGACTGTAGTGAGGGTAAACTCACCCTCCGTATCTCCCACCCACACACGGTCACCCAACAAGGTGCCGTCTACCGGGGCCATGGCGGCCCCTAAAATATCAAAGCCGACGCTGACGTTGGCGGTAGAGGCAGGGGCAAAGGCAACTACACTCATTTAAATCTCCTGCTTCCAGTTATGGGTGCGCAATAAATCGGCAAATACGCCGGCGGCGGTCACATCGGCACCGGCACCATAGCCACGCAATACCAGCGGAATTGGCTGGTAGTATTGGGTGTAGAAGGCCAGCGCATTTTCGCCGTCTTTTACTTTGAACAGCGGATCATCGCCGTCTACGGCCTTAATGGCAACCTTGCAGTGACCATTTTCAATTTCGCCCACGTAGCGCAGCACCTTACCCTCACTCGCCGCTTCTGACACGCGCTGCTCAAAGTAGGCGTTGGCTTCTGGCAAACGGGCCATAAAGGTGTCGTTATCGCCGCTGGCGTCGAAGTGTGGCGGTAGGCTGGCTTCGACTTCAATGTCGGATAAGTCCAATTGCATACCGGCTTCGCGGGCCAAGATCAACAGCTTGCGCGCCACGTCCATGCCGCTTAAATCATCACGCGGATCCGGCTCGGTAAAGCCGTTATCGCGAGCGATGCGGGTGGCATCGGCAAAGCTCATACCTTCATCTAACTTACCGAAGATGTAAGACATGGAGCCAGACAAAATACCGCCAAAGGCTTTAAGCTCATCGCCCGCGCGCAGCAGGTTTTGCAGGTTCTCGATCACCGGCAAACCGGCGCCAACTGTTGTCTCATACAAGAACTTGCGGTGAGTACGCTGGGCGGCACGGCGCAGCTGGCGATAATAATCTAGGCTGGCAGTGTTGGCTTTCTTGTTCGGGGTCACCACATGGAAGCCAGCGGCCAAGAAGTCGGCATATTGCTCGGCCACGCCCTCGCTTGAGGTGCAATCCACCAGTACGGGATTGATCAGATGGCTGTCTTCGACCATGCGCTGCAAGCGCGCTAAGGTAAAGCTTTCGGTGGCTTGCTCTAGCTGCTCTTGCCAGTTGGCAAGCTCGATACCGTCACGGTTTAACACCATCTGGCGCGAATTGGCGATGCCCACCACGCGAATGCCGATATCTTGCTTTTGCAATACCGGCTGCTGGCGACGAATTTGTTCGAGCAAGGCCGCACCCACGCCACCACAACCCACTAAGAACACATCAATAAAGCGACGGCTCGAGAAGAAGTTTTGATGGCAAGCCTTAATGGCTTCGGTGGTTTTTGCCTTGTGGATCACCGCAGAAATAGAGCGCTCGCTCGAGCCCTGAGCGATAGCTACTATATTAATGGAGGCTTCGGCCAAGGCATTAAAGAAGCGGGCCGACACGCCTTTCACCATGCGCATGCGATCGCCGACCAAAGAAATGATGGCCAAGTCTTCGATGATATCTAACGGCTCAAGCAGCTTGTTTTTAAATTCCAGTGCGAATTCGTTGGCGATGGCAATTTTCGCCTTGGCTTGGTCGAAGTTATGGATACAAAAACTCACGCTGTATTCAGATGAGCTTTGGGTGATCAGCACTATGCTGACGCCGGCGCGGGAGACACAAGAGAACAAGCGCCCAGCCATGCCGACCATGCCTTTCATACCCGGACCCGATATGTTGATCATGGTCATGCCGACTAAGTCGGAAATGCCTTTTACCTGCTGATCGTCGTCGCTGCACTCGGGGCCGATTAACGAGCCTTCGCCTTGCGGGTTACCGGTGTTTTTGATCAAGCACGGAATGTGGAACTGAGCGATGGGCGCAATGGTTTTGGGATGCAAAACCTTGGCACCAAAATACGACAGCTCCATGGCTTCTTTATAAGACAATTGCTTTAGCAACTTAGCGTCTGGCACCAAGCGTGGGTCGCAGTTGTACACGCCATCTACATCGGTCCATATCTCGCAACACTCGGCATTCACGCAAGCGGCTAACACGGCAGCGGAATAATCTGAGCCATTACGACCCAAGATCACGGTTTCGCCTTTGTCATTACCGGCGGTAAAGCCCGGCATCAGGTAGATGCAATCACTACGCAAGCCTGCTTCGGCAAAACGCGCCCGTGACACTTCGATGTTCACTGTGGCTTCTAAATAGCTGCCCTCGCCTAACAACATGGCCTGAGGCGTGATCACTTCAACTTGCTCGCCGCGAGCGGTCAGCAAGGCCGCCATGGTGGCGATGGATAAGGCTTCGCCACGGCTTAAGATGTGTGCTTGGGTGTTATCTGGGCACTGCTGTAATAAGCCGACCCCTTGCAGCAAACGCGCCAGCTGGCTGAGTTCGCGCTCTACTCGCGCCTTCACACCCGTGTCGTCAAACGCAGGGAAAGTTGCCTTGAGGCCGTCGATAATGCCATGAAAAATCTGCTCAATTTCCTGCAATACCGGCGCCGGATCCAAACCACGTATGGTCTGTTCAACCACGGCCACCAAGTGGTTGGTGACTTTGGCGGGGGCGGATAAGACCAGCGCCGCCTGAGACTGCTGCTGATTATTGACCACGATATCGGCGACGTTATTAAATCGCTCGCTATTGGCCAAAGAGGTGCCGCCAAATTTCAAGACACGCATTGATAACTCCCTGTGCTAGGCAAAAGTGCTAGACGAAAAATAGAAAACGAAAAAGAATAACGAACAAAATTTAACTAATACCATGCTGTAAAACTAACTGGTCAGTATTGTCACTCTTAGTGAATACAACACCTAAAGTCAGGCTGGGCAGTGTTTTGTAGTCTAGCGCTTCAGCTGCTAGTCCCGTCTCAGCGGGAATGTTTTAAACTATCCTGCTGCGCAGGACCCACAGCTAAAGCGTGGGACTACAAGGGCGGTGCCTATCTTTGTAGTTCGCTTGAACAGGCGACTTTTTTACTTAAATTGGTATAAAAAACAGCTAAAAACGCAACAAAAAAGCCCGCATCGGATGGGGATGCGGGCTCTTAGATTCTAATCAAGTGTTGTTAGCGCATCAGCCCGCTTCAGTACCACGTGTAATGGTACCAATAATGGTGCTGGTAATAATAATGCTGGTAATGAGGCGCTGGCTTGGCAACATAACGAACAACCTTGAAGAACGAGTGGCATAGCAATAACCCGAGCTAGCATGCTTGTCAACCGCCCTTGTGCTCAGACAGCGCCCTATCTAAGTCTTTCAAGAGCAGATGCAGGAGGTTTAGATCGCGCTGTTCTAGCATAGGCAAACGGTCAGATACCCATCCAGCCAGTTTTTCCTGCTGGCCAACCCCAATTTTATCAAACAATTGTGCTGTTTTTTGTTGCAGCACTCTTAATTGCTTATTGGAGCCAAGAGTTTCGTTATCAGCGACGGCTTCGGCCTTATCTGCTATTGCTGGCTCGTGCACGCCCTGACTAAATTCATAGGCGTAGAGCATAATGGCTTGGCCGAGATTCAGCGACGGATAGCTCACCTTAAGCGGCAAGTAGCTAATAATATCGGCCAGTGCCAAATCCTCGTTACTTAAGCCGGACTCTTCACAGCCAAATAACAGCGCTACTTTTTGCACTTTTTTATTATTAACTTGGGTGATGGCTTGTTGCGGCGTCAGGTAATAACGATAACGACCCCGCTCGCGGGCCGTGGTGGCAATCACTAAGTCCATGTCGGCCAAGGCGGGCGCCAGCTCGGCAAAATACTCGGCGTTATCTAAAATTTCTTGGGCGCCGTGGGCCACCCAATGGGCTTTGTCTTGTTCATGAACGCGGCTGTTCACTAAGCGCATCTGATCAAAGCCCATGGTCTTCATGGCGCGCGCCGCCGCGCCTACGTTTTCCGCCCGCGCCGGTGATTTAAGTACAAAATACAGCTGCATGGCCTACCCTACTTTTGCCGAGCTTTTTGCTTAGCGAATACCCAAAGAAACGGCGCACATTCTGCCATAAAAGCGCCGCTTGGGACACCTAAAAGAGTACCAGCCAGCGCCAAGCAACCAGAAAACCAAGCACTAAATAATTTGCAACGAAATCCACCAAACCCGCGAAAAAATAGGGATAAGATCGAAAAAGGGACTTTTATAATAAGAGCCAATACAGGGCTTAATTGTAGGTCTTGCTCCAATACGTTTCGTGTCATGTTGATCTTTTAGTGGATTTTTTTGATTTCTTTGCAGATCAAGATCTTAAATATTTTTTGCCACGATATGCTCGTGCCGGCAGAGAGAAGTACAGACTCGGTAGCGGTGGTTTTCAACCCCGTTATCCATATATAGGACCTTACAAAATAAAGTCTTTTTATGTTATTTATTTTCGTCTGTGTCGTTCTGTGCTCTCGTTACAAATAGGCGTGGCAAAGAAGGTTTTTTAGAAAGAGGGATGGCTCAGGGCTTCTCGCGACACGATAATGCCGTTGATGTCTGCGTAGATATAATCGCCGGGATTAATGGTCACCTCGGCAAAGGTGACCGGCACGTCTATTTCGCCTACATCGTGTTTCTCGGTTTTCATCGGGCAAGTAGCCAGCGCCTTCACGCCCAGCGCCATGGCACCAATCGCGCCCGCATCACGAATGGCGCCGTAGATCACCACGCCGGCCCAGCCGTTGTCGAGTGCCGTGGCAGCTACTTGGTCACCCATTAATGCACGGCGCACCGAGCCACCACCGTCAATCACTAACACCTTGCCGGTGCCGGGTGTAGCCACCAGCTCGCGCACTTTCGAATTATCTTCATAACAGCTTACCGTAACGGCTTTACCCCAAAAGTTAATTTGAGCGCCATAGTCTTTAAAGATGGGTGCCAATATTTCAATCTTATCTTCGTGCTCATCACATAAATCCGGTAATAAATCCAACATGCCTTACTCCTTACTATTTTTATGAGTGGGCTTAATTGTATGAAAGACAAAGCTTTAAAGCCATTTGCCACGGAATACACGGAAGAACACGGAAAAATGAAGATAAAATCTGAATAAATATGTTTAGGGTGAAGCGTAAAGAGTGTAAGGGTAAACCTAAGCCTTTTCTCGGCGTAGGGCACTATGTTTATCATTCAACATGAAAAACCATGGATTGCCGCGTCGTTGCACTCCTCGCAACGACGGACTGAGACAAGAGACTGGGGACTGAGGATTGGGGATTAGAAACCTAGGTTTGCCTGTCATACCATTCTGTAAAACTAGCTGATCAGTATTATCGATCTTAGTGAATACAACACCTAAAGTCAGGCTGGACGGTGTTTTGTAGTCTAGCGCTTCAGCTGCTAGTCCCGTCTCAGCGGGAATGTTTAAAGCCTTCTTGCTTTGCAAGACCCACAGCTGAAGCGTGGGACTACAAGGGCGGCACTTATCTTTGTGATTCGCTTAAACAGGCCACTTCTTTACTTAGATTGGTATCATTGACCACTCCCTCATCCCTAATCCCTGCTTTTGGTCTTAACTCAACATTCAACACTAAAAACTCAACATTGCCCTTCACCTAGCTTGACCTCGATCAAACTTGCGTCTAAAACTATTTAACATTTCAGCTGATGACTATTGTTATGCCCCTGTTAACTGTTAAAATAGCGTAACTTTAGGTAATGGATCTCTGTTTGTCCCGTCTGTCTCTTTAGACGCCATGTAATGGGCAACGTGCAAAATACATGCTGCAGCTACATGGCAGCGATCACATGACAGCAAAGACGTGGGATGGCAGTAACTGCATGGGATGCAAATAAAAACAGCTTAAAACAAGCAGTGTCAGCGAGCCAAAAGCTCGCCACTTAACAGTAGCGTGGCGTAAGAGGGTAGATGAGTTACAAATAATCCACATTTCCTACTCCGGCCACTATTGATACTCCATTATATTTACATCTAATAAACAGGTAGACACATGCAGACTCCACATATTCTTATTGTTGAAGACGAGTTAGTTACTCGTAATACCCTAAAGGGTATCTTTGAAGCGGAAGGTTATTCTGTATTAGAGGCCACAGACGGTGATGAGATGTATCAGGCACTGTCAAACAACAACATAAATTTAGTGATCATGGACATCAACCTGCCCGGCAAAAATGGCTTGTTGCTGGCTCGTGAATTGCGCGAGCAACACAACTTAGCGCTGATGTTTTTGACCGGCCGTGATAACGAAGTGGATAAAATCCTAGGCCTAGAAATTGGTGCCGATGATTATATTACTAAGCCGTTTAATCCCCGCGAACTAACCATACGCGCCCGCAACCTGCTAAGCCGCACCATGCAAGTGCCTGACGCGCCAGAAGAAGAGCGCCAAGTGGATGCTTATCGCTTTAACGGTTGGACGTTGGACATTAACAGCCGCGCACTGGTCAGCCCAAATAACGAAGTGTTTAAGCTGCCGCGCAGTGAGTTTCGCGCCATGATCCACTTTTGTGAGAACCCAGGCCAAATTCAAAGCCGTGCCGAGTTATTGAAGAAGATGACCGGCCGCGAACTTAAACCCCACGATCGCACAGTTGACGTCACCATTCGTCGTATTCGTAAGCATTTTGAGTCTATGCCTGATACGCCAGAAATCATCGCCACTATCCACGGCGAAGGCTATCGCTTTTGCGGTGACTTAGAGGCTTAATCGCCAGCTGATGAATTGCCACACACTTAAAACCTCGCCCTGCGAGGTTTTTTGTTTTTAAAGTTTAAAAACTTAAGATCAAAGATCTTTGCAACGAAACCCGCGAAATCCACTAAAAGATTAACATAACAGCAAAATTTTTGAGGTTAGAGCTCACGGCAAAAAGACTCGATGTTTGCTTTTACCATTACAATCTCTTTTAGATTTGATCTCTATTTTTTCGTGGGTTTCGTGTTCTTTCGTTGCAAAATATATTTAAGTTCTTAGAACAAAACAGGAGAACTCATGAGTCATCATCCTTTTGCCGTTACTGTGGCCATGATAGTGCAGGCCGGCGAACGGTTTTTAATGGTCGAAGAGTGGCAACAAGGCCGCATTCGTTTTAACCAGCCAGCGGGTCATCTTGAGCCCGGCGAGGCTATTATTGAAGGCGCCCAGCGAGAGCTATTAGAAGAAACCGGGCTGGATATTAAAATTGATCAAGGGGTGGCCATTTATCAGTTTACTGCCCCCGATAACGGCATCCATTTCGTACGCTTTACCTTTTGTGCCGAAGTGCCTGAGCCATTAGCCACCTGTCCACAAGACCCAGACGACGATATTATTTGTTGCCATTGGCTGACCTTGAGCGAGATTGAAGCCTTAGGCGAGCAATTGCGCAGCCCAATGATCTTAGCCTCCTTTAAGGATTACTTGGCGGGTGCACGTTTTGATCTGAGCATGTTGAAACAACAGCGGTAAAGTGTTGAGTGATGTTCAATAGCTAAAGATTTTTTTGCAACGAAACCCACGAAAACCGCGAAAAAATAGAGAGCTGGCCTAAAGAAATATTGATGGGTTAGAGCAACATCGCCGAGCCCCTTTGGACGTTGACTTGGTCTTACCATTACCTGATTATCCACAAAGTTCAGCTATGTTTCAGTGACTTCAGCGTCAATATATTCAATGGGTTACAACGTAGGTGGCCGTCTCTTCGGCGAAGAGGACTTCGCCACGGTTTTATGTTTTTATTTAAAAATTGCCAGCAAAGCTGGCCTGCCGAAACTTTCTGTTTATAAACAAGTGGCAGCTACAAAAACCTAAAACAACGCGCATCATGGCTGAAGTTCATACGTAATCAGGTAGTTCTTTGTACTTCTTAAGGCTGGACTCTGGGATGTGGGCGCAGTGCGCTATGGTTTTATCTTAGGGCTATATTGCCCCCTTCACTCTTCACACCTAACCCTTCACCTGCACTGGTATTGGCTTGCTATTAAAAAATCAATCACTTAGCATTCGACAATACAAAACTCGCCACTTTTATATCTAAAATTAACGCATATCGCAGTTTTTTTAGCTGCTTTTTTAGCTAAACGGTTACGGCCTATTTGATCATCACGCAGAGCAAAATTATGGATCATAAAGCACTTGCACGAGTTTTAGGGCTCGACATTGAACAGCAGCAATTTGACCGCGCGCTAGGCCATGTGAAAGGTATGCGCCCCGTCGACATCGCCGATACCTTAGCCGATATAAAACCTGCACTGGCGTGGCAATTGCTAGACCAAATGCCTGACCGTGCTGGGGTGTTTTCCTACCTAGATATGGACGAGCAGATAGCTTTGGCGAGGGCATTCCCTCGAGCTAATCTGGCACGGTTGGTATCAGAAATGCCCGCCGATGAGCGGGCCGACTTATATAAACAACTCGATCAACAACAAAAAGACGCGCTACTGCCGGCATTGGCGCAGGCGGAGCGCGAAGACATTCGCAAACTGGCCTCCTATCAAGAAGGCACGGCCGGCGCCTTAATGACCTCAGATTACGCCACGCTCGACGCTAATATGAACGTCAGCGAAGCCTTGAGCGCCCTGCGTACCGAAGCCCCGGATGCAGAAACCATTTATCATGCTTATGTGATTGATGCCGGGCGCAAGTTATTGGGCGTGGTGTCTTTACGCGCGCTGATCTTAGCCTCACCGCCCACCTTGATGCACGACATCATGATCCATTCGCCCATTCATTGTCGCGTGAATGACGACCAAGAAGACGTAGCCAAAATCATTGCCCGCTATGACTTAATAGCGCTGCCCATCGTCGATGAAGACGGCGCCTTGGTGGGCATAGTCACCCACGATGACGCCATGGACGTGCTCAGTGAAGAAGCCACCGACGACTTTCATAAGTCCGGTGGTGTGAGCACCATGATTGGCAACATGAAAGACGTGAGCATTCGCGTGCTCTATAAGAAGCGAGTGTTTTGGTTAGTGTTATTGGTATTCGGTAACTTATTTTCCGGTGTCGGTATTGCCCATTTTGAAGACTTAATTGCCGCCAATATAGTACTGGTGTTCTTCTTGCCCTTACTGGTGGGCAGCGGCGGTAACGCCGGCTCTCAGTCCGCCACCTTGATGGTGCGCGCGCTCGCCACCGGCGAGGTGGTAATGCGCGACTGGTTTCGCTTATTGGGCCGAGAAGCCTTAGTCGCCTTATGTTTAGGCGGCACCATGGCGGTGGCGATTTCCGCTATTGGCTATCTGCGCGGTGACGCTATGGTCGCTATGGTGCTGGCCATGAGCATGATGATGGTGGTGATGATTGGTTGTCTTATTGGTATGAGTTTACCCTTTGTGCTGAACAATATGGGCTTTGACCCAGCGAGCGCCAGTGCGCCCTTGATCACTACTGTGTGCGATGCCTCAGGCGTACTTATGTACTTATATATAGCCTCACAATTTTTAGCGCTGGGGTGAGCATAGCGTTCCGCTATTTCAGTGTTGAGTTTTTAGTGCTGAATGTTGAGTAAAGTTCAAAAACCACCGAAAGATTAAAGATTATTTGCCACAGAATCCCACGGAAAAATAGTGATCAAATCTGCAAGAACGCTTTATGGTCAGGACTAAAACAAGCCCCCGACACCAAGCGCCAAGATTTTTGCAACGAAACCCGCTAAACCCGCGAAAAAATAAGGATAAAATCGAAAAAGGGACTTTGATGGTAAGAACCAATACAGTGCTTAGTTGTAGGTCTTACCATTTGCAGCATGTTCTCTTATGTAGATCTTTTAGTGAATTTTGTGGGTTTCGTTGCGAAGAAGGTTCTAAAGCTATCTGCAGCGAAAGCAGCTAAGGGCCGAGGTTGTCTCCTTCACTCTTTACCCCCATTAATTTTTTGCCGTTACCTTAGGTTGCCTCACACATTTTGCGTACTCTGCGTTTTTGGGTAAGATGTTAAGACATTTTGAATACAATTAACTTACAGGTTGGATACATGGTCGTTAAATCCCGTATTGCTGCACTGATCACCCATTTACAGCAAGGGCTGCTAGAACGGGATACACCGGCCAGACTCGCCCTGTTGGCCGCATTATCTGGTGAGCATTTACTGCTGCTGGGCCCGCCGGGCACAGCCAAGAGTGAGTTGGCGCGCCGCTTGCACACTATGGTGGAAGATGGCCGTTATTTTGAACGCCTGCTAACCCGCTTCTCGGTGCCAGAAGAGTTATTTGGCCCCTTATCCATTAAGGCATTGGAGCAAGACAGATACTTGCGCCAAACCGAGGGCTACCTACCTGAAGCGGCGATCGCCTTTATCGATGAGATTTTTAAAGCCAACAGCGCCATTCTAAACAGCCTGCTCACCATCTTAAACGAGCGCCAATTCGATAACGGCAGCCAGCGCGTTAAGGTGCCCTTAATTGCGGTGATTGCCGCCAGTAACGAATTGCCCGAAGGCGCTGAGCTCAATGCGTTGTACGACCGTTTCTTGCTGCGCTTTGAAGTAGAGCCGGTGCAAGACGAAAGCTTTACCCAATTACTGACCCTTAACCATAGCTACCAAGCACCCATTGATGCGGACCGCCTCAGCACCGCAGACCTAATGGCCATTCGCGAAGGTGCCAGTAACTTAGAATTATCCAGCGGCTTAATCCGTTTGTTGCACAGCTTGCGCCACTTCTTGGCGGAGCAAGAAATCGTCGTTTCCGACCGTCGCTGGCGCAAGGTCGTAAAGCTGCTAAAAGTATCGGCCTTTTGTAACGGCGATACCGAGGCCGGCTTATATGATGCTTGGGTGTTGCCCCATTGTTTATGGCAGCGCCCTGAGCAATATGGCGTTTTGAGCCAGTGGTTGGCGCAAAATATCGCCTCAGATCCGGGCTTTAATGCCGAGTTAATGACGGAGCTGGTGGACAGCTGGCAGCAGCGCCTCGAGCAAGACGCAGACCCGATCGTGCCAGCCCTTGATGAGCAAGGCTATCAGCTGTTTTTAGACGAGCAAGGTCAAACCGTGGTGGAAGCCAAAGGCCAACGCCAAAAACGCAACGAGCTTGGGGATTTGCTGTATCGCCAACCTCGCGTGCCTAACACCACCTTTACCCAAGATGAAATTCGCAATCTCGGCAGCAATCTCGACTTATACGAACCCGTGATGGAGCTGTATCAGCGCCAAAGTGCCCTGCAGCCCAAGGCCTGGCCCGCGGCGCACATTGCCTCGCGCCTGCGCCAGTTAGATGAGCGGATTGCGGAGCTCGGTCAGTACTTAGTCTGGCTAGAGCAGCAATTAAGCGGCTTAACCGAGCGCTTGGCTACTCATCTTTGGTTAGAGCAAGACTTAGCCACTCAGGCACAGCGCCAATTGAGCCGTCAACAGCAGCAGCTCAGCCTACAAAAAACGCGCTTGCAAGAGCTGCATCAGGCCTTTGCCGCCCTGCCTGTTAAGGACTAAGTCATGGCTACTCCGCTGCCGGTGGGCTTGGCACCCCTTGCCGCCCTGCCCGAAAACTTATTTGCACTGGTGGTCACCCACCCCTTGGGCAACCTCTTGCCCAGAGCCGAGACAGTGCAACACTGGTTGCAACAATTAGATAACGGCGAGTTGGTGCTGCCCGCTGCTCACCGAGACAAGAGTTGGCTCAGCAACAGTACCGAGCGCCGAGTGCGGGTGTTGCTGGCTAAATCGGGTGCGCTGGATTATAGCCAAGATACGCCAGAGGTGGCGCAAGCCGTGGTGCAAGATATTTTGTTGGTGCTGGAGCAAGTAGAGCTGGCGTGGCCTGCCACCGCAGGGGGCTTGATGCTGCACGGCATGGCGCCTGAGCTGGCCGAGCAAAAAGCGCGCGCTCGCCATACTTGGTCGGCACTGCATAAACTGGCTGAGCAATGGCAGCACAGAGTCAGTCTTTGGCAGTCGATGGATCAGGTGGCCGAAGAGTTAGGCATAGCACCCGCCATCGGGAACGACCAAAACCGCGGCGAGCTGCGGGATCGCGCTTGGTTTGATCTGTTGCGCTTAAGCAATTGGATAGCCCAAGTGCAGCCGCTGCAAAAGCTGCTGCAGCTGTTAGGCCAACAGAAACCAGATCCGGAGCAAAGCGCCAGCCTCAGCCATTTATTACAAAAGATGAGCCCGCAAGACCGAGGCCCACAAGAGCGAAAAATCCCCGGCATTCCCATGGAAACCGAGGGCATTACCCGCTCCGATAATTTGGCGCGCATGTTGCCTTTAGAGGCCGCCTTTATGGGGCATCCGGTCTTAAAAATGCTTTGGCATGCCAGACGCGCCGAGCAAGGGCTGCTCAGCTATGCGGTGGCCGGCGTTATGCCCATAGATGCCGGCACCGACTGGACCTCGCCGCGTTCCGGCAAAGGCGAAGGGGCCGGCCAAGGCCTGCAACAAGGGCCGATTATTTTATGCTTAGATACCTCGGCGTCTATGCACGGTCTTGCGGAGCAAGTGTCAAAGGCCTTGGTCTTAGAAGCGCTTAGAGTGGCGAAAAAGCAAGACCGCGGCTGCTTGGTCTACTTATTTGGCGGCGCCGATGAGCTGTTAACGCTCGACAACCAAACGCTGGCCCTGCCCGAATTATTAGATATGCTGCGCGGCTCTTTTAGTGGCGGCACCGATGTCAACACGCCGCTAGTGGCCGCCTTAAAGAACTTGAAACAACAAGCTTGGCAACAAGCAGATATCTTGCTGGTTAGTGACGGTGAGTTTCAGGTGAGTGCAGAATTGCGCCACCTTGTGCAGCAAGCCAAAGACGAACAGGGCGTGCGTATGTTTGGCCTGCAATTAGGCTATGCCACCGCCCTGCACGCCATGCAGCAGCTGTGCGATCCTGTGCATTTGTTCAGTGACTGGAAGAGCCTAGAGCAAGCGGCGCGACTGCAGTAGCTGAAAATGGTGAGGGGTGAGGCGTAAAGGGTGAACCGGACGGGCTTACCAGCGTCAATCTCCCCTAAACCAAGATTCTGACGTGCGTCAGGATGACTGTATAAATACCATACCCACACCCAACCGTCATATCGGTACTGAATCTTCGTCATGCTGAACTTGATTCAGTATCAGCATGACGAAGCCTCGATATCTTTTTTTGGCTGAGCGCTTAGCGCTACCTTTTACCCTTCACTCTTTTACACGTCCAGACTCCTTTGCTGATCTCGATTTATTTAAAAAACCGCCAACTTTTAATGAGTGCGCTAGGCTTTATTGAGCGAGAGAGGAGTAATGGGATGAACTGGCGCAGAATAATATTACTGTTCTGTTGGCTGAGCTGGCCCCTGTTTACACCGCAAGTGGTGGCACAAGTGCAGCCTCAACAAACCGCGGTGCAACAGACTTACTGGCAGCTGGATATCAAAGGACCTATCGGCTCTGGCACCGCTGATTTTATTGTAACCGAGCTGGTTCAAGCAGAAATCAAACAGCCCGCTTTTATATTGCTCACGCTCGACACACCCGGCGGTTTATATGATGCCACTCGCAGCATTATTAGCGCCATTTTAGCGTCGAATATTCCGGTGGTGGTGTATGTGGCTCCCAATGGCGCGCGTGCCGTCTCGGCAGGCACCTATATTCTCTATGCCAGTCATGTAGCGGCCATGGCACCGGGCACGCATTTAGGTGCGGCTACGCCTGTGCAGCTGACTTCGCAAGTTTCTAAAAACGACCCAATACAACCCACCGCAGAGCCGCTGGATAACACAGATGAAGCCACCGCCGCGCCAAGTATCAGCAATATGGAGCGCAAGATACGCAATGACGCCGTTGCCTACATACGCTCTTTGGCGCAACTTCGCGGGCGCAATGCCGAGTGGGCAGAGCTGGCGGTGCGCGAGGCCGCCACGCTCACCGCCGCTGAAGCCTTAAACGAGCATGTGATTGAGCTAATCGCCGATGACATACCGACATTAATAACAATGCTTAATGGCCGCCAATTAACAATCAACGACAGCCCCTATACCTTCGCCACGGCCAATTTGGCCACCGAGTTAAACGCAGAGCAGCGACTGCCCAACTGGCGCCAGCAATTTATCATTACCATCAGCAACCCGAATATCACCTACTTGCTGTTACTGATCGGCGTTTATGGCTTGGTGTTGGAGTTTATGAGCCCAGGCTTTGGCGTGGCGGGCATCAGTGGCGCTATTTGCTTATTACTGGCCGCCATGGCGCTGCAAATGCTGCCCTTTAGCAGCGTTGGCTTAGGTTTATTGGCGTTAGGCTTGGTGTTTATAGCGGCGGAGGCAATAACGCCAACTTTGGGCGTATTTGGTTTAGGCGGAGTGGTGGCGTTTGTGATGGGCTCTGTGCTGTTGTTTGACACTCCAGATAAAGCCTTCCGCTTGGCTTGGCCCTTGATTGCGGCCTTTACCTTAGTGTCACTGGGGCTAATGCTGGTGGTAGTTCGCCTGATCATCAAACAACGCCATCAGCCTGTGCTATCTGGCATCCAGACCATGGTGGGCTTGCAAGGTGAGGCGCTCACCGATATTGCGCCGACCGGTTATGTGATGGTACAAGGCGAGCGCTGGCAAGCTCAGAGCACAGAGCCCATCAGTGCGCAGCAAACTATAGTGGTACTGGCGGTCCATCTGCTGGTGTTGGAAGTGCGCCCGTTAACACAGCGACCAGCCAACGATTAAGCTCAAACATCAGAGGAGAAACACTCATGACCATCGACTACATCTATTTTCAGATCTTGGTAGTGGTGCTGCTGGTGATGCTGTTTGCCAGTACATTTAGGATCTTGCGCGAATATGAACGCGGCGTGATCTTCTTACTGGGCCGTTTTTATAAGATCAAAGGGCCTGGGCTTATCTTGGTGATCCCCTTTGTGCAGCAAATCGTGCGCGTGGATCTGCGCATTGTCACCATGGATGTGCCGTCGCAAGATATTATTTCCAAAGATAACGTCACCGTTAAAGTGAATGCGGTCTTGTACTTTAAAGTCGCGGATCCGCAAAAGGCCATTATTAATATCGAGAACTATCTTGAAGCGACCAGTCAGTTGGCACAAACCACAATGCGCTCCGTGCTGGGCCAACATGAGTTAGACGATATTTTGTCGGCGCGCGATGCCTTAAATACCGACTTACAGCAAATTCTGGATCAAACTACCGACAATTGGGGTATCAAGGTCACCGCCGTAGAGATCAAACACGTCGACTTAGATGAGTCTATGATCCGCGCCATTGCGCGCCAAGCCGAAGCCGAACGGTCACGCCGCGCCAAGGTTATTCACGCCACCGGCGAGCTGGAAGCCTCTAAACAATTACTGGAAGCGGCCCGCATGTTAGGCCAACAGCCGGAAGCAATTCAGCTGCGTTATTTACAAACACTGACCGAGATAACCAACGACAACAGCAAGATTATTGTATTTCCGCTGCCACTGGAGTTGGGTAAGATGTTTCAATCGGTCACCGAGCAACCGTTGCCACCCACTGAAACCCGCTCACCCAACGAGATAACGTAAGGTCGGTTTTTTCAGCGCAGCGCTACACTTAATAAGAGCACCATCATGAACAATTTACCCGTTTACGGTCAAGGCGACGCCTCACTGCAAGCCGCCGGTGGCTTTGTTGGCTTACAACAATTGGCGGCAGATTTTTATCACGCCATGAACACCCGCGCCGATGCGGCGGTGATCCGAGCCATGCATCCTGCCGATCTATCTGAGAGCACCGATAAGTTGGCGCGCTTTCTAACCGGTTGGCTAGGCGGCCCTTCCTTATACCGTGAGAAATACGGCCCTATTAGCATACCGCGCGCCCATGCTCACTTAGCGATTGGCCCCAATGAGCGCGATGCTTGGCTGGCATGCATGGCACAGGCGCTGACTAAACAAGACTATGATCCGGAGTTTAATACCTATTTGTTACGCGCCTTAAGCGTGCCCGCCGAGCGCTGCCGTACCCAGGACTAACCAAGACTTTCGACCTCCAACAATTTCAACAAAAAAACATCTTTGCAACGAAATCCACGAAACCCACTAAAAAATCAAGATAAGAACGAATAAGACCTTATGGGTAAGATCTTAACCATTAAATA
The DNA here is from genome assembly GCF_052119705.1 of Oceanisphaera sp. W20_SRM_FM3. NCBI lineage: Bacteria > Pseudomonadati > Pseudomonadota > Gammaproteobacteria > Aeromonadales > Aeromonadaceae > Oceanisphaera > Oceanisphaera sp. W20_SRM_FM3. The sequence continues at coordinate 60,653 of NZ_JBGQOP010000007.1, read as the reverse complement.
GTCACCTTTAAGATGTGATCTCTATGATTTGGCGGGTTTTGTGGATTTCGTTGCAGATCAAGCTCTTCAGTATTTGGGCAACGCTTCTTTGTAACGAGAGGCGCTAACCCCACTAACAGATTAACTTAAGAAGAAATATGTCTAAGGGTAAGACCAAGCCAACACCCAAAGTGGTTCGGCGATATTGCTTTTACCCATAGATATCTCTTTTTAGATCTTATCCCTATTTTTTCGTGGTTTTAGCGGCTTTCGTTGCGAAAAAAGCTCTTAAGGCTCTTTGTTGTCACTCTGGTAGGCCGCAGTACTCAAATACCCTCCTATAAATCCCACACAAATAATCAAAGCCAATCAATTAGCCCGTTAGCCTCCCGCTGGCGAGCTTTGTCTGTTAAAATGTGAGCCGTTTTGCAACTAGGTGACGGCGAGTAATGAACGATAACAGTCAGTTAAAAGTGATTGTCGGCATGTCCGGCGGCGTAGATTCATCAGTTTCGGCCTATCTGCTGCAACAGCAGGGCTATCAGGTGGAAGGCCTGTTTATGAAAAACTGGGAAGAAGACGACACCGACGAGTTTTGTTCTGCCGCCGAAGACTTAGCCGATGCCCAAGCCGTGTGCGATAAGCTCGGTATGACATTGCATACCATCAACTTTGCCTCCGAGTATTGGGACAATGTATTCGAGCATTTTTTGGCCGAATACAAGGCCGGCCGCACGCCTAATCCCGATATATTGTGCAATAAAGAAATCAAATTTAAAGCCTTCCTCGAATTTGCCGCCGAAGACTTAGGCGCCGACTTTATTGCCACCGGCCACTACGTGCGCCGCACCTTTGACGAGCAGCCTAAGTTGCTGCGCGGGCAAGACACGAATAAAGACCAAAGCTACTTCTTATATACCTTGAGCTCTCAGCAAGTAGCCAAGAGCCTGTTTCCTGTGGGTGAGCTCGAAAAGCCCGAAGTACGGCGCATCGCCGAGCAATTGGAATTAGTCACCGCCAAGAAGAAAGACTCCACCGGCATCTGCTTTATTGGCGAGCGTAAATTTACCGACTTTCTCGCCCAGTATTTGCCGGCCCAGCCGGGCAAAATTGAAACCGTAGACGGTGATGTCATCGGCGAGCATCAGGGGCTTATGTACCACACCTTGGGCCAGCGCAAAGGCTTAGGCATTGGCGGCTTAAAAAATGCCAGTGATGACCCTTGGTATGTGGTGGATAAAGATCTGGAGCGCAATGTACTGGTGGTGGCCCAAGGCGATCACCCACGCCTGTATTCTAAAGGCCTGATTGCCCGCCAATTGCATTGGGTGGATCGTACGCCGTTAAGCGCGCCCTTGCGTTGCACGGTGAAAACCCGCTATCGCCAAACCGACATTGCTTGTCTGGTGGAGCCCTTGGATGACGACACCATACGGGTGACCTTCGATGAGCCACAAGCGGCGGTCACCCCAGGCCAGTCCGCGGTGTTTTATGCGGATGAGATCTGCTTAGGCGGCGGCGTCATTGAAAACCGTTTTAATGAGGAGTCAGCGTGAGCCATAATCTTGAAAATCAAACTCTGGCCTTTGCTGGCATTTGCCAAGCGGTCAGTTTAGTCCAGCAGGTAGCGCGCCAAGGCATTATCCAAGATAAAGACCAGCTAAGCGCCACCTTAAACAGTATTTTAATGACGGACGCAGAGAATACCGCCGACGTCTTTGGTGGTAAGGCCCAGCTAGCGCTAGGCTACCAAACCATTATTGACCAACTTGGCAATAACGACGGCCGTAAAAACGCCGAGCTAACCCGCTATTTAGTTGGCACCTTGGCGCTGGAGCGCAAGCTGGCCAAACGCCGCGACTTAATGGCCATGTTGGGTGAGCGTATCAATCAAGTGAAACGCCAGCGCCACCACTTTGAGCTGCTCGACGAGCAAGTGCTGGCCAATATGGCCAGCATTTACAGCGACATCATCAGCCCCATAGGGCCACGCATTCAAGTGGCCGGCGAGCCTAAATTTTTACAGCAACCCTTGGTGCAGCATCAAATTCGCGCCTTATTACTGGCCGGTATTCGCAGTGCCGTACTCTGGCGCCAACTCGGTGGTCAGCGCCGACAAATTTTGTTTTCCCGTAAACGTGTGGTGGCCCAAGCCCAAGCCGCGTTACGCGAAATATAGCGCTAACACTAAGTATTTTCTTGGCCACGGAACTAAGCGTGAATAGGGATTAGTGTTCGGGGAATAGGGGCGGATGTGCCAGTCCCTAATCACCAATCCCTAATCACCTGCGTCATTGCGAGGAGTGCAACGACGCGGTAATCCATGAGTAGTGATACGCGAAGTAATTAATACCCGCTTTGTTGTGGCTATTTTGTCAGTAGCAAATCTTCGTCATGTTCTACTGGGCTCTGGTACCAACATGCTAGGGCTCCAACATCTTGATTTTGTTTAGAACCAATATTTAGAACTAATATTTAGAACTAATATTTAGAACCACGTTTTATCTGAAAGCTTACAGCTGATAGCTTAAAGCTATATTTTAGTTACCCCCCACGTTTAGGAGTTGTTGTTCATGGAATTGTCAGCATTAACGGCTATTTCTCCGGTTGATGGCCGCTACGGCAGTCGCACCGCGGAGTTGCGCACTATTTTTTCTGAATTCGGCTTATTGCGCTTTCGTGTAGAAGTGGAAGTGCGCTGGCTGCAAGCCTTGGCCGCGAATGCCGACATTAGTGAAGTGCCTGCGCTGTCAGCCGAGGCGAATGCCTTGCTCGATGCGATTGTCGCCAACTTTAATGAAGCCGATGGCCAGCGCATCAAAGACATAGAGCGCACCACCAACCACGACGTAAAAGCCGTGGAATACTTCTTAAAAGAAAAAGTAGAAGTGCTGCCAGAGCTGGCCGCAGTCAGTGAATTTATTCACTTCGCCTGCACCAGTGAAGACATCAACAACAACGCTCACGCCTTGATGCTTAAGCACGGCCGCGACCAAGTGCTGGTGCCCTATTGCCAGCAATTAATCGATGCCATCAAGCAACTGGCCGCCCGCTATCGTGACGTGCCTATGCTGAGCCGCACCCACGGCCAGCCTGCTTCACCCACGACTTTGGGCAAAGAAATGGCTAACGTTGTGTATCGTCTTGAGCGCCAGCTTAAGCAGATCAAAGCCGTAGAAATGCTGGCTAAAATCAACGGTGCCGTGGGCAACTACAACGCTCATTTGTCTGCTTATCCAGAAATCGATTGGCACGGCTTTGCCGAGCGCTTCGTGACCGGCCTTGGTCTCGATTTTAACCCCTACACCACCCAAATTGAGCCGCACGACTATATCGCCGAGCTGTTCGATGCCATAGCGCGCTTTAACACCATCATCCTAGATTTTGACCGCGATATTTGGGGCTACATCTCCATCGGTTACTTTAAGCAGCGCACCGTGGAAGGCGAAATCGGCTCCAGCACCATGCCGCACAAAGTAAACCCCATCGACTTTGAAAACTCCGAGGGTAACTTAGGTCTGGCCAACGCCATCTTTAATCACCTAGCGGTGAAATTACCGGTCTCACGCTGGCAGCGTGACTTAACTGACAGCACAGTACTGCGCAACTTAGGCGTAGCCGTGGGTTATTCGCTGATTGCTTATCAAGCCACGCTGAAAGGCATCAGCAAGCTGGAAGCCAACCCTGCTATTTTGGCCGCCGATTTGGATCAAAACTGGGAAGTGTTAGCCGAGCCCATCCAAACCGTGATGCGCCGCTACGGCATCGAAAAGCCTTACGAGAAGCTGAAAGAGCTGACTCGCGGCAAGCGTGTGAACGCCGAAGGCATGCACACCTTTATCGATACCTTGGAATTGCCAGAGCCGGTTAAGGCACAGCTGAAGCTATTAACGCCTGCCAACTACATCGGCAGCGCCATAGAGTTGACGGATAAAATCTAAAGCTAGAAGCTAGAAGCTAGAAGCTAGAAGCTAGAAGCACAAGACTAAACACCGAGCCCTCAACAGCTCGGTGTTTTTGTTTTATCATTTCGCTAACCAAAAGCACTGCATCTCTGTATTAGATCATTTTTCTTCCAGCTTCAGGCTTCTAGCTGACCGCTCTGTTTTCCCAATCTATCTATCTCGACTACGCCTTGGCATAATAGCTGGCTATTCTTATCTTACTTTCCCTTAATGACAGGTTGCCATGCAGAGCGCACTCAAACTCGATATCACGGATTTTTTGGCTCATTACTGGCAAAAGAAGCCACTGCTGATCAAGGCAGGATTTGCTCAGTTTGAAGATCCTCTTAGCCCAGATGAATTAGCCGGCCTGGCGCTTGAGCCCCAAGTTGAATCGCGCCGCGTGTGGCGAAGTGATGACAGCTGGCACGCAGAAAGCGGCCCCTTTGATACTTACGATCACCTTGGCGAGCGTGATTGGACCTTATTGGTACAAGCGGTAAACCAATGGCACCCAGACGTACAAGAGCTGGCGGATGCATTTCGCTTTATCCCGGGCTGGCGTTTTGATGATGTCATGGTCAGCTTTTCCACACCCGGTGGTGGCGTGGGTCCGCATATCGATCAATACGGGGTGTTTATTATTCAAGGCTCCGGCACCCGCCGCTGGCGTGTAGGCCTGCCCCAAGAGCTTGAGCAATTTGCCGCCAACGGCGCGCTGCGTCACTGCGAAGACTTCACCGCCGAGATAGATGAAGTACTTACCTCTGGCGACGTACTTTATATTCCGCCGGGCTGCCCTCACGAAGGCTATGCCGAAACTGCAGCACTCAATTATTCGGTGGGCTTTCGCGCACCCGATGCTCGGGATTTAATCTCAGGCTTTGCCGATCATCTGCTGGCTAACGAGTGCGACAGCCGCCGCTTTGATGACGCAGGCATGACGGCAACTCAAGCTCATGGCCGCATAGAGCCGGAAGTATTAGATCAAGTTAAGAATCTAATGACGGAGCTATTAGCTGATCCTGCACGCTTGGCGAGTTGGTTTGGTGAAATGACCTCAGAAGCCAAGCACGACTTGGATCTTGAGCCCGCCGAACCGGCTTATAGTCTGGAAGAATTAGTGTTGCGCCTGGATCACGGCGATTACTTGTATCGTTTAGCCGGCGCACGCTGCTTTTATATGGCCGGAGAAAGCGCCGTGTTTTACCTCGACGGCGAGCGTTATCAGTTAGCCGAAGCAGACAAAGACGCCATTGCCCTGCTCTGCGACCAATCGCGCATTCACGGCCCACAAATCGCCTGTTTAGCAAAACCGCAAGCGCTGCTTGAAGTACTGCTGCCCTTGGTTAATCAAGGCTATTGGTATTTTGAAGAAGATGAAGAATAACCCCAGCGGTAAGCTGTGAGTTAAAATCAAGAATTAGAACAAAGACTAAAGCTATTTTTGCAACTAAACCCGCGAAACCCACTAAAAAATTAATATGAGATAAGGGCCGAATAGAAATTTTATGGGTAAGATCTTACCCATAAAATACGCACTTTGAGATGTGGTCTATATCTTTTTGCGGGTTTTGTGGATTTCGTTGCCAAATATTTTGGGGGCTAGGTCTGGGTTTATGTCGTCTACTTCACTCTTCACATTCTTAGCCAAACGCCGGATGATAAGTGACTCGACCGCTGACAGGTTGGGCTTTCAGCGCCATGGCCATCAATGTCTCATCGGCCTTAGCATTCTCGTATTCGAGGCCGAGTTCAATGGCCGGCTTAAATCCAAAACGGCTATAAAACTCTGGCTTACCTAAGAGCAACACACCGGCCCAATCCAGCTCATTGGCACAATCGAGAGCCGCACGAATCAAGGCGCTGGCGACCCCTTGGCCTTGGCACTCGGGCCAAACACTCACGGGTGCCAACGCCAACCAGCCAATATCTTCACCTTCGATCAATACCGGACTCATTAGCAGATGGCCTATGATGGCGTCGTCGTATTCTGCCACTTGGCTCAGGCTAATGGCGCCCTGCTCGCGCAGCGCCCACACTAAATCGCCTTCTTGCTCGCGGCCAAAGGCGGCGCATACCAGCTCGTCTATTTCATCACCGTCACCCGGGCGTTCGGTTCTGCAAATCAGCATAAATTACCTTTAAAGACTTTTCGCAACGGAATCTATAGCATCCACAGAAAGTAGAGTTTTCAAGAAAATCCTAAGGCGCTAAACGGTCGATCGACCAGCCTGAGTCTTGGCGCTGATATAAGAAACGGTCGTGCAGGCGATTGGCGCCGCCTTGCCAAAATTCAATCGAGTCAAATTTCACCCTAAAGCCCCCCCAAAAGCTAGGCAGTGGCACTTCGCCCTTGGCAAATTTTTGCTTCATCTCTAAAAATTTACCCTCAAGCACGCCACGGGCCGAGATACGGGCCGATTGATGAGACACCCAAGCGCCAATTTGGCTGTCTTTGGGGCGACTACTGAAGTACTTCAGCACTTCTAATGACGATAGCCGCTCTACTTGGCCTGTCACATGCACTTGACGCTCCAGCATATGCCAAGGAAACAGCAGACTCACCTTAGGGTTATTTGCCAACTGGCTGGCCTTACGGCTGCCCATATTGGTGTAAAACACGAAGCCTTTTTCATCCAAGTGCTTGAGCAAGACGATACGCTGATAAGGCTGGCCGTGCGGGTCTACCGTGCCCACCACCATGGCGGTGGGATCCATCAAGTCTGCTTTTACTGCTTGCTGCATCCAGGTTTCAAATAACACCAAAGGATCGTCAGGCAAGTTATTACGACGCAAGCCGCCTTGCAGATATTCACGTCTATAGTTGGCCAGTTCCATAGCTTAAGTCTCATCAAGGAGTAATGGCTTATTGTGCTCGGCACGGCCCTGCTTGGCAAGGTAAGCCAGCGCGGCCCTTGATCACAAAAGCGGAGTGAAGCGCTATTTAAGGCGAGAAAATGCTATGCTGTGCGCGATATTTTTACGTTTATTGAGCTAAGCGAGAATGGTGTGGTATGGCATTACTAATCGAAGACAGCTGCATAAATTGCGACATGTGCGAACCTGAATGCCCAAACGGCGCCATTAGCTATGGCGCAGAAATCTATGAAATAGAGCCAGACTTATGCACCGAGTGTGTAGGTCATTACGATAAACCCACCTGCATTAGTGTGTGCCCTATCGACTGCATTATTATCGACCCTGCGCATACCGAGAGCCAAGAACAGCTGTGGGATAAATTTGTAATACTGCATCACGCCAACAGCTGAGCTTGCACCGCATGGGGTCAGTTAATGATACAAACCCTGCAGATTTTTTTGCAACGGAAGAACACGGAACGCATGGAAAAATTAAACTAAGATAAGAGCGAATAAAAGCCAAATGGCACTAGTTAGGTTGTCCTCTTCACTCTTTACGCTTCACCTTTAACGGGTTTTATTCAGATTTGATCTCTATCTTTCCGTGGGTTTCGCGGATTTCGTTGCGAGAGAATTCTTAACTTCTCCTGATTACGTATGAACTTCAGCCATGATGCGCGTTGTTTTGGTTTGTCTTTTGTAGCAGCCAATTTATTCGGCTGGCCAGCTTTGCTGGCTGTTATTGAGGTTTAGATTTAGACCAAAACACTAAACCGGGCCGAATAAATTGGCCCCTACAAGGTCAAAACACCAAACTGAGTCCCATATTCTTACCGAAAATACGAGTCGTTCCATGTAACTTTTTGAATTTATTGGTGATTAGTTTACTGAAACATGGCTGAGCTTTGTTGGTAATCAGTTAACTTCTAATAGTTTTTACTCCTTATCTTATAAACCCGGCTCTGGCAGTGCGTGATGACTGGGCAATAAGAACCATAAGGTAATACCCGCAAAGGCCAGCAACAGCCCACCCAGCACACCTTGATTCATTTGCGGCAAGCCGCCTTGCACCAATAAAAACACGCCGCCACCTAAATTAGAGCAACCGCCGAGCAGCGCGCCTGCGCTGCCACTGTGGCGCGCAAACGGCTCCACGGCCGCAGAGGTAGCCACCGGAAACAACAAGCCCGCACCGGCAAAGTACCCCCCCCCGCCCAGCACCAAACCAGCCAAGCCAAGCCGGGGCTCAAATGCCGACGCCAGCACCACAAGGGCGCCTAGCACTAAGCTCAGGGTCGCTATCCATTGCAACCGATTGACGGACCAACGGCTGGCGGTAACGGTGGCTAACATGGCACCGGCAAAATATAGCGGTAACGGCAGAATAAACAGCACGCTCAGCTCGCGACTGGTTAAGGTGGCATGTTGGCTGGCCACCACCGCAAACTCGGCTTCGTATAAAATCACGCCAGCAAAGGCGGCCATTAGCATGCCGAGTTGGCGGCAAAACGCGTGGCTGTGTAACACATGCAAATAGGCCGGCAAGATAGACTGCTGGTGGCGACGCTCCTCGGGTAAGGTTTCTTTAAAGCAGTAAAAAATAATCAGGGTGCAGCTTAAGCCCAGTAGCAGCAAAAACAGATACATGGACTGCCAACCAAAATGCTGATTGAGGTAACCACCAAGCAAAGGTGCCAGCAGCGGCGCCAACATAATGCCCATAGACACATAGCCGTTATAACGCACCAGTGCCGTGCCTTCGAACTTATCACGCATTAGGCTGCGGCACAGACTACCCGCGGCCGCCGTGCCAGCCCCTTGAATAAAGCTGCCCACTAATAACATGGGGTAACTTGGCCACAGTACTATGAGGCCTGAGCCCAACACATAAACACCTAAGCCTGCCAGCAACACAGGCCTGCGCCCTAAGCGATCCGATAGCGGCCCATAAATAAACTGAAACAAGCCATAGGGGATCAGATACATGGCCATCAGCAGCGGCAAGATGTCTTTAGCAACCTGCAGCGCATCCGCCATGTCGGTCATAGCAGGTACATACAAGGTTTGGGTCATTTGACCCGATGCCACCATTAGCACGGTTAACAACACCAAAGACAGGCCCGACATGTCGCGCTCCAAAAAAGCCTTTATAGGCAAATATAATAACGCCTATATGATATCTTTCAGTGGCTTTAACTAGCAATGGAGATCAACACGAAATTTTATATGCAGCAAGCTGAATTTTTCTTATCAAAAATGATAACCATAGGTTAAATTCCAATAGCTGATACCTTGGTTAGGCTCTTTAATACCGCCATTAGATAAATGTCGCGCCTCTACCGCTACGCTATGCCTGCTCTTACGCAAGCCCACACCGACACGGCTACTAAATTGAAACTCGCTTGATAAGTCGCGATCGCCCAGCTGGGTACGACTTATCCAAGCCGGGCCTACCCCAGCAAAGACAAAGGGTCGCCAGTTAGCATTAGGCATAAAATTGTACTGCAACAAGGGGACTAAGCTCAGTTGCACCATGTCATCGTCACCATAACGCCACGCCGCCACTTCGCCTGCCAGCCCATAGAACAACTGGCTGTGCATGCTTGTCCAAGGCTGAGTCCAAAGTCCGCCTACTTGTGCTGTATGCGCGCCATAGCCGCCACCCGCGCCAAAGAGTAAGCCGGTTTCACTTTGTGCCGGCTGTGCCACTAATAACAGCGCACAACATAAGAGTAAGCTGCGCCCTGCCCTTAATGAGTAGCGAGTATTAGGGTAATGTGAGTCTGTGTTGGTTAAAAGCTGTGCCTGTCGATGTATCGAGATAGCCATGAGTATGCTCATAACGACTCCTTACATAAGTGTCAGTTAAGCGTGTTTTATCAGGAAGTACGTTCAAGTATAAGGTTACAAAACAAGCAGCAAATTTCGTTTGAATACTAAGATCTAGCTGCAAATAAGTGCTGTTATAAAAATAGTCATTAGGTGCTCATCTCTGCCAGTAAAAACACTTAATAAGCCAAGGATCGAACCCGCTTATGCCTTATTGCCAAGGCCACTTAGCTAAAGCATGCTTTAGAGGCGAGGATTAAGGCTTGCCTCGTTTTCGTTCGCAGGTATAATACGTCGCTCAAATTTCGTTCTTTAACATCAAGTGAGTTCACTCATATGCATCCGATGCTGAATATTGCGGTACGCGCTGCGCGTAACGCTGGCCAAGTTATCGTCAAAGGTTTTGCCAACCCTGATAACACCGAAACCCGCGCCAAAGGCCAGAACGACTTTGTGACTAATGTCGAGTTAGACGCAGAAAACGCCGTCGTTAATACCCTCCGTAAGTCTTATCCGGAGCACACCATTATTGGTGAGGAATGTGGTGAACTAACCGGCAGCAACCCTGATTATCAGTGGGTTGTTGACGCACTTGATGGCACTGCCAACTTCATTCATGGTATTCCTCATTTTGCGGTATCCATTGCGCTACGCGTAAAAGGCCGTACCGAGCAAGCCGTAGTCTACGATCCCATTCGTGACGAGCTGTTCACCGCCAGCCGCGGTGCCGGCGCTCAGTTAAACGGTTATCGCATTCGTACCGGTAAAGCCAAAGATTTAACCACTGCCGTACTGGCGACCGGTTTCCCTGCTAAACAAAAACACCATGTAGATGCCTATTTAGGCATGTTCAAAGACTTGTTTGTGCAGAGCTCTGACATTCGCCGTGCCGGTGCACCCAGCTTAGATTTAGCCTATGTGGCTGCTGGTCGCGTAGACGGTTACTGGGAACTGGGCTTAAAGCCATGGGACTTTGCTGCTGGCAGTTTGATTGCTCGTGAAGCCGGTTCTATTGTCACCGACTTCGTGGGTGGCCATAACTTTGAGCAGAGCGGTAACTTGGTGTGTGCTAACCCTAAAGTACTTAAAATCATGCTTTCTACCATACGTGAGCACCTGCCTGAGTCATTGTCTAATTAATTTTAGATAAGGCCTTAGCCCAAGCGCCAAGCAAAATGATAAACGCCGCACTCTCAGAGTGCGGCGTTTTTTATGGGTGAAGGCTAAGGCAATGTTGAATTTTTAGTGTTGAATGTTGAGTGAAGTTCAAGAGATTCAGACACTAGATATTTTTGCCACGGAATCCACGGAAAAGGTCAAAGCGACAAGAGCCTATTTATTGTAAGAGCTCGTCTGCTGATGGTGTGGGAGTTAGCTTTTACCAATGACGTCTTAGATCTTCCTGATTACTTATGAACCTCAGCCAGTATGCTGCCTTATTTAGGTTTTTGTAGCTGCCAACTTGTTCGGCAGGCCAGCTTTGCTGGCAATTTTTAAATAAAAACATAAAACCGTGGCGAAGTCCTCTTCGCCGAAGAGACGGCCACCTTGTAACCCATTGAATCTATTGATGCTGAAGTCACTGAAACATAGCTGAACTTTGTGGGTAATCAGGTAGATCTTAGTTAATTAAACTGGTGAAGCGTGAAGGGGAACCCCTCAACTATGGATTGCCGCGTCGCTGCGCTCCTCGCAATGAACGGACTGGTGATGGGATTCGTCTTCCGAGTACCGCCAAGCAATCCATTCTCAGCTTTGGGCTTATCCACTGATTTGGCTCATCCCCTTTACGACTTTAACCCGTTACGCCTTCGGCGAAATGCGAGAGCAAGCGTTCGCCTACAAAAACAAAGCCAGCCTGAATATTCAGTCTCTGTTTCGATTGTCATTTTTGCTTATGTCTAGTCTCAGCCCTTGCCCATAAAGATCCCTTTCAGATCTGATCTCTATTTTTCCGTGGGTTTCGTGACTCTCGCAACAAAAAAGCGTGGCAAAGAATCTTTAGGCTTAGCTTTTTAATTTCACTTAGCGCTACGGCGTATCGCGAAAAACGTAAACAAAAAGGCCTGTCATTGCTGACAGGCCTTTTCAGTTTAGCGATTAGACGGGATTAGCCGTTTAAGCGATCGGTGCGACGTGGTGCACGTGGCTTGCGGTCGTCACCACGAGGCGCGGCGCTACGACGTGGCAATGGACCACCTTCGTACTTGGCCAAGTTCAACGGACGCTGACACACACGTACGTTTTGCAGCACTTTGTGCACTTCTGCGGTCATGCCTTGTGGCAGATCAACCGTTGAGTAGTCATCATGGATTTGGATTTGACCAATGAAGCGTGACTCAAGGTCGGCTTCGTTAGCAATCGCACCCACCAGGTGACCCGGCTTAACACCGTGTACACGGCCAACGTCTACGCGGAACGTTTCCATGGCTACTTCGTCACGGCCTGAGCGGGGTGCACGAGGAGCGCGTTCGCCACGGTCGCTGCGGTCATTACGATCACTGCGCTCGTTACGGTCACGGCTTTCGCGAACGTCTGGGCGACGAGCAGCTTGTGGACGGTCTTCCATAAACAATGGACGGTCGCCTTGCAGTAAGCGCGCTAAACCAGCGGCCAACTGTGAGCTATCGATACCTTCTTCTTCCAATGACTCAATCATTTCTACGAAGGGTGCCAGAGATTTTTCGTCTGCTTCTACGCTTACACGCAGGCTAGTTTTGAAACGCTCAGCACGGATCTTGTTGATCTCGTCTGCAGAAGGCATCTGCATTTCTTCAATCGGCTGGCGAGTATGACGCTCAAGGTTGAACAGACCGCGCTTTTCACGACCCGTAACAAACAGAATGGCATCACCTTCACGGCCCGCACGACCGGTACGACCGATACGGTGTACGTATGATTCGTTGTCGTGTGGCATGTCAAAGTTAACTACGTGACTGATACGCTCAACGTCCAGGCCACGGGCAACCACGTCAGTTGCTACCAAGATGTTCAAACGACCATTCTTGAGGCGCTCGATTACTTTTTCACGCAATTTCTGCGGAATATCACCGTGCAAGGCTTCACAAGCATGACCTTCGCGGCTCATCATCTCGGCCAGATCTTCAGCGTCTTTACGAGTACGTACGAATACCAGCATGGCATCCATTTTTTCGGTTTCTACCAAACGGCACAAACCTTCGTGTTTGTTCATACCACGTACAAACCAGTAGCGCTGCTTGATGCTAGAGTTAGTACGGGTTTTGTTCTCGATGCGCACTTCTTTAGGGTTGTTCAGGTATTTCTGAGCAACGCGCTGAATAACTGGCGGCATAGTCGCAGAGAACAGAGCAATCTGGCGAGTAGCTGGAGTTTGTTCCAAAATCCATTCTACGTCGTCGATAAAGCCCATGCGCAACATCTCATCGGCCTCGTCCAGCACTAATGCTTTCAGATTGTCCAATTTCAGGGTGCCACGACGCATGTGGTCCATAACACGACCTGGCGTACCTACTACCACATCAACGCCGCGCTTCAATGAACGGATTTGAGTGTCGTATGCTTGGCCACCGTAGATGGACATAATGCGAATGTCTTTACGATATTTGGCATAACCTTCAAACGATTCAGCAACCTGGATGGCCAGTTCGCGAGTTGGGGCTAATACCAATACTTGAGGAGTAGTGTTACCACCGGTAATGGTGCTCAGCAACGGCAGTGCGAAGGCTGCTGTTTTACCAGTACCAGTTTGTGCCAAGCCTAAAACGTCACGGCCTTCAAGCAAAGTAGGGATAGCGGCTGCCTGAATAGCAGAAGGCGTCACATAACCTGCATCGGTCAGTGCTTGTAAAACTTCAGGAGCTAAGCCTAATTCGCTAAAGGCAGGGGTATTTTCAGCAAGTACAAGTGTAGAATTTGTCATTTAACAGTTCCGAATAAATAGAATTTCGGCGGACTGATACAATAGGGCCAAGGACAACCTATTCTCATCGAAATGAGGGTTTCCTTTACAAAGTGTGTTTAACACTAAGATTCACAAGGCTAATCTGGCCATTTTTGTCTCAACACCGCCATGGTTAACTCGCTGATAAATCAGCTCATCTTTCTCATCATGGATGTCGATCTGCCAGACTTGTGTCGTCGCGCCCAATGGAGGGGACGGGCAACCCGATAAGGGTCGCGTCGTTTGGCGCGGACGTGATGCGTTATGTTCCTAAAAAAACGCAATATAACCCGCTTCAACGCACATACTTTGGCAGCTACATAAACCCAGGGTCTTGACAATATTAACCGAATAAATCCGTTAAATTGCCATGTAGCATGCCGAATAGGCGGGTTATAACGATATAAAGCACTATTTCTCTGCTTGAATATCGTGACCCACATCACAAAAGGTCATGCCCAACTGGGCTGAGGGCGCATTCTCTGTTAAACGACGGAGAATGTCCAGTGTTATTTTATTGCATGTGAGGAGTGAGGCGTAAAGGGTGAAGAGGACGAGCTAAGACGGTACTTAGCGCTGGGCGCTGTTTGTTAGCCGTCTTGCCGGTACCGAGTCGTGGACCTGCATGACGGAGCGACCGTATCTCACTTTAGTGATTTAAGCCTAGGTTTACCCCTTCACGCCTTACTCTTCACCCTTCTCACCTCACTGCGTCAGCATTACTTTCTAAATCTTTGCGCCAAATAAAGCAGCAAAGCCGCGCCAACCGTCGACACCACCAGTGATCCCACTATGCCGGTGGAGGCTAGCCCCAACAATCGAAACATAATGGCGCCGATAAAACCGCCCACTATGCCCAGTAACACGTTGCCTACGACGCCAAAACCGCGGCCTTTCATTAGCTGGCCGGCCAGCCAACCTGCTAGGCCGCCAATAATTAAATTTAAAATCAGCCCCATGTTGTTTCCTTAATCGATGCGAGTGAGGAGGAAAGCGTGAGGCGTGAGGTGTTACCCCTTACTCCTCACGTCTTACCATTTACATCTCGTTAATAAACCCAGCTTATTGCAGTAAGCTCAACAGGGCCTGCACCGGATGTTGTATGCCCTGCCCTTCGATGCGTTTCACCTGTGAACGGCACGAAAAGCCGGTGGCTAAGCATCGCGCTATCGGTTTGTTATGTAACGGCTGCGCCCAGCTCATGTTGTACAGTTGCTTTGAGCCTTCGACATGCTCGCGCTCGTGACCGTAAGTGCCGGCCATGCCGCAACAACCCACAGGCACGGCTTCAAGCTTAGCGCCCAAGTGACCAAAAATACCTGCCCAGTCTTGATGGGTAGTCGGCTTGACGGTTTTTTCGGTGCAATGAGCAAATAAATACCAAGGCTCGCCGACTATGTCTTGGCCAGGAATACTCGGCAATTGCTGCAACAACCATTCTTGGATTAATAACACCTCAAAGTCGCCGCGCGCCTCACCCAATACCTTACTGTATTCATCGCGATAACAGAGTACGAGTGAAGGATCCACTCCCACCATGGGGATGCCAAGGCGAGCCAGATGATTTAAGAACTGAGCGCTGTCGGCAGCCATGTTCGCAAAACGGCGTAAGAAGCCTTTTACGTGAGCCGGTTTGCCGTTGGGCTTAAAGGGCAAGACTACTGGATTAAACCCTAGGCGACTGGCTAACTGCACCAAATCGAACACCACATTGGCATCATAGAAAGAGGTAAAGGGATCTTGGACGATTAATACCGTCTTGGCCTTTTGCTCTGGGCTTAACGCTTCCAACTCGCTTAAGTCAAAGCGTGGATTAGCGGCTTCATTTAATAATTTAGTTAAGCTCGGCTGGCTCACCAGCGGCATATCCACCATGCCTAGCAAAGAGCTGGCGCCTTTCTTCACTAAACTATTGCTCATCAACGGGTTAATAATGCCCGGCAGCTTGGCCATCCACGGCGTGTACGACTCAACAAACGACACCAAATAATCTTTTGGTGGGCGCTGATAACGCTGATGATAAAGCTGCAAGAAGCGCGCACGGAAGGTCGGCACATCTACCTTAACCGGGCACTGGCTGGAGCAGGCTTTACAGGCCAAGCAACCGTCCATGGCTTCTTTCACTTCATGAGAGAAGTCGTATTCGCCGCGCTGTTTTTGCCAAGTAAACTTCACCCGCTCCACCAAGCCTTTAACGCTGACGCCGCCCGTCATAATGGCCGCTTCTTCGGCCATGGGATCAAAGCCTTGGGCCGAGAGCTGGCGCAACCATTCGCGCACCAAGCCGGCACGGCCTTTCGGTGAATGACGCCTGTCTGAAGTCAACTTCATCGACGGGCACATAGGGGAATTGACATCGAAGTCAAAGCACAGGCCATTGCCGTTACAGTCCATGGCCGGTGTGTAGCTGTCGCGCACATGAATCGGAATTTGCCTGTCAAAGAAGCCGCGCTTGGTGGCATCCACAGACACTAATTGGTCTAGGCTATCGAGCGGTGTACAAATCTTGCCGGGATTTAAGCGGTTAAAGGGATCGAAAGCCGACTTAATGCGGCGCAATTCGGTATACAGCACCTCACCAAAAAAGGTGGGACTATATTCGGAGCGAAAGCCTTTACCGTGCTCGCCCCACATTAAGCCGCCGTATTTAGCGGTTAAGGCGTTCACCTTGTCGGAAATTTTACGCAAGGTGACTTCTTGTGCCGGATCCGTCATATCGAGTGCCGGGCGTACATGCAGCACGCCCGCATCTACGTGGCCAAACATGCCATATTGCAGCTGGTTGGCATCCAGTAGCGCGCGAAACTCGACGATATAATCTGCCAGATTTTCTGGCGGCACGGCCGTGTCTTCCACGAAGGCAATCGGCTTTTGTCGGCCTTTGGTATTACCCAACAAGCCCACGGCTTTTTTACGCATGGCATAAATACGATTGAGTGAGCTCAAGTCGTCACAGACTTGATAGCCGATAATGCCGGCCTCACCGCGCGCCATAAGAGCGTCGAGTTGCGCGCACAAGGCGTCGACTTTTTCACGCTGGGCGTCTGCATCATGATCCGCATATTCGACCATGTTTAGGCCGTCCATCACCTTGCCGGGCACGTCTTGAATTAACTCGCTCACCGAGTGCCAGACTATGTCTTCGCGCGCCAGCCCCAACACCTTAGAGTCAACGGTTTCCACCGATAACGCCTTGGCTTCCACCATCAGGGGCGCATTGCGTAGCGCCGACAAGAAGCTGTCGTATTTAACGTTCACCAGAGTGCGATAAGGAGGAATATCGGTGAGATCCAGCCAAGCTTCGGCGATAAAGGCCAAGGAGCCTTCACTGCCGCACAAAATACGCGTTAAATCCAAGGTGTGGCTGGCCTTGTGGTACACATGCTTTAAGTCATAACCCGTTAAGAAGCGATTAAGCTTGGGAAAACGCTTTTCAATCTCGCCGGCATGCTCGGTGACGCTAAAATACACACAGCGATACAGCTCGCCTTCACGGCTGTCTTCTTCCAGCTTGGCATCGAGTGCCGCCCCGCTCACCGGGCCGGTTTCAATAATGCTGCCATCCACCAAAACCGCGGTCACGCCCAATACGTGATCTGAGGTTTTACCGTACACCAAAGAGCCTTGGCCCGAGGCGTCGGTATTGATCATGCCGCCTAAGGTGGCGCGATTACTGGTAGAGAGATCGGGCGAGAAAAACAAGTGATGACCGGCAACCTGCTGATTCAGCTTGTCTTTGACTATGCCAGTTTGCACCCGCACTCGACGACCTGGCGCATCTAAGGTGAGCAGCTGGTTCAAATAGCGTGAGCTATCTACCACTAGCGTCTCGGTTAAGGACTGGCCGTTAGTGCCTGTGCCACCACCACGGGGGGCAAACTTAACCTCTTGAAATTCAGGCTTAGTACCCAAGCTCAGCAATAGGCTCAAATCTTGAGTGGAGCGCGGAAACACCACCGCCTGCGGCAGCATTTGATACACGCTGTTATCGGTGGCCACGGCTAGCCGGCTGGCATAGCTACGTTCAATATCACCACGAAAGCCGCTCTGGGCTAGTGCATCAAGAAATTCGAAATAGGTGGGAGTTATCTGCTGCTGCAGATCTATCTTTGGGATCATAACGGCCAGTTCCCTGCTATTGGTGCTTAATAAGAGTTATTTGTACTTATTGTGAGTATAAGTATGGGTATAAATGCGCCCAGAGTGGTGGGCAGTATACAGAAGAATAGCGCCCATCGCCTAGCACCAAGCTAAAAACGAACCACCACTTTTTACAGATTGGATGTTGCCCTTGGCGCAGGGCGCTTGGTGCTCGGCGCTGAGTCAGAAGTAATCAAATGATTAAGAAAGTGAGCGAACAGCGCCCCTTGGCTATCTAGCGCCAGCTTGGCGTAAATATGCTTACGATGATTTTTTACCGTGCCCTCACCTATACCTAGCAGCTTGGCAATAGCGACGTTATCTTGGCCCTGCACTAATAAAGCGGCCACCTGTTGCTCGCGGGGCGTTAAGCGTGACTGAGCAAAGGTGATTAAGGCGTGCTCGACGCGCAACCGCATAGGTGCCCTTATATTAGGAGCCATGGCATCGAGGCGGGCTAAGGTCGGCGACACAGCCACATCAAGCATTGGGCTATGAGCCAAAGTTTCTGCGCCCTTGTGCCAATGCTGACGACACAGAGCACTGAGAATTGGCAATAACTGGCGCAGCCCTTGTTGTTCAACTGCGCTAAAAGGGGTGGTGGTTAAGCGGCCTAAAAACAAGGTTAGCCATTGCTGCTTATTGAGTGCCAAGACTATGCCAAGCTCTTGCCGCCAGCCCGTTGCCAGATAAAAGTCAGCCATGTAATGGGGGTCATTGACGCCCTGTTGGTGCATAAGAGTACTCAGCGAATAGACCCCATCGCTTAAACCGTGGCGCAGTGCGCGATAGAAAGGGTCTTGGGCATAGATGCCGTTTAAATACTGGCTAAACAGCAGCTCGCGTTTGTCGGTCAAATCATCATACAAATACACAGCCGCGCCTGAGGCTTGATAGCTCAAAACCAAGCAGCAATCACTATCGACATAAGAGCTCACCAGCTGAGCCAAGCGCCGGGCAAAAGCAACCGTGCCTATAGCCTCGATAGCCTCAGCCAACGCCTGCTGTTGTTCATTTTTATTTGGTATCGACATAAGAGACCTTAAGTAATAGCGCCGAGCGCCAAGCACCCAAGCACCCAAGCACCCAAGCACCCAAGCACCCAAGCACCCAAGCTAAACATCAAATCTGAGCCACCTTTGCAACGAAAGCCGCGTTTCTTAGTTTACGATAAGCACTAAGAGATCAACATAACATCAAATATATTTGGGTAAGACCTACCAATAAGCACTGGGTTGGCTCTTCCCCATAAAATTTCTTTTAGATTTATTCCCTATTTTTTCGCGGCTTTAGTGGGTTTCGTTGCGAAAATGCCTTTGGCTCTTGAACTTCATTCAACACTAACAATTCAACACGTATTTTCTTGCTCGCATTATACCGAAAACTGTCCCTAAAGGGACATAGGCAAAGATAGGCTACTTAAGTGAGCATAAGACTTTATCTATTCGAAGAGTTGATGATGACAGACTTCACTACGCCTAACTTAACCACGCCCAATGCCTTATTAGTGGAGCTTACCGAGCGCGGCTTAATTGCCCAAGTTTCTCATGCTAACGCCTTGCATCAGCATCTTAATCAGGCGCCCCGCACGCTTTATTGCGGTTTCGATCCCACGGCGGGCAGCTTGCATATCGGTCATTTGGTGCCACTACTCATGTTGCGTCGTTTTAAAGAAGCGGGCCATAAGGTTATCGCCTTGGTGGGCGGTGCCACCGGCATGATAGGCGACCCCAGTTTTAAGGCCAGTGAGCGCAGCCTTAATGACACAACGCAAGTACAAAATTGGGTCAAGGAGCTGCAAAGCCAAATTGCACCTTTGCTGGGCATGAACATTGATAAGTCTTTTGATGAGCAAGCGGCTGTTAAGCTGCTCAACAATGCGGATTGGATGAATAAACTCGATTTATTTAGCTTTTTACGTGATGTGGGCAAGCATTTTTCGGTCAACGCCATGATCGCCAAAGACTCGGTAAAGCAGCGCTTAGCACGCCCCGACCAAGGCTTATCGTTTACCGAATTTGCTTACTCATTATTGCAGTCCTACGACTTTGCCGAGCTTAATCGCCACCAGAATTGCACGCTGCAAATTGGCGGTAACGATCAATGGGGCAATATTACCAGCGGCATAGAGCTGACCCGCCGGCTTCATCAGCAGCAGGTATTTGGCTTAACGCTGCCGCTCATTACCAAGAGCGATGGCACCAAGTTTGGTAAAACCGAAACCGGCACCGTCTGGCTCGATGCTACCAAAACCTCGCCCTATGCCTTTTATCAGTTTTGGCTGAATACCGCCGATGCTGACGTATACAATTTTTTACGTTTTTATAGTCTACGTAGCTTGGCTGAGATTGCCGACATCGAACAAACGGACACATACGCTCAGGGCAAACCCCAAGCCCAGCGATTATTGGCAGAAGAGCTCACTACCTTAGTCCACGGCGAGGCCGCTTTAAGCGCTGCGCAACAGATTAGTGAAGCGTTATTTTCGGGAGACTTTAGTGCATTAACAGGGGAAGAATTAACTCAGCTTGAGCAAGATGGCATGCCGTTCACGGCTATCCATCAGTCGACGTCTCGGCCACTTAGCCAACTCTTGGTGGACTGCACACTGGCCAGCTCGTTGCGCAATGCGCGAGAGCTGATCGCCAATGGTGCCATTGCGGTAAATGGGGTGTTAATAGCTGAGGATACGGATCAGCTAACGCCCCTCCAAGAGCAATATTTGATCTTACGCCGTGGCAAGAAGCATTTTCATTTAATTAAGTTTGAATGCAGTAAGTAAAGCGTAAAGGGCGAAGGGTCAAGCGGACGACACGTACCGGTGAAGAGTGAAGTGTAATGGGTGAAGTGGATGACAGAAACAAAGGCCACACATAACAATCAGCATCTGAAAGCTTGTGGTGTCTCCCCCCCCCCTTCACTACCGCTTAGCTTTACTCTTTACGCATCACCCTTGCTTTAAATAGTTCCGCCTTCGGCGAAATGCGAGAGCAAGCGTTCGCCTACAAAACCAGGCGACGCCGGCCGTTTATCGTCCCCTTCACTCTTTACCTCTCAGTCTTCACGTTCCTTAACGCTTCCCGCGATTATTCTGTGGCAGTGAGCCTTTGCTGGAAGCGCGGCCTTTGCCGGCCGCCTGATTGCGCGAGCCGCCATTTTTAGCACTCGGTTTACCACCTGCTTTAGCGCCGCTATTTGCAGGGCGGGGCTTTTTCGCGGCTTTAGATTTTTCTTCAGCATGAGCGGCGCCATGACTGGCCGCGTGAGCGCGCGCGCGCGTTCTGCGATTGGTAGCAGGTGCTGCCTGTTCCGGCGTTAAGTCTTTGATGCGCGGACCACTGCGCGCCGCCTTGGGTTGTTCGAGCACTGAGGCTTCTTCTGTGCTGCTGGAGTCGCCGATCATATTGTTGATCAGAGCCAACTCAGACTCAGTCACGTAGCGCCATTGGCCAGGCTTAAGCTCACCGAGCTCGATGTTCATGATCCGCACTCGCTTGAGACTGGTCACACTAAAGTTCAGATAGTCTGCCATGCGTCGGATCTGACGATTTAAGCCCTGAGTGAGAATTATATTAATGGTGTTATGACCAATTTTTTTGACCTTACAGGGCTTAGTCACCGTATCTAAAATCGGCACACCGGCGCCCATGTCCGCCACAAACTCCGCCGTTATGGGCTTGTCCATGGACACTATGTATTCTTTCTCGTGGGCGTTACCGGCGCGTAAGATTTTATTAACGATATCACCATCATTGGTCAGTAAAATAAGACCGCTGGACGGCTTATCGAGGCGACCGATAGGAAAAATGCGCGATTTTTTATAGTTGACCGCATCCACGATATTTTCTGGTATCTCGGGATCCGTGGTACAGGTGATGCCGATCGGCTTGTTATAAACCAAATACACGGGCGCCGGTTTGGCGCGCAGCGGCTTATTATTTACCTTCACTTCATCCGCGAGGCTCACCTTAACGCCCATGCCGGCCACCACACCGTTCACCTTCACGCAGCCTTGTTCGATCAGGCGATCCGCTTCGCGGCGCGAACAAATGCCGGTTTCGCTAATAAATTTATTAAGACGAGTCAGATTATCTGGCGCCGTAACTGAGGCGCGATCTGCGGCTGGTGTTGAGGATTGAGGCGCGTCGCTCATGGGGTGAGATCTCCCGAGAATAAAAACGGCAAGTGTAATGGCGCAGACCAAGAGTCACAAGCCTTTCAGCTAGAGCCAGCGGCGCACCCGCTGACAATAAGTTTGATAGGCGGCACCAAATTTATGGCTTAGCGCTTGTTCTTCAGCGGCAATTTGTACCTTACTCATATACAGCACAAACAAGGCAAGCCAGAGCAGATTAATGGCCACCCCAAACCATAACGCCCACGCGAGTAAGAGCAGTGCATCGCCCACATAAATGGGATTACGGCTGTAGTTAAATATCCCAGTAGTCACTAAAGCAGTGGCACGCTCGGGCGCAAAAGGTAACAGCGTCGTATTAGCGCAGCGCAAGGTTTGCGCCGACACTAATATGACACTCAAGCCTGCGAGGGCAACCACTATCGCTAACCAAGCAGGCAGCGCAAACGGCAAGCCGAGCTCAGCTAATGCATGTTTGCCAAACCAAGCGCTCGTTAGCCATATCATTAAGGCGGCAAACCCCGTGATCAGAGGCGGCGGCAGCCATAACAAACGCTTGCGCCAACTCATTTTTTATCTCCCAGCGCAAAGTGAGCGCCGGTGTAAATGGCGTCTTCCATGTGCGCTTCAAGCTGAATAATGCCGGGCTGCGCTGGGGCGCCATCAATGGTGGAGTGCGGATCCAAGGTAAGCGCGACCCGTTTCAGATCGAGCAAGGGTGAGCCGTCCACATTAATAGGCACTCCATGAGGGTTTAATATAGTGGCTTGCTGCGGTGCTGGCGGTAAGTGTGTCGCCAATAATGGCTCTGGCTGCAACAAGATAGCAGGCAGAGACGCTGCAACAGACTCGCTTATCTCAACGTCAGCCACGGGCTCGGCAAAGGTTGCTTCTCGTTCAGCGGGCGACAACACATTGGCCGACAACACGGAGCGCTCAAACTCGGCGATCGCTTGCAGGCGTTCATCTTCGGCTATGTCATTGGCTTCTGACTCTAACGTGATGGCCTCGGGCTCTTCATCCCAATAGCAGCTAGTCATGCGCAACGCCTGATACACATCTGGATACACTAAGATGCCCTCTTCGCCGATACGAATACCCGCCTGCTTTAGCCAAAGCGTCATTTGCCCGCGACGCCCCGCCATCACCATATGAATGCCAGTGCGCTTTAGCTCTTTGTGCAGCTCGCCAACCATGGTCATCACGCTAATATCTTGATGAGTGAAGCAAGAGACTGCATCGATTATTAAGCATTTAGCCGGCTGTTTTTCACTGGCCAATAAGACTAATACCCGACGCTTAAAATAGGCGGCATTAAAATAGGTGAGCGGCGAGTTAAAACGATAAATTAATACTCCAGTAATGGCCTTTACATCTTCGTTATGGCCCAAGGTATGAACGACGCCTTCGTCATTCATGCCCATTAGTTGCTCGGTGGGGCGCATCACATTGCGTAAAAATTGAAACAAGCCCAGCAACACCGCCAAGGCAATACCTGGGATCACTCCGATTAAGAGCACGCTGAGAAAGGTGATCAAGGCCAACCAAAAGGCCGAGCTATCGGATTGGCGCAATGCCCAAATGCTCTTAAAGTCGGTCATCGACAGCGAGGCTAAAATCAATATCACACCCAAGGCGGCGGTCGGAATATATTTTAAGGGTGAATATAAATAAAAGGTCACAGCAGCCGTTGCCAGTGCCGCCACTAACGACACCATTTGCGTTTTACCGCCATTGGCATCATTCACCGCGGTGCGCGAGCCAGCACCGCTAACGGCAAACCCTTGAGACACGGCTGAGGCAAGGTTGGCAATGCCGAGGGCCCGAAACTCGGCATCGGCATCTATGTCATAACTATTACGCGCCGCAAAGCTGCGCGCGGTTAACATTAACGACACGAAACTTATCATGGCCAAGTTCAGCGCCGGCAATACCAGCTCACGAATAAGGCCTGGCGGAAACTCGGGAATTTGAAAGTCCGGAAAACGGCCACTCAAGCTGCCAATGACAGCCACCTCTTGCACCCTAGGCCCCAGCGCCCACAGTATGGTGGCGGTTACTGCCAGCGCCAGCAAAGACGTGGGCCATTGAGGACGAATGCGCTTGCCCGCCAACATCACCACCAAGGTCAGTAGGCTAAACCCTAAGGTGAATAAGTCCACTTCTGGCACATAATTTGGCGCCGCTAATACGCGCTCCACTAAGCCTTGCTCGTGGTAGGTAAAGCCGAACACGCTAGATAACTGGCCGACGATAATGGTGATGGCAACACCATTCAGTAAGCCCATTAAGATGGGGCTAGATAAAAAGTCTGCCAGCACGCCTAACCTTAAGCGGCTGGCGATCAGGCACCACACGCCTGTCATGGCCGTCATGGTCATCACCAATTGCCAGTGTCGCGTGGGGTCGCCCATGGCCAGTGGTGTCACCACGGCGGCAATCACGGCGCACGTTGCCGCGTCCGGCCCCACGATTAACTGGCGCGAGGAGCCAAAAATGGCATAGGCGATCATGGGCAATATACTGGAATACAAACCAGCCTCGGCCCCCACACCGGTTAACTCAGCGTAAGCAATCGCCACGGGCAAGCCCACGGCCGCCACAGAAACACCGGCCCGCACATCTGTCATCAACCAAGCTCTTTGGTAGCCTAACAGTGTCATTAAGCCCGGCATCCAGCGCCCCAGAGAAAAGCGTTTGTTCATTATTCCAGCCAATTAAAGTGAGACGAGTGAGTGTGGAGCCACTTACGGATAATGCGAGGTGTTTGCAAGGCCACCTGCTCTGCGACTTATGTTTAATAATAGGCTTTTATATCGTCAGATTCGGCACATTATTATTAGCGCTATGTATTGCCCAAGTGGGCTAGATTCTACCTTAAGTGCGGGCTCAGACTCCAGAATAGCGCTACATCACAATTCTAAAAAAAACATATAAAATCAATCGCCAAGGCCTTAGCCACCATTTTAACATAGATGAAATATGTGCCTTTATCACTCCACCTCAGTTTCCTTCACAGCCAACATCGATGAGATTATCAGTCAGCTAGGGTGCCATTTGTTTCCTGTTAACTCGCCGAAAACTGTGGTTGAATGACTGTGGTTAAATGATATGGCTGGCATAAGACATAAAAGGTAACGACTAAGCGTGCAACAATCAGATTTGACTCGGGTATGACGACCCATATTTTAATTTGTGACGACTCTTTGGTAGCCCGCAAACAAGTGGCCAGTGCCCTGCCGATAGATTGGCCGGTAGAGCTGCACTTTGCCGAAAACGGCAACCAAGCACTGACCTTCTTGCAAAATCACGGCGCCGATGTGTTATTCCTCGATCTCAATATGCCCGAGCTCGACGGCTATGGCGTGCTCAGCATCATTAAAGAACAGAGCTTGTCCGTAATTACAGTGGTGATTTCCGGTGATATTCAACCAGAGGCCGAGCACAAGGTGCGCACGCTAGGTGCCATAGGTTTTATTACTAAACCCATAAATCAGCAAGAACTCGCTCGGCTATTAATTGAGTATGGCCTGTATCGATCTGATGCCGCTCCGGCGGCCACGCCCAATGAACTTGAACCCAACGACGCCGTCACCTTATTTGAGTATCTGCAAGAAATGGCCAACATCGCCATGGGTCAGGCATCAAATTTATTGGCGCAACTGCTCAAGGTCTTTATTCACCAGCCCATCCCTAAAGTGGCATTGATTGCACGCAGCGAACTCAATATGGCGATTTCAGCCATTGAAGGCAATACCGATTATGCGGCCGTATGCCAAGGATTTGTGGGTGCAGGCGTGTCCGGCGAAGCCTTGTTGCTATTCACCGATACCAACAGTGAACAAATGGCAAAGTTGCTGCACTATGAAAACGAAACCAGCTCAGCCCCAGAAATAGAAGCATTACTGGATATATCAAACATCTTATTCAGTGCCTTTATTAAAGGGCTTGGAGAGCAGTTAGATATTCATTTTGGCTTAGGTCAACCCCATATTTTAGGCCGCCATCAACCTATTGAAGGCTTATTGGCTCATCATAGGCAGCAAACTGAGCAACTGCTGTGTATCGAAATTCCCTATGAGCTAGAGCAACAGAATATTAATTGTAATCTGCTGGTATTGTTGACTGAAAGCTCAGTCACACGGCTAGAGCAGCGTCTAAGTTATTTACTGCAATGAGCCTGATGGAGTAAACCATGTCCCTCGCAATACAGGATGCCCATGAATTTCATTTTCTGTTTGATATGCTCGAGTCAGTGGAAATCGGCCTAGTGGTATTAGATTTAGAGTTTAATGTACAGCTGTGGAATGGCTTTATGGAAAACCACAGCGGACTCACCTCAACGGCGGTGCGAGAACAAAATATTTTTTCTTTATTCCCAGAATTACCCACAGCTTGGCTAAAACGCAAAATTGATACTGTGGTCACGCTCAATACTCGCGCTTTTACGTCGTGGGAATTACGCCCTTATTTATTTCGTTTTGGCAGCAGTAGACCCATTACCGGCACCTCGCCCTACATGTATCAAAACGTGACGATTAGCCCCTTGGTCGAGCCAGATGGCAGCATAAAACGCGTCTGTTTGATGGTATACGATGTCACTGACGTGGCCAGTAGCCGCATGGAGCTAGAGCAAGTCAACGCCAAGCTGGACCGTTTAAGTAAAACGGACAACTTAACTAACTTACTGAATCGTGGCGCGTGGGAAGAAGCCCTTAACAGTGAATTTGAGCGCTTTCGCCGCTACGGTCACGATTGCTCGCTGATCATACTCGATATAGATAACTTTAAGCGGGTTAACGATCAATACGGTCATCAGGTGGGCGATGATGTTATTCGCCACCTCGCCGACGCCATGCGCGCCTGCCTGCGTAATACAGATTATTTAGGCCGCTATGGTGGCGAAGAATTTGCCATTATCTTGCCAGAAACGAATCTAGAGGGCGCCTGCGTGATTGCCGAGCGCTT
Organism: Oceanisphaera sp. W20_SRM_FM3; assembly: GCF_052119705.1. Lineage (NCBI taxonomy): Bacteria > Pseudomonadati > Pseudomonadota > Gammaproteobacteria > Aeromonadales > Aeromonadaceae > Oceanisphaera > Oceanisphaera sp. W20_SRM_FM3. Next base: position 33,875 of record NZ_JBGQOP010000007.1, on the reverse strand, counting down.
GCGCCAAACCATAGCCGAGGCGAGCATCAGCAGCCACGATAAAAACTTGAGCTACACCATTAGTTTAGGCGTGGCAGCTTTGTGTAAGCAAACTCCCAGCAGCCAAAAATGGTTACGCCAAGCGGACGCCGCCTTATACGCAGCCAAGCACGCAGGCCGCAACCAAGTGATGCGTGCTGAAAATGCAGCGCCGAGCGCCGAGCACCCAGCGTCAAGCTAACACAAAAGCCCAGCACCAAACACAAAAGCCCAGTCGCATTCACGACTGGGCTTTTTATTGCTATGAGTTAACTGGCGTTTACGCCAATTCAATCACTTCAAATTTCACTTGTGGGTCTACGTCGGCTTCGTAATCAACACCCTCTAACCCAAAGCCAAACAGACGCAAAAATTCATCTTTGTAGCCTTGGTAATCGGTTAACTGATAAATGTTGTCGTCTTTAACTTGAGACCAGATATCGCGACAAGCATCTTGTACCGCATCACGCAGCTCCCAGTCGTCTAAACGCAGACGATTTTCTTCATCTACTTGCGCTGGCAGCTGGCCGTATAATTGGGTTTCAAATAAGCGCTGAATTTGCTCGATGCACCCTTCGTGAATGCCCTGCTCTTTCATCACCTTAAAGGCCATTGAGATATACAAAGGCATCACCGGAATAGCAGCCGACGCCTGTGTTACCACAGACTTCAGCACGGCCACGTGGGCATTGCCGCCGTGGGCTTTGAGCTTGGCATCGATGGCGTGGGCTGCACGATCTAAGTCTTCCTTCGCCTTGCCCAAAGTACCGTGCCAGTAAATTGGCCAGGTTAAGCTGGTGCCGATGTAAGAGTAAGCCACCGACTTAGCGCCGTCCGCCAATACACCGGCATCCGCCAGGGCATTCATCCACAATTCCCAATCTTGGCCACCCATCACCTGAATGGTGTCGGCAATCTCTTGCTCATTAGCAGGCTCAACTTCTGCTTCAATCAGTACATCTTTATTAGTGTCGAGCGCGGTCGACTTATACACCTCGCCAATCGGCTTTAGAGCCGAGCGCACGACTTCACCTGAGTCGGGCATTTTGCGTACCGGTGAGGCCAGCGAATAGACGACCAAGTCGATTTGCCCCAAGTCTTGCTTGATAAGCTCAATCACTTGCTCGCGACACGCATTAGAGAAGGCATCGCCGTTGATGCTTTTGGAATACAAACCTTCAGCTTTGGCTGCTTTATCGAAGGCGGCGGAGTTGTACCAACCCGCAGAAGCGGTTTTTTTCTCGGTAGCCCCCTTTTCAAAGAACACACCGATAGTAGCCGCGTGGCTGCCAAAGGCCGCATTAATGCGTGAAGCCAAGCCGTAACCGGTAGAGGCACCGATCACCAATACTTTTTTGGGACCATTGGCCAATTGGCCTTTCGCTTTTACGTAAGCAATTTGCTCGGCTACGTTTGCCGCACATCCAACTGGATGAGTAGTAGTACAGATAAAGCCACGAACCTTGGGTTTAATAATCATGCCGTTATGTGCCTCGGTTGCTCTTAGAAAGAGTTATTAGATAGATGCTAAAGATACCTTATTCTAAAGCAAAAGTGAGCGGGAAACACATAGCGCCGAGCGCCCGGCACCAAGCACCCAGCTCAAGATGAACACAAAACCGACAAAAACGGGGTTTGCTTGTTAGCTCGGCGTTGGGTGCAGGGCGCCGGGCGCTGCTTTCACCTTTGATTTTTTGGCCGTATCTGCGCACACTGTCGCCCTGTTTGCTTACCACTGATGTTAATTAATGTTTACCCTGCGCCCTTATCAACAAGAGGCGGTGGAGCGCACGCTCACCTATTTCCGTCGTTATGATGAACCCGCCGTATTAGTGCTGCCCACGGGTGCGGGCAAGAGCTTGGTGATCGCCGAGTTAGCGCGCTTGGCGCGCGGTCGGGTGTTGGTCTTGGCACACGTGAAAGAGCTGGTGGAGCAAAACCACGCTAAGTACCAAAGCTACGGCCAAGCTGCGGCCATATTTTCGGCGGGCTTGGGTAAAAAAGAGGCCCACACTCAGGTGGTGTTTGGCTCTGTGCAATCGGTGGCGCGCAACTTGAACGCCTTTAGCCAATTTAGCTTAGTGATTATCGATGAATGCCATAGAGTTTCCGATGACGACGACAGCCAATACCTGCAGGTGGTCAATCACCTGCGTGAGTCCAATCCTAAACTCAAGATACTGGGCCTTACGGCTACGCCCTATCGCTTAGGCTTGGGTTGGATTTATCAAACCCATTATCATGGCTTCGTACGCAGCCGTAAGCCGCGCTTTTTTAAGCATTGTTTGTTTGAGCTGCCGCTGCGGCTAATGATAAAACAAGGTTATCTTTGCCCACCCGACATCATAGATGCCCCGGTAGTGCATTATGATTTTTCAAGGCTCTATGAGCTGGGTTTATTCACCGAACAAGCTCTAGAAAAAGAGCTGGCGCGCCAACCCAGAGTCACGCCGCATATAGTGCAACAAATTCAAGATTATGCGGTCGATCGCGTGGGCGTCATGGTGTTTGCCAGCACGGTGCGCCACGCCGCCGAAGTGGCAAGCCTGTTACCGCCTGAGCAAACCGCACTCATTACCGGCGATACGCCAGGCCCCATGCGCGATGACATTATTCGCCGCTTTAAGGCCCGTGAGCTGAAGTTTTTGGTAAACGTCTCTGTGCTGACCACCGGCTTCGATGCGCCCCACGTGGATGTGATAGCCCTGCTGCGCCCCACCCAATCCGTGGCGCTGTATCAGCAAATTATTGGCCGAGGCTTGCGCTTAAGCCCGGATAAAACCGACTGCTTAGTGCTGGATTACGCGGGTAATAATATGGATATTTTCGCCCCAGATGTGGGCGATCCCAGACCCAACCCAGATACGACGCAGGTGCAGGTGCCGTGCCCGGCTTGTGGGTTTGCCAATATTTTTTGGGGTAAGGTTGATGAGCAAGGCAAGGTGCTGGAACATTTTGGCCGCCGCTGTCAGGGTCTATTCACGTTAGAGGATGAGCCAGAAGAATTAGGCGAGCCCTGCGGTTATCGGTTTCGCTTTAAGTCGTGCCCGCAATGTTTGGCGGAAAATGACATAGCCGCCCGCCAATGCCACGACTGTGGCTGCGTATTAGTGGATCCGGATAAGAAATTAAAAGAAGCGCTGGCGCTAAAAGATGCGCTTATCTTGCGCTGTGCCGGCATGAGCATGAGCGAAGGGAGCGGCAAATTTGGCCCCGCCCTCAAAGTCACCTATTACGATGAAGATGGCACCGAGCTGACGCAATGGTATGCTTTTGACGCTAAGGGCAAGACCGGCCGTTTTTTTCTGGAGTTTGTGCGCCCTCATTGGCCCGCCCCCAGCCTTGAGCCTGAGTTTAATAACCTAGCCGACGTACTGGCATTGTCCGAAAAATTTCGTCATCCCGATTTCGTGATTGCCCGTAAACACAAACAAGGCTGGCGCATCAAAGAAACCCTGTTTGATTATCAAGGCCGGTTTCGGCTGGCGAATGCTTTGTCTTAGCCGTGAGGCGTGAGGCGTGAAATTATTAGTCTGATAAAAGTAAGCTCAACCTAACTTTCCATCATTTTTACTACCGTTACGAAGAGACATTAATGCGTTCAACTATTGTCGGCCTCACGGCCTTACTGCTTGGCCTAGGTACTGCACACATGGCTCAAGCCGCACTTTCCCCCGCACCGGATAACGCTCAAGTGGCGTGGATTTTGGCCGATGCTAAAACTGGAAACATTGAAGCCAGCCACAACGGTGAGCTGTTATTAAAACCCGCTTCTACGCAAAAGTTAGTGACTACCTTAGCGGGCGCCTTGGCATTAGGCCCAGATTGGCGCTATCAAACGCAAGTCTATTATCGCGGGCAACTTAACGAGGGCCATCTTGTAGGAGATTTACTGGTCGACTTCGTCGGTGACCCTACACTCAAGCGCGAGCAGTTGCGTGACCTACTTAAGCGCAGCGGCGTCACCCACATTAGCGGTAATCTATTGCTCAACCAAGCTCGCTTTAGCGGTTATGACCGCGGCAATGGCGGGTCGTGGAATGATTTAAGCCTGTGTTATACCGCACCTGTCTCGGCTCTCATTTTAGACCGCAACTGCGTGCAAGGTGCCTTGTATGCCAATGCTGGCCAAGCGGCGCGCGCCACTGTGCCCGCCCATCAGCCGGTTAAGGTCAGTGCCGAGGTGGAAGTGGTGAACAGTACCGAGCAGAAACGCAGTTTTTGCTCGTTAGACGTAGAAATGACGCCGCCTAACCAATATCGCCTGTTGGGCTGTATTGGCCCCCGTAAAGAGCCGTGGCCACTGCGCTTTGCCATTCAAGATGTGAGCGCTTGGGGCCAAGATTTAAGCCGTTGGGCGCTGGGGCAAGCGGGTATTCGCCTTTCTGGCACCATTAAGGACAGCCGCATTCACTTAGCCGAACAGGATTGGCAGCCACTGGCCAGTCATCAATCGCCCCCTTTAACAGAGCTTACCCGCGTCATCTTGGAGCAATCCGATAACCTGTATGCAGATAGTTTGTTGCGCACCTTAGGCGCCGAGCATTTTCAGCAAGCAGGCAGCTTTGCCAACGGTACTCAAGCGGTGCGCGAAATACTGTTAAAAGAAGCCAATCTCAACTTAGGCCCCAGCTGGCTGGCGGACGGCTCCGGATTGTCGGCCCATAACTTATTGCGCGCCCAAGACTTGCTCGCCGTATTGTTGGTGATCGCCAATGAACCGCGCGCCCAGTGGTTGAAGGACTTGCTACCTGTGAGCGGCGAAAGCGGCACCCTTTTGTATCGCAAGAGCGTGCAAGACCCTAGCCTAAAGGGCAAAATTCAGGCCAAAACCGGCACCATAGCCCACGTACAAAACTTGGCGGGCTTTTTAGATGCAGATAACGGCCAGCAAAAAGTATTTGTGCTGTTGCAAAATGCCTTGTCGATTAGCCCGCAACATGAAAAAGACATAGCAGCAGGGATTGGCGAATGGCCGGCGCGACGCTTCGAGCGTGATTGGTTAAGCTCAGCGGTTCATCAAGGCGTCATTAAATAATGGCATAGAAAAAACCTATCAATTAGCAATAATTTAACGATTTATCTTAAGCGAGCGGTCACGTTATACTGGCTCTAGCTTAATTAATACGTCTTAGGAGACAAATATGTTTGCAGTAATTTTTGGTCGTCCCGGTTGTCCTTACTGTGTGCGGGCGAAAGATCTCGCCGAGAAGTTAAGCGCAGAGCGTGATGACTTCGAGTTTCGCTATATCGATATTCATGAAGAAGGCATCTCTAAAGAAGACTTAGAAAAAACCGTGGGTAAGCCGGTAGAAACCGTGCCACAAATCTTCCTCGACCAAGCACACATTGGTGGCTTTACCGAATTTGAAGCCCACGCCAAAGCCCACTTAGGTTTGTTTGCCTAAGCCTAAAGTTGAAGAGTATGGGGTGAAGTGGACGGTACAGTCCCCTTCACCCATCACTTGCGTTTAGCTTGTTCCCTTCACTCTTTACCCTTCACCAGCACTTTAATTTCTCTCCCCCCTTTTCATCTTGGCAACAAAGTCCCATCATGGGTTCATATTTTTAACCTTATTAACCAGCCCTGAATCCCAACTTTTGATTGAGCGACTGACCTTAAAAGCAGTGGCATGAAAAAAGCTCAGGTCACAACTAAGCTGGTGCCTATTTGAGGCCATGAACTTTTATGTATTCCGTAGATAAATCCCACAAGCTCGACAACGTTTGCTATGACATTCGAGGACCTGTACATAAAGAAGCCCGTCGCTTAGAAGATGAAGGCCATCGCATCTTAAAGCTCAATATCGGCAACCCAGCTACTTTTGGCTTTGATGCGCCAGAAGAGCTATTAAAAGACGTGATCGTGAACCTGCCTACCAGCCAAGGTTACTGTGAGTCTAAGGGCTTGTTTTCAGCCCGCAAAGCCATCATGCAGTACTATCAGCAGAAAGGGCTGCGCACCGTCGATCTAGAAGATGTCTATATCGGCAACGGCGTGTCTGAGTTGATCGTGATGGCCATGCAGGCGCTGCTCAATAATGGCGATGAAATCTTAGTGCCCTCACCGGATTATCCGCTGTGGACCGCCGCCGTAAACTTGTCTGGCGGTAAAGCCGTGCATTACATCTGTGATGAGCAGGCTGACTGGTACCCAGATTTAGACGATATTCGCGCCAAGATCACGCCACGCACCAAAGGTATAGTGCTGATCAATCCCAATAACCCGACCGGTGCCGTGTATGGCAGCGAGTTTTTATTGGAAGTGGTGGAAATTGCTCGCCAGAACAAGCTGATTATTTTTGCCGACGAAATTTACGACAAAATTTTGTATGACGATGTGGCTCACCATTCGGTGTGCACCTTGTGTGACGATGTACTAATCGCCACCTTTAATGGTCTGTCAAAAAGCTATCGCGCCGCCGGCTTTCGCCAAGGTTGGATGTTGATCAGCGGCCCTAAGCATCAGGCAAAAGGCTATATCGAAGGCTTAGAAATGCTGTCCTCGATGCGATTGTGCGCCAACGTGCCGATGCAGCATTCTATTCAGGCGGCATTAGGCGGCTACCAGAGCATCAATGAATTAGTATTACCCGGTGGTCGTTTGCGCCAGCAGCGGGATCTGGCTTGGCAATTACTGAATGATATTCCGGGCGTGTCTTGTGTGAAGCCTAAAGGCGCAATTTATATGTTTCCGCGTCTCGACCCTAAGGTGTATCCGATCAAGGATGACCAAAAGATGGTGCATGACTTACTGCTGCAAGAAAAAATGTTAGTCGTACAAGGCACCGGCTTTAACTGGGCCACGCCGGATCATATTCGCATCGTGACGCTGCCAAGAGTCGAAGAGCTCGAAGACGCCATCGGTCGCTTGGCGCGTTTCTTGAAGCATTACCGGCAATAGCTGAAAGCTAGAAACTAGAAACTAGAAATTAATACACCAAAAAAATACCGAGCCTAATGCAGGCTCGGTATTTTTTCTTCCAGCTTCAAGCTTCCAGCTACTACAACAACGGACTGAGCAGATAGAAGAGGTTCTCTTGCAGCCGCTGGCGAAACGGGCGATTGCGCCATTCCTGCCAAGACACCTTGCGGGTTTCTGACAGATAATCGTCTGCCAATTGCAACAGCTCGCCCATGGCTTGGCCATCATCGACCAGTACCGTCATTTCAAAATTCAGCCATAGGCTGCGCTTATCTAAGTTCACCGTGCCCACCAAGCCAAACTGGTGATCCACTAACACACACTTGGTGTGTAATAAGCCGGCGCCATATAAATGGATTTCGACATCGGAGCGCAGCAGCTCCTCAAAAAACGCATTACAGGCGTAATTCACCATGCGGGAGTCGTTTTTCGCCGGCAAGATGAGTTGCACTTCTACGCCGCGATCTGAAGCCGAGCACAACGCCGCCACTAAGGCATCGTCGGGTACAAAGTAGGGGGTAATCAACACCAAGCGGCGGCGCGCCTGATACACGGCGGTAAGCAAACTTTGATGAATAGCATCGCCGCCCATAAAGGGACCAGATGGCAGCAACTGCAATTTAAGCTGGCTGTTTAGGCAGCTGATGGGGTGATATTCGAGTTGCTCCAGCAGACGCTCTCCGGTTTCCATTTCCCAGTCCCAAACAAACAGCGACCAAAAAATCGGCACTATGGGACCGCGAATGCGCAGCATAATATCGACCCACTCCCCCACGCCGGCACCTTGTTTAAAACAGCTCGGATCCACTAGGTTCATGGAGCCTGTGTAGGCCACATCATCGTCGATCACCACTAGCTTGCGGTGCATGCGCAAGTCTTGGCGTTCAAACAACAGCCTAAAAGCACCCACCGGCAAGACTTCCACTACCTTAACGCCGGCTTGGCGCAGCCTATTAGGCCAAGGGCTGCGAAAGAAATTGGCACTGCCTACCGAGTCCAGCAATAAGCGACAATCCACGCCACGCTCGGCGGCGGCCATTAATTCCTGTGCGATATCGTCTGCCCGCCCGCCTGGGTGCCAGATATAAAATTCTAAATAACAAGAGCTCTGAGCGGTGCGAATGTCGTCTTGCAGCGCCCCCAGTATGCGCGCCGGCTCTTCCAGTAAGTGCATGGCATTACCGCTGAGCATCGGCATGTTGAGTCGCGCCTTCACCAGCTCATAAATGGGCAGCGCCGGCTCGCTCACCACAAACGATTGCCCGGGAAAACGGCTGACCAACACATTTATCCAATCGGCGTAGGGCCTATACATGGCTTTGGCCCGCGCGGCGCGTTTGCGCCCCAGCCGTACTTCGCCAAATAAGAGGTAAGTGGCCACGCCCAAAATAGGAATCGCATAAATTAGCGCCAGCCAAGCCAAAGACACTCCCACGGGGCGGCGCTTCATCACCACCCTAAAGGTCACCCCCAGCACTAAGCTGGTATGAGCCAGAAACAACAACCAACCAAAAGCGGTATAAATATAATCAGTCAAAAATGGCTTGCTCCTGTAAAGTGACGCGAGGCAGACTAGCGGTTGCTAATAAGGTTAAGGTACAAAAAATTGAGGAAGGGATACAGACAGATGAAAATTATAATGTTTTTACTGGCGCTTACCACCAGTAGCTGGGCTTGTGCACAAGCGCTAACCCTGAACGAGCAGCAATTAAATGAAGGTCTGCATGCCCAATTAGGGAAAGATTTTCCCTTAAAAATGGGCTCTTGGTTGTCGGCTAACGTAAAGATGCAGGACGTAAAAGTAGAATTAGGCCGACAGACGCCAGATAAGGCGCGGGTACTGGGTCAGGCCTTGATCTCGATGAATCAAGGCCAAGCCCGCTATCACTGGGATATCAACGCCGATTTTAATGCGCGCCCTCGCTACGATAACAAGCAAGGGGCGCTGTTTTTAGATGAATTTGAACTGCTTAATTACAAATTGAATGAGGGTAATAGCTCGCCTCAAGCGCAGTTTATGCTGCCGATGCTATTGCAGGCTCTCAGCGCTTATTTAGCCCAATATCCGGTGTATACGTTAGATGATAAGGATCCATTACAGCGACAATTGAAAAGTCAGCCCTTGAGTCTTGAGATAACACCCGGCCAAGTTTCCTTGTTTAACGTCGAATAATGGCGCAAGGGCGCGCTTCACTTCTGAGTGCGCTTGCATCACATCAACACAAATAAAAAGCCCGCAACCTTAGTTGCGGGCTTTTTGTTACTCATTGCTATTTAGCTAGCTTATGTGCTGTTTAGCCAATGTGCTTGCGGGCATTGCGGAACATACGCATCCAAGCGCCGTCCTCGGCCCACTCATCGGGGTGCCAAGAGTTAGCTACGGTGCGGAACACCCGCTCCGGATGCGGCATCATGATGGTCACACGGCCATCGATGTTGCTTAAGCCGGTAATACCGTTCGCCGAACCGTTAGGGTTAAACGGATACTGCTGTGTGCTTTGGCCATGGTTGTCCACAAAACGCAGCGCCACTGTGCCGCTGGCTTCGATGGCGTTTACGTCCGCATTCAGGGTTTGAATGCGACCTTCACCGTGGGATACCGCAATCGGCATGCGTGAGCCCGCCATGCCGGATAAGAACAGGCTGGGGGATTCTTGTACTTCCACCAAGCTAAAGCGTGCTTCAAAGCGCTCAGACTGGTTGCGTACAAAATCCGGCCAGTGCGCAGCACCCGGTATCAGGTCGCGTAGGCGTGACAACATCTGACAACCGTTACACACACCCAGCGCAATGCTGTCTTGGCGGGCGAAGAAGGCGGCAAACTGGGCGCGCAAGGCTTCGTTAAACAGCACAGACTTGGCCCAACCACCGCCGGCACCCAACACATCACCGTAAGAGAAGCCACCACAAGCCACTAGGCCGGCAAACTCATCTAAGCGGTAGCGACCACTTTGTAAGTCGCTCATGTGTACGTCTACGGCGGCAAAACCGGCGCGGTCAAAGGCTGCTGCCATTTCCACGTGGGAGTTCACCCCTTGCTCACGCAAAATCGCCATCCGCGGCTGTACGCCTTTGGCGATAAAGGGCGCGGCTATGTCCTTTTTAGGATCAAAGCTCAAACTTACCGACAAGCCTGGGTTATTCGCGTCCAACTGGGCGGCAAATTCGGCTTTGGCAGACTCTGGGTTATCACGCAGGGTTTGCATCTGATAGCTGGTTTCTGACCAGAAGCGGCGCAGCTCAATCCGTGACTCGCTATACAGCTCTTTACCTGCGAAGGCGAAGCGCACTTGGTGATCGTCGTTGGGCTTGCCAATCACATGGCTGCAAGCCGCCAAACCGTGGCCGGCTAAGCAGGTCAGCACGGCTTCTCTGTCTGCTTGACGCACTTGCAGTACCGCACCTAACTCTTCGTTAAACAAAGTAGCTAAGTGATCGGCGCCTAAAGAGTCCAGCTCGATATCGAGGCCGGTATTGCCGGCAAAGGCCATTTCGGCCAAGGTGGCAAACAAGCCGCCGTCGCCACGGTCGTGATAGGCCAGCAACTTTTTATCGACCACCAAGGTTTGGATGGCGTAGAAGAAGTTTTTCAGCTGGGCTGGATTATCCAAGTCCGCCGGCGTGTCACCAAGCTGGCGATACACCTGCGCCAAGGCTGAAGCACCGAGGCGATTTTTGCCGTTGCCTAAGTCGATTAAGATAAGGTTGGTGTCACCCAAATCGGTGCGCAGCCAAGGAGTAATGGTGTTGCGCACGTCACTGACCCGAGCGAAGGCGGTGATCACCAAGGACAAGGGTGAGGTGACCGTCTTATCGATGCCCGCTTCCGTCCAGCTGGTTTTCATCGACATGGAGTCTTTACCGACCGGTATGGTCAGCTCTAACTCAGGGCACAGCTCTTCACCGACCGCTTTGACTGCTTCATAAAGACCGGCGTCTTCACCCGGGTGACCGGCGGCAGACATCCAGTTGGCAGACAGTTTAATGTTTTTCAGCTCGCCAATTTGGGTGGCGGCAATATTGGTAATGGCTTCTGCCACCGCTAGGCGCGCCGAAGCGGCGTAGTCGAGCAGCGCCACGGGAGCGCGCTCACCCAGCGACATGGCTTCACCGGCGTAGGTGTCGTAACTGGCAGCCGTCACGGCGCAGTCGGCCACCGGCACCTGCCAAGGGCCAACCATTTGGTCGCGTGCTACCAGACCGGTCACGGTACGGTCGCCAATGGTGATTAAGAAGCTCTTATCGGCCACGGTTGGCAGCGTCAACACGCGCTCGGCGGCGTCTTGGATGCTGATATTACTTAATTCGAGTGCTGGGCTGTGATGGCGTGCGGTCGTCGCATCACGCTGCATCTTAGGCGCCTTGCCTAATAACACATCCAGCGGCATATCGATGGGCTGATTATCGAAGTGCTCGTCGTGCAAGCTTAAGTGGCGCTCATGGGTGGCTTCACCTACCACCGCAAAAGGTGCGCGCTCACGGCGACAAATGGCTTCAAACTCCGCCAAGCGCTCCGGAGCCACCGACATCACGTAACGCTCTTGGGATTCGTTACACCAGATTTGCAGCGGGCTCATGCCCGGCTCATCGTTGGGCACATCGCGCAGCTCAAAACGGCCGCCGCGATTAGCGTCGTTCACCAGCTCTGGCATGGCATTGGACAAGCCGCCCGCGCCCACGTCATGAATAAACTGAATCGGGTTGTTATCACCCATGGCCCAGCAGCGGTCGATCACTTCCTGACAGCGGCGTTCCATCTCTGGGTTTTCACGCTGCACCGAGGCAAAATCCAGATTTTCACACGACTCGCCAGATGCCATGCTCGAGGCCGCACCGCCGCCCAAGCCAATGTTCATGGCCGGGCCGCCTAATACGATCAGCTTGGCACCGACTGTGATGTCGCCTTTTTGCACGTGCTCGGCGCGAATGTTGCCTAAGCCACCGGCTAACATAATCGGCTTATGATAGCCGCGCACTTCTTCGCCGTTAAAGCTGGAGACTTTTTCTTCGAAGGTACGGAAGTAACCTAATAAGGCCGGACGACCAAATTCGTTATTAAAGGCGGCACCACCCAGCGGGCCTTCAATCATGATGTCCAAGGCGCTAACGATACGCTCTGGCTTACCAAAATCGTGTTCCCACGGGCGCGCGTAGTTAGGGATTTTCAGGTTAGAAACACTAAATCCGACTAAGCCGGCTTTCGGCTTAGAGCCGCGACCGGTGGCACCTTCATCACGAATTTCACCGCCAGAGCCGGTGGCGGCACCTGAGAAAGGCGCAATCGCCGTGGGGTGGTTATGAGTTTCGACCTTCATCAAGATATGAATATCTTCTTGATGGTAATCGTATTCGCCAGACTCAGCTTTGGCGAAGAAACGGCCGGCTTTGGAGCCTTCCATCACGGCGGCGTTATCTTTATAAGCAGATAGCACTTGATCTGGCACCAACTCATGGGTGTTTTTGATCATCTTAAACAGCGACTTAGGCTGTTCGACGCCGTCTATGGTCCAGTCGGCGTTAAAAATTTTATGACGACAGTGCTCTGAGTTTGCTTGGGCAAACATGTACAGCTCTATGTCGTTGGGGTTACGGCCTAGACCGCTAAACCCCGCAAACAAATAGTCGATTTCATCTTCGGCCAAGGCCAAGCCTAAACGCAGATTAGCTTCTACTAAGGCGTTGCGACCTTGGGCCAAAATGTCCACCGAGCTCATCGGTGCTGGCTCTGCTTGAGCAAACAAGCAAGCCGCGTCTTCGAGTGCCTCGAAGGTGGCTTCTGTCATGCGGTCAAACAACAAGCCTTTAATGGCGGCTAGCTCGCGGGCGTTAGGCGCACGAGTAAAGCTTAAGTAGTAACAAATACCGCGCTCTATGCGCGCCACTTGGTGCAGGCCGCAGTTATGCGCAATGTCGGTAGCCTTAGTCGACCAAGGAGAAAGCGTACCAGGGCGTGGGGTAACCAAAACCAGCAGGCTGCCGGCTGCAGGCACTATGCCTTGGGCTGGGCTGTCGAGTAAGTCGATTAAGGTGTTGCGAGTGTCCGCCTCGAGGTTGGCGTTTAGGGCAACAAAGTGTACATATTCGGTTTCAATCTCAGCCAGCGGTAGGGCCAGTTGCTGAGCTTGGCGAACCAAGGCTTGGGTTCTAAAACCGGACAAAGCGGGTAAGCCGCGCAGTATTTCCATAGTGGCAATTCTCAAAGCTGAGTGAATGGGGGGATGAGAAGTCGCGGTATTATAGGTTTCCCCCCCTGCTCTGTCGACGCTCATTTATAAGGCAACGCATTACACCCCCGTAGACTGCAAAAAACGCTCTCTTGTTCGCTGCCCTTACTCGCACTCTTGCCTGCACTCTTGCCTGCACTCTTACCTACACTCTTACCTGCATTTTATACCCCTATTTTATCCAGATACTGCTGTTTCTAACGCCCAAGGTGGGCGCTCTGAGCCTGACGTGCGCCGCTACATCTGTTATAAAATGCACTTAAAGCAAGATGAGGAACGGCTTTTGCGCCACATATTATTATCTACCCTGCTCTTTATCAGCCTGCTACTAACGGCAGGCTGTGATGACTCCAGTACCAAGGGCCACCAAATTGCTGACATTCAGGCCCGCGGGCAATTACGGGTGGGCACCTTGTATCATCCGCTATATTACTTCTTGCGCGATGGCCAGCAAGAAGGCTTAGATTATGAGCTGGCGAGTCAGTTTGCCGCGTCACTGGGCGTTGAGCTGTCCATGGTGCCCGCATATAACTTAGGTGAGTTATTTGCGCTGTTAGACTCAAATCAAGTGGATATGTTGGCCGCCGGCCTCACCAATACTCCCCAGCGCCGTGAGCACTATCGCTTTAGCCCCAGTTATTATCATATTTCGCACACCCTTGTGTATCGCAAGGGTGAGCGTAAGCCACGAAATATGAGCCAAGTTGAGGGCACTATTTCGGTGCTAGCCGGCTCCAGCCAAGCGGACTTATTGTTTCAATTGCATAATTCGCAATTGCATAATTCGCAATTGCATCAGTCTCAATTAAAACAACAGCCACTACCCAAACTAAGATGGGAAACACAGTTTGATACCGACGAAGCGGATTTATTGCGCCAAGTAGCCGAGGACAAAGCCGACTACACCTTAGTGTCGGATATCTTGCTGGCCAGAACCCAGCGCTATTATCCAAATATTGAGGCCGCCTTTACCTTAGGTGAGCGTCAGCCCGTGGCGTGGGTGTGGGGCAAGCGAGAGGACGACAGTGCTCAGGCTGCCATGTTGGACTTTTTTGCTGAGCAAGCACAGAGTGGCACCTTAGCGCGCTTACATGAAAAATATTTTGGCCATATACAGCAGTTTAATTACGTGGATACCCGCACCTTCTTAAGCCGTATCGAAACCTTATTGCCCCGCTATCAGCCACTATTTGAACGCCATGCGGGTAAGTTGGATTGGCGACTATTGGCAGCGATGAGCTATCAAGAATCCCACTGGGATCCTAATGCCGAGTCTTATACCGGCGTACGGGGTATGATGATGCTCACCAAAGATACGGCTAAGCTGACCGGCGTGACTAACCGGCTAAATGCAGAGCAAAGTATTCGCGGTGGCGCTCAATACTTAAGCTCATTAATGAGCCGCTTGCCGGACTCGATCCCGGATGCCGAGCGTATTTGGTTTGCGTTAGCCGCTTACAATATCGGCTTAGGTCATGTGTTGGATGTGCGGCGTCTCACCCAGCAATTAGGTCAAGATCCTGATGCTTGGGCACAAGTAAAAGCCAATTTGCCTCTGTTGCACCAACCTAAGTGGTACAACCAAACCCGTTATGGTTATGCGCGAGGCCGTGAAACTAAGCAATTTGTAAATAATATTCGCCAGTATTATCAAAGCCTGTTGTGGCAAGATAACGCGCGAACCGATCTTGGCCAAAAAGCACAAACAGAGCCGGCCAGCCATCCGTCCCTGCCGAGGTCTTAATCATGAGTCATAACCAAGATCTGCAATAAAATGGCGTAATAAAGAGTCGTAATGAAAATGTCACTTTACCTTAGGTAACTGCTGAGATTTACTACACATACCTAGTGCTGACCTTGAGTCAACGCTACCGTCACATAAGGACCTAGGATGCAAAAGCGAAAAAACCGTGTGTTAAAACAGCGTAAAACCGTCGGGTCTTCACGACGCAATATTTTACTGCAAAAAGTACGACGCAAAATACTGCGCCGTAATAACACCTACTTTTTGAGTAGCCAAGATCACATTGATCATTCAACACCTGTCGCTCAGGTTTAAGTACTGAGGTAAGTACCCGTGCACTTAGCGCTTTATTCAATATTCAGCATTGAAAATTGAACATTGCCCTTCAATACTCGGCGTTATATCCCACCATTAACGGATTCTTTGATTAACGAACAGTGATGACGCCACACTTGGCACTGTGGCTAACTTTATGCGAGATGCTGCCCATCGCCATTCCCTCTAGGTTGCCCAAGCCTCGACACCCCAGCACTATCACATCAACCCCCAGAACCTCTGCTTCTCGAATAATAGCGCGCGCCGGCTCCCCCCGAACGACATGCGCCTGCACTTTCGTAACTCCGAAGGCATTCGCCTCCTGTACCGCCCGCGTTACTATCTTATTGCCCGTGGCTTCAAGATCCTCAGGGCTATCGCCTAATGAAACCGCCCCTATGCCCCATATCATAACGGCAGGGTGCTGTAGCACCTCAGGTGCATGAACTATGTGCAGCTCGGCGTTATCTTGCCGAGCCAAATGACAGGCCAAAGTCAGGGCTTTTTCACTTTGTTTAGAACCATCAATCGCAACCAGTAATGACTTATACATGCGTGCCTCCACATCCATACCAATTATCCAGTTATCCAGTTATTCAATCTTAGACGATGAAAAGCATATAGCGCCGAGCGGGTAAGGGGCAGAAGAAGACCAATTGAATTTGGCGTTTTTACAAAAAAAAACACCAGCTAAGCTGGTGTTTTTATATTAGGAACTTTTTTCTTAAGACACGTCTTACTTTTTCTTCTTGTTGAACTTCATCAGACGCTTACGTTTGCGCATCTGATTCGGCGTCAACTTGTTCTTGATGCCTGCATACGGGTTTTCACCTTCGTTAAATTCAACCCGAATTGGCGTGCCCATAATTTGTAAGGAACGACGGAAATAGTTGATCAAGAAACGTTTATAAGACTCAGGTAAGGCTTTCACCTGATTACCATGCACGATAATGCGCGGTGGGTTATAACCACCGGCGTGAGCATATTTCAACTTCACGCGGCGACCACTCACCAAAGGCGGCTGGTGATCATCTTGGGCCATCATCATGATGCGGGTCAGCATGGAGGTATTGACGCGCTTGGTGGCCGAGGTGTACGCCTCTTTCACAGAATCAAACAAGTTACCTACGCCGCTACCGTGCAAGGCCGAAATAAAGTGCAGGCGCGCAAAGTCGATGAAACCTAAGCGACGATCCAGCTCGCGCTTAACTTCTTCGCGCACGTCATTTTCTAGCCCGTCCCACTTATTGACCGCTAATACGATACTGCGGCCCGCATTCAGCACAAAGCCCAACAAATTTAAGTCTTGTTCGGAAATACCTTCGCGCGCATCCAAAATAAGCAGCACTACGTTGGCATCTTCGATGGCTTTCAGGGTTTTGATCACCGAAAATTTTTCGACGGTTTCATTGACGCGACCACGGCGACGCACACCCGCGGTATCGATTAAGATATAATCTTGCTCGTCCCGCTGCATCGGAATATAAACCGAATCACGAGTGGTACCGGGTTGGTCATACACCACCACCCGCTCTTCGCCTAAAATGCGGTTGGTCAGCGTGGATTTACCCACGTTAGGGCGACCGACGATGGCAAGTTTAATTGGTAAGTCGGCAAACTGCTGGGCTTCTTCTTCGTTGGCTTCATCCATTACCGCCAGCAAGTCTTGAATTTGATCTTCATCGAGATCCGAGAAATCAAATTCCTCGTCAGCGTCTTCTCCAGACTCAGCTTCTAGCTCCGCTTGTGCCTCGGCGGCCGCCGCCAATTGCTCATGCTCAGCAGCCAGCTCTGCAAGCTGAGGCGCTAAGGCAATTTCAATCAGGCTGAGCACGCCACGGCCTTGGCTGGCCGCAATAGGGTACACTTCACCCAAACCCAGTTGATAAAACTCACTGACCGCAGAATCGGGATCTATGCCGTCGGTTTTATTCACCACAAGAAGCGTGCGCTTCTGGCAACGACGCAAATGCGCAGCCAGCGCTTCATCGGCGGAGCTTAAGCCCGCGCGACCGTCCACCATAAATAGCACTACATCTGCTTCATCGATAGCGGCCAATGATTGCGCAGCCATTTTTAGCTCTATGCCTTCTTCTGATCCATCGATACCGCCGGTATCAACCACAATAAATTCCAACTCACCAATCTTGGCTTGGCCATATTGGCGATCTCGGGTTAAACCGGGAAAGTTGGCGACAAGCGCATCTCGGGTGCGGGTTAAGCGGTTAAATAAGGTGGATTTGCCCACGTTAGGGCGGCCCACTAGAGCCACTACTGGCATCATAAAATCTGTCTCCAAAAAACAATAACGGCTCCTGATCCTGGGATCAGAAGCCGGTGGTGTCACTTAACTTACGCTCATTTAACTCAGGAGCACTTAATCTTGGTTTATTTAACTCAAGGTTAAGGTTGGGCTATGGCCAACAAATCGCCGCTGCGGCTTTGCACATAAAGCGTATTACCGGCGACAATAGGCGCGACATATAGCCCTTTGCTATCCACACGCTGTAAGGATTTTAGGTCGCCAGTTTGGCTATCAAACCAGTACAAATACCCTTCGGCATCACCGGCCACCAGATAATCACCAAACACCACAGATGCGGTTAGCTGGCGGTTTTCCAGCTCGGTGTTCGACCATACTTCCATGCCGCTACGGGCATCGACCGCAAACAAATGACTGCGGCTATCGCTGATATAAAGTAGGCGTCCATCGGTGCTGAGATCCTGAGAGCCCTGATACTGGCGCTTCCACAATTCTTGTCCCGAAATCAACTGATGAGCAGTTAGCTGGCCATTATATGCGATTGTGAACAGAATATCGCCCAAAATCACAGGTTTGGCCGCCACGTCTACCATACGCTCTAATTCGGTAGCACCACGTGGATTGGCAATGCGGGTATCGCGTACCGGCTGACCGTTGGCCAACAGCGCTATGCCTAAACGACCATCGGCGCGACCGTATAGTACGGCGCCACCGGCGGTGACAGGTGTGGATTGGCTGCGCAGCGTTAGGCTAGGCTGCTCATTGCGCAACTGCCATTGTTGAGCCCCCGTCGTTGAGTCCAGCGCTATCAGATTTCCGGCACTGGTGTGTACCACCACTTTGCCTTCATCCACGGCCGGTGCGGCTAATACTTCACCGGCAACATTTTGAGTCCACAGTAGCTCACCGTCAGCCTGAGCAACTGCATACACAATGCCGTTTTCTGAGCCAAAGTAGAGGTTGCCATAGGCGGCGGTTAAGCCACCGGCGATGCGCGGGCTACGATGTTGGTCGTTGATGGCGAGCTTATCTAAACGCTGCTGCCATTGGCGCTTGCCGGTTTCCTTATCAAATGCGGCCAAAATGCCATCCCGAGAGACGGCGAATAAACGGTCGCCTTCTACTACTGGGCTCAGCTGTGAATAATATTCACCTACGCCTTTGCCAATAGAGCCAGACCACAACGTTTTAGCCTTTAAGGTATTACCCACTTCGGGCAATGAGCTCATCGGAGATAAATTAGGCTCACTGGAGCAGCCAATCAGGCTCAAGCCGAACAGCACCGGCAACAGCAAAGTTAAGGGTTTGCGTGTCTTCATACTTTATCGCTCTCACTGGTGGCAACGGCTGGACTTGCTTCGCTAGGAGTGGACTCTGCAGCAGGTTCCGTTGGAGCGACGTCTGTGGCCGCGTCCGCCGAGCTTGTAACTACAGGGCTTGCAACCACATCTGCATTAGCCGTGGCTAAGTTATCCAACTTTAACTTCAGGGCCGGATTATTATTTAAGCCGCCTGCCTCTGCAGCGGCTTGATAAGCCAGATACGCCTCATCGGTATTGCCCTTGGCTGCGTACAAGTCACCCTGAATTTCGCTGCGCAGGGCGCTAAAGGCCTCTTGCTTAACGCCATTAAGCTGGGCTTGCGCCTCATCGGCTTTATCTTGTGCCAGCAAAACCCGTGCTAAGCGCAAGCGTATCGTCTCGCTGATGGCCGCGTCTTTGCTGCCCGCTAACGCCAATTCCAGCTGCTGCTGCGCTAACGGTAACTGATTGGCCTTGGCCGCTTCGCCGGCCAATAAGAGTGCGGCCATCTCACCGTAGTTATTGCCTTGATTTTGTTCAGCAAAGGCCGCCACTTCAGTAAAGGCATCGGGCCCTTGAGCCGCGAGTTTGGTGCTAATATTGGCAAAGTTATCTGCACCCGCAGCGCGGGTTTCTACTTGATTATCTTGATAATAACGCCAGCCAAATAAACCGCCTAAGCCCACTACTGCACCCAAAATAATGGACTTACCGTATTCTGCCCACCAACGCTTGAGGGTTTCTAGTTGCTGTTCTTCCGTGCTGTTAAAATCCACTTAGATCACCTTTTTCAGCTGTGCAATAAGTTCATCCAGCGCCAAGGTTTGTTGCTCGCCTTGACCGCGTAAATATTTAATCGTGACTTCACCGCGGGCCACTTCATCTTCGCCCAAGATCAAAGCGATACCGGCGCCGCTTTTATCGGCACGCTTTAATTGCTTCTTAACGTTACCGCCGCCGCAATGGCTAAGCACCTTAAGCGTGGGCAGTTGATCACGTAATTGTTCAGCCAGCGTAAAACCGGCCGCTTGAGTGCTCTCGCCCATAATAGCGATATAAATATCGGCTAAGGCAGGCTCGCTCGTATCTGGGTTAAGGGTTTCGAGCAACAGCACTAAACGCTCCATACCCATGGCAAAGCCTACCGCGGGCGTGGCTTGACCACCTAACTGCTCCACTAAGCCGTCGTAACGGCCGCCGCCACACACTGTACCTTGGGCGCCTAAGCTCTCGGTTACCCACTCAAACACGGTCAGATTGTAATAATCCAAACCACGGACTAGGCGAGGGTTAAGCTCAAACTCGATGCCGGCGGCGGTTAATAAGGCGGTTAATCCAGCAAAATGGGCCTGCGTTTCTTCACCAAAGTAATCGCTTAGCACAGGTGCGTCGTGCAGCAAGGCTTGCACCTCTGGGTTTTTACTGTCCAACACCCGCAGCGGATTGGTGTGTAAACGGCGCTGGCTGTCTTCATCGAGCTGGTCAAAAAACTGCTCTAAATAGGTAACCAAGGCTTGGCGATATTCGGCCCGCTCAGCTGGCTGACCTAAACTGTTGAGCTGCAAGACTAAATGCTCACTCACGCCTAACTGCTTCCACAGGCGCGCGGTGAGCATGATCAATTCTGCGTCTATGTCTGGTCCTTGTAGACCAAACACTTCGACGCCAAATTGATGAAACTGACGATAACGGCCTTTTTGCGGGCGCTCATAGCGAAACATGGGGCCCATGTACCACATGCGTCGCTCTTGGTTATACAACAAACCATGTTCGATACCGGCGCGTACACAACCTGCCGTACCTTCTGGGCGCAGTGTCATGCTTTCGCCGTTACGGTCATCGAAGGTATACATTTCTTTTTCGACCACATCGGTCACTTCACCTATGGCGCGACGAAACAGCCCCGTGCTTTCCATGATCGGCATGCGTACTTCGGCGTAGCCGTAGCTGCTCATCAATTGGCGTAAGGCGGCTTCTGCCGCTTGCCAAGTCGGCGTTTGCTCCGGCCGACAGTCGTTCATGCCACGAATGGCTTGGATTTTTTTTGCCACAACTTTTGTCACAACTGTATCTCTATTTATTAAAGCCCGGCCTATTAAAGCTGATCTATTAAGTCCGGCCTTAGAGGCGAATGAATCCAGCGAGTCGCATCAGGAGAAACGTCTGTTCGCATTATTACTGACGATTGACTACTTACGATTAATGATGGCAATCCGTCCGTTAGGATCCATCATGGCGGCTTTGGCACGAATACGAGCTTCGAGCGTATCCACAAGATTGTTATTGTCCAAACGCCCTACCCGCTCGCCACTTTCATAAAGGGCGCTTTTACGCTGAGCACCGGCTAACCCTAAGTCGGAAATTAACGCCTCACCTGGGCCATTGACCACGCAACCAATAATGGACACGTCCATCGGCAACACGAGATCTTCGAGTCGGCGTTCGAGTTCGTTCACCGTGCTTATCACATCAAACTCTTGGCGCGAGCAAGACGGACAGGCGATAAAGTTGATGCCACGGGAGCGAATACGCAGGGATTTAAGAATATCAAAGCCCACTTTGATTTCTTCTACCGGATCCGCCGCCAGTGAAATGCGCAAGGTATCGCCTATGCCCTCGCTTAAGAGCATACCAAGACCAATCGCCGACTTAACGGCACCGGCGCGAAAGCCACCGGCTTCGGTAATGCCTAAATGCAGCGGCTGCTCAATTTGGCGTGCCAGTTCACGGTAGGCACCCACGGCTAAGAACACATCCGAGGCTTTAACGCTGACCTTGAATTGGTCGAAGTTGAGTCTGTCTAAGATGTCGACGTGGCGCATGGCTGATTCGACCAAGGCGGCGGAGTTGGGCTCGCCGTATTTTTCTTGAATGTCTTTTTCTAACGAGCCGCCATTGACGCCGATGCGGATCGGAATGCCTTTATCCCGCGCGCAATCCACTACCGCTCGAATACGGTCTTCACGACCAATATTACCCGGGTTAATACGCAGGCAATCGGCGCCATATTCGGCCACTTGCAGCGCGATACGGTAATCAAAATGGATGTCGGCGATAAGCGGCATACTGGTGCCGGCGCGGATCAACTTGAAGGCTTCGGCGGCTTCCATGGTGGGAACTGAGATACGCACTATATCGGCGCCGACTTTTTCTACGGCACGAATTTGCGCCAGTGTCGCCTCAACATCCGTGGTGAGGGTGTTGGTCATGGTCTGCACTGTAATGGGGGCATCTCCCCCAACCAATACTGAGCCGACACGGATTTGCTTGGACAGGCGACGTTTGATAGGAGTTTCAGGTAAGGACATGATTTACTCTTAGATCAAGATTGCGGTACTGTCAGTCGAGCGGCCCGACCGGCACTAAACGAAGATAAGTCGACCGCTTTGCCTAGATACTCAAGGCGCACCGCTGTCGGCACACCCAAGATCAGCTTAAAGGGCGGTTCACCTTCAAGAGCTAAAGACTGCTGAGCTTTTTTAATGCCTTCACTCAGCACCTTACCTTTGCTGTCGGTAATTTTAATCCAGCAGTCATTGGTAAAGTTCAAGCTCAGCAAGCGAGCATTGTCAGCGTTAGGGCTGGCAACGGGCTCGCTGGCGTTCTCGGTAGAGGCGGCATTGGTTGCAGCCGTATCAGTGACTGCAACGCTGGCTGTCGCACCGTCTACAGCAACAGTGCCATTAAGGCTACTATCAGATTCGGCAGCGGTGGCTTGTTCGCTGACCGACACATCAGTAAGGGTAGCTGAGGCCAACGGCGGCTCACTTGCATCTGTATCATTTAACGAAGGTAGTACTAATGCAGGTGGCATTAGCCCCGTATCAGAAGAACCCGTGTCTGAGGATTGAGTGTCTGGCGAGCTGTTATCGGCAGCATTTTTTTCTGCCGAACTAAGGCTAGTTTCAAACTGCTGCGAGTCTTGCTGACGGGTACCGCCATCATGCCACCACCAATAGAAGAGTGAGCCAAGCAAACCTAAAAACACCAGCCAGCTGATGCGTTTGAGCCATTTATCACTGGCTTGTTGGCGCGTTTTTTTGGAAAAACTTTGCATGGGCTTTACAGCGTTAAACTGTTCATGACTCATGCTATCAAACGCGGCTAACGCCTGAGCTTCAGGCACGCCCACTACCTTGGCATAGGCTTTAACGTAACCACGCAAAAACGTCAGCGCCACGCCCGCCTTATAATTATCGGTATCAATCGATTCGATCACCGCCACGCGCAGATTTAATCTGCGCGCCACCTCTGTTTGAGTCCAACCTTTAGCTTCACGCGCTTGGCGCAATAACGCACCCGGGCCAGTACTTACTTTGAGTTCAGCCTGAGGCTGAGAGTCTGTTTCATTAATAGTCATTAGATAACAATCGCCTAGCCTGTTCTGAGTCTGGAAATAACCGCACTCCAGCAAACACCTATTGGCTTAAACCACAGCTGTTTACAAAGTACACTGCTCACCATAAACCGTGACTGGGGTCTTGCTACTCCTCGCGCCTAGCTTGGCATCGGAACAATTGACTCCAGCACAACCTTATTCGTTACATTACTATTGTTAATTCACAGTGTGAATTCACACTGTTAGCTCACACGCCTAGATGGTGCGGGCGACAGCACTGTTAATAGCGACCTTAACACACAATAACTTTATTAACGGTCAGCTTAACTAACAATCAGCTTACCATAGTCGGCTCAACAGCGTGCCCCCCCCATAAACCTGACAGCGATGCGTAGAAATCGTTCCGCATCCGCAAAAATGAACAAGGAATAGCTCGTTTTTACGGCATTTTCACTGCAGACGAGCGAGCTATGTGTCCTTAAACCATTGTGACGGATATAGTTTCTTGCTGCATCTGTTTTTTCTGGGTGCGCTTAGTGCGATCGATAACGTCACCCACTAACTGACCGCAAGCCGCATCTATATCATCGCCACGAGTTTTACGAATGGTCACCGTATTACCGTATTGCATCAATACTTTATTAAAGCGGTCGATACGACTATTGCTCGGTTTCTCGTACTCGTTATCTGGGAACGGATTAAAGGGGATCAAGTTAATTTTACAAGGTAAGTCTTTTAATAATTCGGCTAACTCATGGGCGTGTTGCATATCATCATTCACATGATCCAAGAGCACATATTCTATGGTCACTTTGCCCTGATTAGCCGTAGATTTACTGATGTAATTACGGATGCTGGCAATCAACATAGCAATGTTGTACTTGTCGTTGATAGGCATGATTTGTGAGCGCAGTTTATCGTTGGGCGCATGCAAAGACACGGCCAGCGCCACGTCTATCATGTCCGCCATCTTATCCAGTGCCGGCACTACACCTGAGGTCGACAAGGTCACGCGGCGCTTAGACAGGCCAAAACCATAGTCTTCCAACATTAAGCTCATGGCCGGCACCACATTATTGAGATTAAGCAGTGGCTCGCCCATGCCCATCATCACCACATTGGTAATGGGTTTGCGCCCGGTATCGCGAATAAAACCCACACGACTGGCGGCGCGCCACACTTGGCCGATAATTTCCGACACCTTAAGGTTACGGTTGAAACCTTGTTGGGCGGTAGAGCAAAACTTGCAGTCCAGCGCACAGCCCACTTGGGACGACACACACAAGGTGGCTCGGTCGCCATCTGGGATATACACGGTTTCAACTTCTTGATCGCCGACCATCATGGCCCACTTAATGGTGCCATCTTCGGAGATTTTTTCGACGCTGATTTCAGGCGCACGAATTTCGGCTTTTTCTTGTAACTTAGCGCGCAACACCTTGTTGATATTGGTCATCTGCTCAAAATCGTCACAACCGAAGTGATAGATCCATTTCATCACTTGATCGGCTCGAAACGGCTTTTCGCCTAGTTCATCGAAGAACGCACGTATGCCATCACGATCCAGATCCAGCAGGTTTATTTTAGTTTCACTCATTCGGTTGCCTCTTGCTTTTTGAACAGAGCGTCAGGGCGCAAAATTGTACAGAAATTAACGCCATCTTGCCAGCAGTACCCGCACAGCTTCTACTTACATTGCAGCTCTTAATTACCCTGTATAATGCACAAAAAAGCCGCCCGAGGGCGGCTCAATATAAGGTGGCGACTTAGGTTGCTAACTAATGTTCATTCTTAGGTTTTCGGTTATCGTCGCAATCAGCCGCTACGCAGATTTCGTTGCCTTCCACATCAAACAACTTACCTTCGGTGAAATAATCCCCTTCTGATAAGTTCTTGAGGGCTTCTGGACGAATGGTGCGCTCGGTTCCAGCGGCAAACACCGACTGCTGATCCGAATTGCCTAAGGTCATGTGGTTAAACAATAAGTTCAACAAGATAGCCATGATAGCAGTCGAGCTAATACCAGAGTGAAAAATGGTAGCAAACCAGCTGGGAAAATCGTGATAAAAACTGGGGGCTGCTATGGGCAACATACCAAAGCCAATGGAGGTGGCCACGATAATAAGGTTCATGTTGTTGTGGTAGTTCACCTTAGCGAGGGTACGAATACCACTGGCCGCAACCGTACCAAACAACACAATACCGGCACCGCCTAACACAGCGGTGGGCACTGTCGCCACCACACGGCCCATAATCGGCAACAGGCCTAAGGTGACTAAGATCAGGCCGGCAAACGACACCACAAACCGGCTCTTAACACCGGTCACCGCCACTAGACCAACGTTTTGGGCAAAGGCGCTTTGGGTAAATGAGCCAAATAAGGGTGCCACTGCACTGGAGATCATATCCGCACGCAAACCATCACCTAAGCGGCGGGCGTCCACTTTGGTATCGATAATGTCCCCCACCGCCAGAATATCCGCGGAGGTTTCTACCAAGATCACCAGCACCACGATAAACATCGAAATAATAGCGGCAATCTCAAAAGTAGGGGTACCAAAATATAAGGGTGCTGGAAAGGCAAAAATAGGCCCTTCCATGACTTTAGCAAAGCTCACCAGCCCCAATCCCCAGGCCGCAGCCGTGCCTAATACCATGGCCAGCAAGATGGACAAGCGGCTGATGGCGGCGTTACCTAATTTACTTAATAACAACACCAAACCCAACGTTAGCGCCGCCAGCCCGATATTGGTCATGCTACCAAAATCGGGTGCCTTGCTGTTGCCGCCCATGGCCCAGCGCGCCGCTACCGGCATCAGCGTTAAACCAATGATAGTGATCACCGAGCCCGTCACTAAGGGTGGAAAAAATTTGATGATATTAGAGAAAATGGGCGTGATCACAAAGCCGATAATAGAGGCGGCAATCACAGCTCCAAACACCGAGGGTAGCCCGCCACCCGAGGTCACTATGGCCACCACAGTAGCCACACTGGCAAAGGATACGCCTTGTACTAGCGGTAGCTGACAACCAAAGAAAGGGATACCTATGGTTTGTAACAAGGTAGCCAAACCGCCAATAAACAATGAGGCAGCAATCAGCATGCCAATTTCTGCTGAGTTTAAGCCGGCAGCTTGGCCCACAATTAAAGGCACGGCTATGATGCCGCCATACATAGTGAGTACGTGTTGAAAGCCGTAGGCTACGTTTGCTACTACCCCAAGATTTTCATCCTCGGGTCGTGCGGGAGTGTGAAGAGGTGATTTAGTCGTCATTTAATTTGCTTCCTGCATATTAAGTCTTAGATAGGTCCTATTACCACGACCAAATGATGATTTAAGCGAAATGAAATGTAAACAAAATTAATGATGATAAGTTATTTCTTAACAAAAAAGTCACAAAAACACAGGTAAGTGACTCATGCCAAATGGCGGACATAAAAAAAGGAGCCTAGGCTCCTTTTTTTATTCAGCAACTTGACTTAGCAAGCGGTGAATTAACGTGTGCGTGGGCACAGCTCAGCATCGCTGAAGAAATACGCGATTTCACGGGCAGCAGAAGCAGGCGCATCTGAACCGTGAACGGCGTTTTCGTCGATGCTGTCAGCGTAGTCGGCGCGAAGAGTACCGGCCAAAGCATCAGCTGGGTTAGTGGCACCCATGATTTCACGGTGACGCAGTACGGCGTTTTCGCCTTCTAATACGCTGACCATTACAGGACCTGAGATCATGAAGTCGACCAGTGCTTTAAAGAAAGGACGCTCGCTGTGCTCAGCGTAGAAACCTTCTGCTTTAGCGTTGTCCAAGTGAACCATTTTAGCAGCAACGATCTTCAGACCCGCGGCTTCAAAACGCTGATAGATAGCGCCAACTAAGTTTTTTGCTACTGCATCAGGCTTAATGATAGAGAAAGTACGTTCGATAGCCATCTTGATTCCTTAAATAGGTTAACCCAAAGGTTTTGGTATGAAAACGGCGCAATTATACGTAAAAACCACTTCCGTTAACACTGCTTGCCGATAATTTAATTACTGCGCCCAAAGTAACCGAGCACCGACCTTAAAAACAAAAAAGCCACAGTCAAACACTGTGGCTTTAGAGTGAGGGAAGAGTATGAGAAAGAGAGGCGTGCAGCTTCGCCTGAGCCTCCCTCTTCATACCTCACTCACAAATCAATCAAACTCATCCATCCAGATCATGATCACCGCCTCTAAGATACCCTCGTTGGAGCGCTTAGGGTCATCATCAAAGCCGTCCAGCTCACAGATCCACTGATGTAGATCGGTAAAGCGCACGGTTTTAGGATCCGTATCCGGATGGGCTTCTAAAAGATCGAGTGCTATTTCTCGACTGTCTGTCCATTTAAGACTCATAAAAGACTCCTATTGGCTCTCAGAAACCATGTTAACTGTGTATTTAGGGATCTCCACCACCAAGTCTTCATCGGCCAAGCGCGTTTGACAGCCCAATCGCGACTCAGGCTCTAGGCCCCAAGCTTTGTCTAACATGTCATCTTCTAGCTCACTGCTTTCATTCAGTGAGTCAAAGCCTTCACGCACTATGATATGGCAGGTGGTACAAGCACAGACCTTTTCACAGGCATGCTCGATATCAATGCCATTGCGCAGCGCCGCATCCAATACCGTCTCACCGGGCAGGCTTTCAACTTCAGCACCCTCTGGGCACAGCTCCGCATGAGGCAAAAATACAATCTTAGCCATATTACACCTTATCTACTCGTTGTCCGGCCAGAGCTCGACGAATGGATGCATCCATTCGACGGGCGGCAAAGTCAGCCGTTTGTTGGTCTGTTTGTTCGATAGCCTGCTTGATGGCCGCGAGATCGTCACTATGGGCGGTTTGCTGCAAGCTGGCGACACTGGCCACGATTAAGGCAAGTTCAGACTCGCTCAGTAAGGCGGCATCATTAGCCAACGCACTGTTGATATTCTCAATTACCCGCGCCGCTTCAACTTTTTGCTCGGCCAGCATACGCGCGGCTATGTCATCTTTAGCATGCTCAAACGAAGCGGTTAGCATCTGAGTGATTTCGGCCTCGGCTAAACCATAAGAAGGTTTCACTTCAATGGCCGCCTGTGCCCCTGAGGATTTCTCCATGGCACTCACCGATAACAAACCATCTGCGTCTACCTGAAAGGTCACTAAAATATGTGCCGCACCCGCCGCCATCGGCGGAATCCCCGTCAAATTAAAGCGCGCCAAAGAGCGGCAATCCGCCACTAGCTCGCGCTCGCCTTGCAGCACATGAATGGCCATGGCAGTTTGGCCACCTTTAAAGGTGGTAAATTCTTGGGCGCGCGCCACAGGGATAGTGGTGTTGCGGGGGATCACTTTTTCCACCAAGCCGCCCATGGTCTCCAAACCTAAAGACAGCGGGATCACATCCAGCAACAACATATCGCTGTCCGGCTTGTTGCCGATCAGCACATCTGCCTGAATGGCTGCACCTATGGCGACGACTTTATCAGGATCCAGACTGGTTAAAGGCTCGGTGGCAAAAAACTCGCCTACGCGCGTACGCACTAAGGGCACGCGGGTTGAACCGCCGACCATCACTACTTCTTGAACCTCGGCGGCCGTTACGCCCGCATCTTTCAATGCGCGGCGACAAGACTGCAAGGTTTTATTTACCCAAGGTAAAATCAGCGCTTCAAACTCACCGCGGCTTACGCTGCCCTGCCAACCTTGCCAGCTGATTTCAACCGCGTCTTGGTCGGTGAGGCGTTGTTTAGCCGCACAGGCCACATCCAACAGATTACGCTGTTGGCTGGGGCTAAGCTCGGTGAGGCAGGCTTGCTGTTGGATCCAATCCGCCAGCATATGGTCAAAGTCATCGCCGCCCAATGCCGAGTCGCCACCGGTCGCCAATACTTCAAATACACCGCGGTGCAGGCGTAAAATAGAAATATCAAAGGTGCCGCCGCCCAAGTCAAACACGGCGATCACGCCCTCCTGACCGGAGTCTAAGCCGTAGGCAAGGGCTGCGGCGGTCGGCTCGTTAAGCAAACGCAATACCTGCAAGCCCGCTAATTGCGCCGCATCTTTGGTGCCTTGGCGCTGGGCATCATCAAAGTAAGCGGGCACGGTAATCACGGCACCTTGCACCGGATTGCCAAGGCTTGCCTCGGCACGCGCGGCCAATACTTTAAGAATTTCGGCCGACACCTGCACCGGATTCACCGGCCCTTGCGGGGTGTCTAGGCTGATAAGGCCTTTATCACTTTCATTAAACACATAGGGCAAACGCTGGCGCGGAATATCGGCCAAGGCTTTGCCCAGTAAGCGTTTAACGGAGGAAATCGTATATTGAGGGTCTTGATCGGCTTCATGCTTGGCGTCAAAACCCACACGCAGCGCTTGAGTGCCGTAATGCACCACTGAGGGCAGCAAATCACGACCTTGGTCGTCGTTCAGCGTTTCGGGCACTCCGCTGCGCACCACGGCCACTAACGAATTTGTGGTACCCAGATCGATACCTACTGCCCACTTGTGTTCATGCGGAGCCGCGCTTTGGCCCGGCTCAGAAATTTGTAGTAATGCCATTAGGGTTAGAAGTCCTGCTGTGCATCTTCCAAACGTTCGAGTTCGGCATGCAGCTTAGTCATGAATTTAAGTTTACGTACCGTATCGGCGGCGGCTTGCCAGTCGGCAGCCGACAATTGCTGCGCAAGCTCGGCATAATAATCGCTGCTGGCCTGCTGCAACTCTTGCTCAAAAGACTGCATGGCAGAAAATATGTCATCCGCTTCAGGCAATTCTTCGAGCTGCTCACGCCATTCCATCTGCTGCATTAAAAACAGCGAGTCTTTTAACGTTTGCTGCTCGGCATTGAGTGCAACGCCCTGCAAGGACAACAAGTACTCGGCACGATTTAGCGGTTGTTTGAGCTTGGTATAGGCATCGTTAATAAAGGCGGCAGTTTGTACCGCCTGCAGACGCTCACGCTCGGGATGGGCGGCAAATTTATCGGGGTGAAACTGCATTTGCAACCCCCGATACGTCTCGGATAACAGCTGGCTGTCTAGCTCAAACTGAGGGTTCAAGCCAAACAGTTCAAAGTAATTCATGCCTTGCCCTATTTTATCTAGGGTCATACTACTCGGTGCCGTCATGCCAGATCCTATTATGCCAAGTGCTTAAACGTTAAAGCTTTCGCCGCAACCACATTCGCCATCGGTATTGGGGTTGTTGAATTTAAAGCCTTCGTTCAACCCTTCTTTGGCGAAGTCGAGTTCGGTACCGTCCAGATACACCAAGCTTTTGCTATCGACGATCACCTTAACCTCGCCATGCTCAAACACTTGATCGCCTTCAGCCAGTTCATCGACAAATTCCAGCACATAGGCCAGACCCGAGCAGCCCGAGGTTTTCACCCCTAAGCGCAAGCCTAAGCCTTTGCCTCTATTGGTCAAGAAAGTCTGCACGCGCTGTGCTGCGGCATCGGTAATGGTGATCGCCATGGTGTCTCCGTTTACGCTAAGTTTTTCTTCTTCTTATAATCTTCGATAGCGGCCTTAATCGCATCCTCTGCCAAAATTGAGCAGTGAATTTTTACTGGCGGCAAAGCCAACTCTTCGGCGATATCGGTATTTTTAATGCTACCTGCTTCTTCTAAGCTCTTACCTTTCACCCATTCGGTGATCAAAGAGCTTGAGGCAATTGCCGAGCCGCAACCGTAGGTTTTGAACTTGGCGTCTTCGATAATACCCGCATCGTTGATCTTAAGCTGCAGCTTCATCACGTCGCCACAGGCCGGTGCACCCACCATACCAGTGGCTATGGTCGGGTCATTTTTGTCAAAACCGCCGACATTACGGGGGTTTTCATAGTGATCTATTACTTTTTCGCTGTAAGCCATGATTCAATCCTCACTCAATGCTTAATGGTTTAGACACCAATTGTTTAGGTTTAACACATTAGTGGTGTGCCCATTCAACCTGATCTAAATCTATTCCGTCTTTAAACATTTCCCACAACGGAGACATGTCACGCAGGCGACCAATGGCTTCGTTCACCAAGGTAATGGCGTAGTCAATCTGTGCTTCGGTAGTAAAGCGGCCAATGCTAAAACGAATCGAGCTGTGAGCTAATTCATCATTTAACCCTAAAGCGCGCAGTACATAAGAAGGCTCTAGACTGGCTGAGGTACAAGCTGAGCCTGACGACACGGCTAAGTCTTTCAAAGCCATGATCAAGGACTCACCTTCCACATAGGCGAAGCTGATATTCAAAATGCCCGGCACTCTGCGCTCAAGATCACCGTTTACATATACTTCTTCGATGTCTTTAAGGCCGTTATACAAACGCTGGCGTAAGGCTAAGATACGCTCGCCTTCACTGTGCATTTCTTCTTTAGCGATACGCATCGCTTCGCCCATACCCACGATTTGGTGAGTAGGCAAGGTGCCAGAGCGCATACCGCGTTCATGGCCGCCACCGTGCATTTGTGCTTCTAAGCGCACCCGTGGTTTACGAGATACATACAGCGCGCCTATGCCTTTAGGACCATAGGATTTGTGACCAGATATCGACAACAAGTCGATATTCATGTCTTTTACGTCGACGTCAATTTTGGCAACACTTTGTGCCGCATCAACGTGGAACATTATCTTGCGGCTCCGGCACAAGGCACCGATAGCCTTCACGTCTTGAATAACGCCGGTTTCGTTATTTACGTGCATGATGCTCACCAAAATGGTGTCGTCACGCATGGCGTTTTCAATTTGTGCTAGCGTAAACAGACCACTGGATTGAGGCTCTAAATAGGTCACCTCATAGCCTTCACGCTCTAATTGACGGCAAGGATCCAGAACTGCCTTGTGCTCGGTTTTAGAGGTAATAATGTGCTTACCTTTTTTACCGTAGAAGTTGGCAATGCCTTTAATGGCCAAGTTATCAGACTCGGTTGCACCAGAGGTAAAGACGATCTCGCGCGGGTCGGCATTGATCAAGTCGGCAATTTGGTTACGCGCGATATCTACACGCTCTTCTGCTTGCCAACCGAAACGGTGGGAGCGAGAAGCTGGGTTACCAAAAATGCCATCTGGGGTGAGGCATTGCATCATCTGTTCGGCAACGCGTGGATCTACCGGGCAGGTAGCCGCATAGTCGAGGTAAATGGGCAGTTTCATTTTATTCTCCATTACGACGCTGCTTGGTTGGCAGTCTTGTCATCGACATTTAATACTAAAAAATTAGGCTCAATTGCTGTTTGCTTAGTCCAGAGTCAACAGACTTAAGCTGCTATCTTGTTGCTCAGGCACACGCCGTCTCGATTGCTGGTTTACCAGCTCGGCTAGGCTAATGCCGTCTAAAAAATCACTGATACGGTCGCTTAGCGCGCACCATAAGGTGTGAGTAAGGCATTGACTGCCGTTATGACAATCGCCCTTACCTTGGCATTTAGTGGCATCTACCGACTCATCGACTGCGGTAATAATGGCGCCCACAGAAATGGCCGCTTGCGACTGGCCCAGCAAATAACCGCCGCCAGGGCCGCGCACGCTGCTCACTAAGCCGTGCTTACGCAAGCGTGCGAATAATTGCTCAAGGTACGACAGAGAAATACCCTGACGCTCAGAGATATGGGCCAGTGATACGGGGCCCGCATCACAGTGCAAGGCTACATCCAACATGGCTGTTACTGCATAACGCCCTTTTGATGTTAGTCTCATCTAATTTCACCCTAGCTACACATGCGGCCAGATTGCCATACCCGAGTAATTCAGTCAAGTATTAGCCCGACTAAAACACTCAACTATTGTCACCGGACGAGCGACCATTTTTCTGTATGGAAGTGAGAATGCCGCGCAAGATATTCAGCTCCTGCTCTTCGGGTCGCGCTCGGTTAAAAAAGCGGCGCAATTTGGTCATCACCTGCCCCGGATGAGGTTTAATGATGAAGCCGGTTTCAAGCAGGGTCTGCTCTAAATGCTGGTAGAAACGCTCCAGATCCGCCGATAAGGGATAGCCGGTTTCAGGCTCGGCATTGGCTTGTTCTGCCGCCAACCACGCCATGCGTACTTCATAGCTTAAGGTTTGCACGGCCATGGCTAAGTTCAAGGAGCTGTAATCTGGATTGGCAGGAATAGCCACGTGAAACTGACACAGATGCAGTTCATCGTTACTTAACCCCGTGCGTTCACGGCCAAATACCAAGGCAACCTTATGCTGTGGCGCTTCGCGCAGTACTTTTTCGCCGGCTTCACGGGCATCTAACATAGGCCAAGATAAAGTGCGTGAACGGGCGCTAGCGCCAATGACCAGGCCGCAATCGGCAACGGCTTCTGCCAGCGTGTCCACGATGCGGGCATTTTCCAGTACGTCATGAGCGCCCGCCGACAGCGCGATAGCTTGATCGTCGATAGTGCCGACGGGATCAACCAGCCATAACTCGGTAAGGCCCATGGTTTTCATGGCGCGGGCGGCAGAGCCGATATTTCCAGTGTGTGAGGTGTTAACCAACACGATGCGTATTTGCTCAAGCATAGCTAGCAAGGTTCCAAGGGTGCTTAAGGAAAAAGAGTCTAGCACAGTCGTAGTGCCTACAACAGACAACGTCTAGGCCAAGCAGCAAGGCCAACATTTGTATGGTGCGCTAGCCCTTTGGGCAATGTTGAATTTTAAATGTTGAATTTTAAATTAAGCTCTTGGAATGGCCCGACTAAAGTAGACACCAGTTTAAGCAGCATTAAGTTGCTGCGCATATGCGTTGGGGGTTAATCCT